>CAZRZU010000008.1:0-32493 GCA_964604615.1 uncultured Oscillospiraceae bacterium
ACTCTTCACTAAAAATTATGTGTACGGATTTTTGGAAAGTAATGGTGAAGAAGGAAGAGGTAATAAGGCATAGTGAATAGGTGTGGAAATCCACACTTTTTTTGTTTATATTAACGATACTTGTAAAAAAAAGTAATGTATGATAAAATGTTTTTAAAGATATATTACAGGAGGAAAAATGTATGGATTTTATTAAAAAGAGTGCAGATTTTGACCTTATTGGTTTTGGTGAGGTAATGCTGAGGCTTTCACCGCCTGACAAAGAAAAGATTTCACAGAGTGAAACATTTGAAAAAAACTGCGGCGGCAGTGAGTTTAACGTTGCTTCCGGTGCGGCAAATTTAGGCATACGTTCTGCCATTGTAACAAAGCTGCCCAAGAACAAGCTTGGTCACTTTATTGCAAGAAGAATCCGCTACGGTAATGTGAGCGACGACTATGTGGCATGGGACGAGAGTGATACCAAGAGGCTTGGTATTTATTTTTACGAAAGCGGTGTGTACCCCAGAAAGAGCGCAGTTGTGTACGACAGAGCAAATGCGTCGGTGTGCTCTTTAAAGCTTAGTGAAATCCCCTACGAAATTTACGACAGAACAAGAATGTTCCATATAAGCAGTATTTCGCTGGCACTTAACCCTTACCTTCGTGAAACGGCTCTTGAAATGATTAAACGAATGAAGATGGCAGGAGTTTGTATAAGCTTTGACGTTAACTACCGTGCGGCGCTGTGGAGCGAGGAAGAGGCAAAGAAGGTTGTGGAGTCCATCTTCCCTTATGTTGACGTTTTGTTTGTGTCGGAGGAAACAAGCCGTCGTATGTTACAGCGCACAGGCACACTGGACGAAATTATGAAAGGCTATGCCGACACCTACGGCTGTAAGATTGTTGCCACAACGCGCCGTGAGGTTATAAGCCCCACAAAGCATAACTTTGGCTCAAGAATTTACTATGACGGAAAATTTTACGAAGAGCCTCATTACATGGGTATTGAGGTTATTGACCGTGTGGGCAGCGGTGATGCATACGTGGCAGGTGTGCTTTACGGCATACTTGCAAAGGGCGACATTGAAGAGGCTATGAGCTACGGCAATGCGTTAAGCGCTGTTAAAAACACCGTTAGTGGCGATATGAGTGTTTCCAGTATTGACGAAATTGACTCTATAATAAAGTCACATAAGGCAACGGGACACCAGGACGAAATGGTGAGATAATTTATATTGTTTTAATAAAAATGCCGATATAAAAGGGTTATGGAGGCGGTTGAATGAAAAAAAGAGGGAAGGCAATTATTGCATTTATTGTTGCTGTGTGCATGATGGTTGTATTAATGCCAACTGCGACCTTTGGTCAGACAAATTATAAAGTGAGAGCACTTCAGATATGGGGTGGCGCAAGCGCAGGTGCTTCTAACTACAATACATATGAATCTGAGCATTTTCAGGTTATATACGGTAATACCACATATAACAATATTGTGATAAATTCAGAATATTTGATTAAGGTGACAAATTATCTTGAACAGGCATGGGACGTTTTTGTAAACGGACTTAATATGAAGGAGCCTGTGACAAGTGTTAATTCGTCCTATGACCAGACAACTCCATACAAGGTAAACGTTGTGGTTATGGGTACAGGCATTACAGATTATGACTACGGCTGGGCATTTGCAAGCATTGACGCACACGGATATCCGTATCTTATGTGCGGACCTGATGCGCTTACTTACGAAACAGTGCTTGCTCACGAGTTCGGACATGTTATGCATTATGCTCAGGGTAACAATTCGTGGGTGGACAACATTTATCTGGGACCCTGGTGGGAGGGTATTGCAAACTGGTTTGCAGAGCAGTATAGGTACGAATATCTGCCGGGTACAACGGAAATGTCGTCTTTGTATCTGAGGGCTAATGCTCTGACCCAGATGAACGGAAGAGCCTATTATCAGGCTTGGCCCTTCCTTCAGTATCTTCACGAAAATCCCGAAGGGTATGAATATTACGGGGAAGACTTTATTCAAAAACTGTTGGAATATAAGCCTAAAAATACAAGTGTGAATTTTTATGAGGTGCTGGATGCATGTAACGGCAATGTAAGTGTGCAGGATAGTGTAGGTGCTTTTGCATCACATATGGCAACACTTGATTTTAAAGAGAAGGAAGCATATAATGCTCAGATAAATAAAGAAACAGATGTTATACTTTATTGGCCTCAGAGATACACTGTTCTGGAACCCTTGGGCGATGAAGAAAACACCTATGCGGTGCCTGTTGAACGTGCACCCGAAGCGATGGGATATAATATTATACCCCTTAAGTTTACTCCGGGAACAGTCAGTGTTACAATTAACCCTCTGACAGATATTGAAGCGGCTGCATGGCGCGGAAGGCTTGTTGTTGAAAGCGAAGATGGTGTTACAAGCTATTCGCAGCTTTTTGCAGAGGGTGAAACCATGAGCATGGAAGTGGGAGAAAACGATGAGTTATACCTTTCCGTTGCTGCAACACCAAGTATCGATTCTATGGTGAAGCATACAATCGGAGGCTGGGCAAGTCATAGCTATGAATCAAACCTTCCGTATGAGGATAAACCCCAGTATCCTTATTCTGTAACCATGGAGGGGGCAGAGCCTATGACAGAGCGCCCCGTTCCCGCAGGGTATTACCGCCGACATTCAAACGGGGGTGGATTGGTATCTTATTATGCAAGGGTTGCAGACACTGCCTATGTGGGACCCAATGCAGTTGTAATGGGCAATGCAACCGTTAGTGATAATGCCATTATTGACGGCTATGCAACTGTAAACCACGGTGCAAAGGTGACGGATAATGCCTATATAGGCGACTATGCAGTGCTCTATGACAGAGCAGTTGTCAGCGATAATGCAAGAGTTATTGAAAATGCTTGCCTGTATGTTGATTATAAGGTGAGCGGTAGTGCTGTTGTGAAGGGTCAGGCACATGCGCTTGGTGCCGGAAGTGCCACGGATGAGGCTATTCTTTACGGAGACTGGTATGAGGACGGAGGCAAAAATGTTTCTTCCGGTTCTTATTCCGGATATCTTTCCATTGCGCAAGATAGCAGTTATGCTCCTGTGACACTTGAAAATTATTATGTGCGCCCGTATGTTGTAAATCTTCGTTCGGAGTATGAATTTAACGGAAATATGAAGGATGATGTTGCCGCAACACATCTTTACGGTGTTAACAGCCCTGAATTAGATGATGAATGTATAACCTTTAACGGAAGTAATTATGTTGATTTGAATGCTTCGGTGCTTTATTATGACTCGGTAACCATTGCGCTGAAAGCAAAGGGCGAGGGCGAGGTTATAAACCTTGGTAACGGTGACATTGTTTTGAGCATAGCCTCTGATGCAACCTTGAAGGTGGGCGAGGAAGAGGTAAGCATAAATGATGTTGGAACATACGGATGGAATGAGTTTGAAATTAAGTTTTCTGAAGGCACTGTTACACTTAAGGTTAACGATGCAAGCAAGTCAAAGCAAGTGAGTATTTCGCCTCTTGATGCTGTCAGAAACGGAAAAAGCTATGTAGGTAAAAATTTTGAAGGCAGTGTTGATTATTTAAGAATTTATGACAATTCCTATCAATACAAAGGCAAAATGGGAAGCTTAACCGATGATTACTATGCTGTTATGGACATGTCGGGCAGTGTGGAAACAGGAACTCTTTCGTCTGCGGGAGCAAAGGAAAACTCGCTCTGGAAAAACTGGAGCTGTACAAGCGGAAATGTAGTTGTTGATGGTGGGCTTACGGTTAGGGGTAATACCACGGCAACAATTAATGCTCCAAAGGTGAAGACTGACAGGTTTGTGATTGAATTTAAACCGTCGGGAGGCAAGGCATATCCCGACCATGGTGTAATTGATATTGACGGAGAGGTGCTTTTTGGTTATCGTGTGGCTACGGATGCAAGTGTTATTTACACAGGCCGCGGCGAAACAAATGCTGCAATCCGCACAGGTAATTCTGTGACGGATACCTCGGGGCAGACAAGGTTGTCAAACTTTGCGGCAGAAAAGCTTTATGGTGCAACAACCCGTAATGACCGTGGCGGATTAAGCTTTACAGATTATGCGGTGAGAATTGTTGCCGAAAACCATGTGTGGAATGATGAGCTGGCGCAACAGTTTGCTTTGGCAGAAAACAAAACAAGTGTATTGGATGGCTTAAAGGATGGCGATGCTGTTTACATTGTTACATATTCGCTTTTAAACGGCGGATTGGAAATGCCTGCTTCGGTAAATGTTTATAAGGGAAGCTTTGAGGGCTTCGGTGGCTTTAAGGTTGCCGGAGGAACAAGCAATGTGAACGTAACCTATGAGGATTTAAGGGTTTATGCGGAAAATCCTGTAAGACTTGAGGTAGTTGGAAAAGCTGTTGTTATAACAGGTCTTACGGATTCAGCAGTTGCGATTTTTGCAATATATGAAGACGGAATGCTTGTGAATACAACAATGAAAAATGTGAGTTCAGAGGGAATAGTGGATATACCCGAGGGCTTTGAGGAAAGCACAGTATATTTATTTACAAAAGCAAATGAGCTTGTGCCGTTGGCAAAGGCATATAAAATAGTTGAATGATAACAAACATGGGGAATAATTCCCAATGTTGTTTGGTTAAGAAAGCCCCCATCGGGGACAGTCCCCCTTTGGTAAATCGGGAGACGATTTACCAAAGAAGACTTGCGAGCCTTTGTTGGGACAGTCCCTGATGGTATAAATTCTTATCAGTGCAGGAAACCTTCTTTACCGCACCCTTCGCGATTGTGGTAGAAAATAAGTTTATAGACAGTTTAGGGAAACCATTGCAAAAATGCGATGGTTTCCTCTTATTTTATGCCTTTTTGCTATCGGAAAACCTCACCGCTCGCAGTACCCTTGTGCAGCTTCGGGCAAAGCTCAAACGCGGGGCGGACACCGCGTTTTCGTTCGGCTTGTCAATTCTGAACAATTTTCCCTATCACCTTTTTATGTTGTAATTTTGTCAAAGATTACCGATTTTTGTTGCTTTTTATAAAAGGTGTGATACAATTAAACCGGGTGGTGAATATGAAAGAAAAAGTTTTAAAAGAAATTAAAATATATTTATGGATAACTCTTGGTACTATCCTTTTGACGGTGGGTGTGTACTTTTTTAAGATACCTAACGGGTTTGCAACAGGCGGTGTGAGCGGTGTAGGTACAATACTTGGTAAGGTTGCGCCGTTTCTTACCTCGGGAACGTGGATTATGGTTATAAACGTTCTTTTGCTGTTGCTGGGCTTTTTGTTTTTGGGTAAGTCAAACGGGGTGAAAACGGTGTATTGCAGTTTGCTGTTTTCGCTTTTGACTTATGCGCTGGAATTTGTTGTGCCCATTTCAAAGCCGCTGACAGACCAACCCCTGCTGGAGCTTGTTTATGCAATGCTTCTGACTGCTTTCGGTTCGGCTGTTATATTCAACTGCGGTGCGTCATCGGGCGGAACAGACATTGTGGCACTGATACTTAAAAAGTACACAAGGCTTGACGTTGGTAAAGCCCTTCTCATAACTGACTTCTTTATTGCAGGTTCAACGTTCTTTGTATTTAATATAGAAACAGGGCTGTTTTCCATGGCGGGTCTGTTTGCAAAGACATTTTTGGTGGATTCCATTATAGACAACATAAACAGCTGTAAGTACTTTGTTGTGATTACGGACAAGCCGGAAAAAATAAATGCATATATTATGCAGGAGCTGAGGCATTCCTCCACGATTACACAGGCTGTGGGAAGCTATTCCAACACGGACAAGGTTATGATACATACTGTGTGTAAACGTATTGAGGCAATCAGACTTCGTTACAGGATAAAGGAAATTGACCCAAGCGCATTTGTGATTATTACCACAACAAGCGAGATTGTGGGCAGAGGCTTCAGAAGTATATGATTGGTTAGGAAATCCCCATTGAGGACAGTCCCCCTTTGGCAAAATCGGGAGACGATTTGCCAAAGAGCATCTGAGGATGCTTGTTGGGACAGTCCCTAATGGTACGGGTGCCGGATTCGGAGTATATGACGGATTAAAAAAAGAGGCGAAAGCCTCTTTTTTTGTTGAATAAATGTAAGAATAATGTTAGAATAGAAAGGAGGTGACTGAAATGAAAAAAATATGTATAATAGCAATTGCGGCTTGCTTGTTGTTAAGCGGCTGTTCAAATAAATACTCCCAAGAGGTGGCAGTGGCTATGGATGCCTTAAAAACGGAATGGAGCGCACTTTATTCCGAGTACGAAGCCATATGGGATGAGGACGTTGAAAACGTGATGTCCGTTAACGGAACAAAGGTCTGGATAATAAGAAACACAAAGGTTGAAGAGTTCAGAAAGATAGATTACCTTGTTGAATTTGACATAGAAAACAACATTGACTGCCGAGGCTACAACACCGTTGCCATATATAACGACGGCAGAGTTGAAGTGATGGGTACAAGCCCGTTTGTCCTCTATACCTCAAGAACAGGCTCGGAGGATTTTTCAGCTGTTTTAGACGGTGAGGCTGACTTGAAAAAGAAGTACAACAGAACAATAGAATTAGACTAAAAAAGGTGAAGAAAATGAAAAAAGTTGTTGCTTTGATTGTTGCATTGAGCATATTGACGGGGATTGTTCCCGTCTTGAGCTTTGCGGAGGAGTTTGAGCTTTCGCGTGAAATTTCGGAGCCTCCCATGTGGGTGAACGACCCGTTGAAAACAGGCAGCGGAGAATATGACGGGTTTTACACAAAAAGTGTTACGGTGTACGGTATACCCGTTTGCTCCACCAATGATGTGCCCGATGAGGCTCTTTTTAAGGCTTATGATGTGATTGAAATACTCCTTCGGAAAATTGCAAGGGAATACCCTGAAATTGTAAAGCAAATGAATAAGCATGGGGTAAGCATGATTGTTGTGGGCGAAAACGAAACAAATTCCATGCACCCCTCTTGGAAAAACTGGGAAAGTGCGGATGAACGGCGCGGCGGAGGCGGCATTGTGACAACTGTTTTGGTGGAGGATTTGATTGTGCCCGAGGAGGATACTTGGAGAAGAACCTTTGCAGGGCTTGTGCATGAGGCTACTCACACCCTTTTGACCTACGGCATCGGCGACGCACAGGGTATAGGTGCAAGGCAGGATATTTACCAAAGGATACTTGCCTGCTATAACAATGCGGCGGAAAAAGGAATGTACCCTGCTCCCAACGAATATGATGCGTCCAACTATCATGAGTATTTTGCAGGGCAGGTGGGAAGGTTTTTTAACGGCAGCCCCACCCAGCTGCCTGTTGAAAACGCAGACAAGCTTACTGACCGTGAACAGCTTGAGGCATATGACCCTGATATTTACAAAATTTGCTGTGAATTGTTTGGCTTTTATGAGCTTCCCGAGCCTTGGGGCACGGGCATAAATCCTGAGACAGAGGACGAAAATATGCTTTGTAATGACTCTTTACAAATGAAGATTGGTGAATATGGGCAGATTGAGTCCTTGAAGATAACAGACGACGTTAATTCTGATTTTTGCAACACTGAGTATGTGTTGAACGGAAAGAACGCACCCAATCAGGGCAAAAGCGAAGAGCATGCATGGATGGGTGAGCTGATATTTGCAACAAAGCGCGGAAAGGACGAATGGACAGAGTTTAAGACAAGTGAAGCTGACAACAGAAAGGTTGAAAGCCAAGGCGATAGGATTACGGTTACATACGAAGCAGACTATAAGATTATTGAAACTTATTTGGTAAATGGCGAAAGCATTTTGTGGGAGATTGAGGTTGTAAACAACAAGGAAGATGACCTTATAATAGGCGACTGGGGTATGCCCATGGCATTTAACCAGTACTGGACATCCACTTACTCAGGCGAAGAGCTTTACGATACAAGATGTGTTTACCATTCCTTTGTGGGCAAAAATTCCACCTACATTTACGCAACACGTCCTTCAGGTCAGGGAAAGATGCTGCTTTTTACACCTGTGGGCGAAACGGGGGCTGGGTTTGAATACCGTGACCACTGGAGGGTCAATAACGGGCATCAAGGCTCTGTATGGGCGCAGGACCAGGCGGGGTATCACAGTGGGCTTGACGTTTTTTACATACATTCCGCAAACATACAGAAAACAGGCTCAAACTACATGGAGTCCACAAGTCTGACCCTTAAAGCAGGGGAGAGCAAGAAGTATGCTTTTGAATTTACCGCGGTGGACGACGAGGCGGATTTGAAGCACACACTTTATGAAAAGAATATTATTGACGCGGTGGCAGTACCCTCGATGGCATTTTCTACGGATATGCCGGGAGCATTTTACCTGCACGCAAATGAAAATGTGGAAATTAAAGAGGTTTATGCAAAGTGCGTGCATGAAACGGGGCTTTATTCCACACAGGACAACATGGTGAATAATAACCATGAGTGTACGGGGCAGGCGGAAATAACCTTCCGCGAAAAGGTTTGCTATGAAAAGGAAAACTATTATGTTTATGATATTAAGCTCAATTGCCTTGGCGTAAATCATGTTTACGTGAAGTATGCCGTTATGGGAAAAGAGTGCGAAACAATGCTTCAGTTTTACGCAATGGAGCCTCTTGATGATGCACTGTTTAAAAGAAGCGAGTTTTTAACAAAGCACCAGACAAATACCCCCGGCAAGGTGGGTGACAAAACCTTTGATGACTGGATGATGGACAGTAAAAGTAACCGTGCGGACACAATGAACGGCTACTGGCAGATGAGCTACTGGGGCTACGGCGACGACTGGGCGCTTACACACGGAACGTTTTTGGCGCAGAAAAACGTATACACACCTGTTAAAGAACAGGTGCAGGCGGTGGATGAATATCTTGATGTAGCTATATGGAACACCCTTATGCGTGAGCATCAGGAGGATTATTTAATTCACGACTTTTTATCAGAAGAGCCTAATATGTCGCCTACGTACCGAGGATATGCGTACCCTCACATTTATAACACCTATTTTGCCATGTACAGAATTTGTGCAATGTATCCCGACATGATTGAATACAAGGAAGACAGGGTTACATATTTAAAGAGGGCATGGAACATTTTGATGGCGCTGTACTCTGACAAGGTGGCATACAACTGGGCGACAGGGCTTATGGGTGAGATTACAACCCCCGACATTATAGATGCGCTTTACTTTGAAGGGCTTGATGAAGAGGCTATGGAGGTTGAGCGGATAATGGGTATTAAGTATGACAACTTTAAGAATACGAAATACCCCTACGGAAGCGAATATTCCTACGACAACACGGGCGAAGAGGCTGTTTATACATTGGCAAAAATGAACGGCAACGAAACCATGATGTACAAAATTGATTTGAAGACCCGTGCTTGCCGTGGGCTTCAGCCTGTGTGGTATTATTACGCAAACCCTGTTACAATATGCGGTGAAAACTGGTGGAACTTTCAGTACACGGCAGCATTGGCAGGCTACTGCATGGACGACTATTTAAGAAATGTTGATACAAAAATGACCGACGATGAAAGAAGCATTGCACAGAGAGTTAACTACGGCGGTAAGCTTGCGAATTTTACGTGCATAAATTCGGGGCAGATTGACTCCGATGAAGAAAACATAGGAACAGTGAGCTGGACTTACCAGGCAGAACTGGGGAATAACGGCGGTCAGGGTACAGGAGGCGGAAAGCTCCATAACGGCTGGCGACAGATGGCAGGCGAGGCGGATTTGGGCTTGTTCGGCGCATTGGAGATAATTTCCTCCGATGTGGCAAGAGATGTTATTTTCGGCTTGACAGGCTACGGCTGTGAGGTGAGCGAAAGCAAGGATAAATACACAATAATCCCCCGTGACGGGCTGTTTATGAGGCTTAACCTTATAAACGAAAGGCTTAGTGTTGAAATTATGGGCGCTACATACGAAAAGGCTGTTGTTAACAAAGACAAGAATCGTATTGAGTTTACAATGAAGGACGACGGCAGCTACACAAGCATAACAGTTAGCGGACTGGAAAAGGGCGCAAGATACGCCCTGTATGAAAACGGAAAGCTCAAGGCAACAGCTTGCGGAGAAGAAGCTACCTTCAGCTACGTGGGTGAAGGCGGCAAGGTTGTTATTGAAAGAAACCCTCTTGCAAGAACCATTGAACCTTATACACTGCCTAAGGGTGAAGAAGAGGCTGTTGAAAGAGGCAGCATTGAAGGAAGTGTTATATACACCTTTGACGAAAGCTGTGAGGAAATAAGGCATGTGGGCAGCCCAAAGGTTGAAGACGGTGCGCTTGTAAGCGGCGGCAACGTAAAGAGCTATGTGAGACTTAGTAATGCATTTACAAATAACGTTCAGTCTTTCACGGTGAATATGGGTATAGCCATGGATCTGGCGCAGAACGAGGGTGTAAGGCTTGTTGAGTTTTCGGACATGGAAGGAAGGAACCTTTCTGTGGTGTTTGGTAAGGACAATGAGCTGGGGCTTAACATAAACGGAAAGTTTATATCCTCGGGTGTGTGCCTGCCTGGAAAATTTGCAGGAGAGGTGACACTTTGGCAGTATGAGGATATATTGCGCTTGTATTGCGGTGGTTACCAACTTATTTCCATGAAAACAGATTTTAAGCTTGCAGACCTTGGAGAAGTGCAGAGAAACTATATTGCCCGGGGAAGCGACGAAACAAAGGGCAGCTTTAAGGGCATTGTAAAATACTTTGAATTTTATGACAAAAACACCCAATGGAACATAGAGTCTCCCGGAAGCTGGGGCGAAATTGTTGAAATTGAAGAGGTTGTTTACGACGGATTGTCTCCCTTGCCTGAAACTGTAACGGTGACATATTCCACAGGTTATAAGAAAAAAGAAGAACTGAAAAACTTTGGCGAGGCTGACGGCTATGTGCTTTGCGGTGTTGGAGGAAAATACGTTAAGGTGGAAATAAGAGAGGTTGACCTTGGGGAAAACAAGGCACCAAAGGCAAAAGCTGAAGCAAGCTACTGTGCCCCATGGGAAAGTGTGGGTGCACTTAACGACGGAGTATATACCCTCGAGACAAGCAATCCATCTCAGGAGGAAGTGGCGCGCTTCGGCACATGGACACGTGACTCTGACGAGGAATGGATACAATATACATGGAACGAGGCTGTTGAAATTAATGCCATAGGACTTGTGTTCTTTGACGACGGAGGCGGCACAAGAAAAGCAAAGAGCTATACAATTCAGTACCTTGACGAAAATGGCAAGTGGACAGATGTGACAAAGCCCTCAGGCGGAGGTACTGAGCTTTGCAAAATGAACATAACAAGCTTTGAAAAGATAACCACCACATCTGTGAGAGTGGTTATGCAAAAGGGCGACGCAGCAGGGCTTGGTGTGTTGGAATGGGAAGTATATTAATGTTGCCTTCGGCAATGCGATATGTTTTGCGTGGGCAAAACGTGAGAGAAGGAGATTTTATTATGGTTAAGACAAATGAGTTTGCGCCTTTAAAAAACGTAAAAGTAAATGACGGGTTCTGGTCAAGATATGAGGATATTGCAAAAAATGTAATTATTCCTTACCAGTGGGACGCAATTAATGACAACGTACCCGACACTGAGCCAAGCCATGCCATAAAGAACTTTAAAATTGCCGCAGGGGAAATGGAAGGCGAGTTCAAGGGCTTTGTTTTTCAGGACACTGACGTTGCAAAGTGGCTTGAGGCAGTTGCATACCGTCTTACAATTGAGCCTGACGAGGAGCTTGAAAAAACCGCCGACGAGGTTATTGACCTTATTGGCAGAGCACAGAGAGAGGACGGCTATCTTGACACTTATTATCAGATAAAGGAAAAAGGAAAGGAATTTACAAACCTTTTAGACTGCCACGAATTGTACTGTGCGGGACATATGGCGGAAGCGGCTGTTGCTTATTATGAAGCGACAGGCAAGAGAAAGCTTTTGGACATTATCTGCCGCTTTATTGACCTGATTGCCACTAAGCTGGGCAAGGAAGAGGGCAAGCTCCGCGGTTATTCAGGTCACCCTGAAATTGAGCTGGCACTTGTGAGAGTGTACAAGGCAACAGGTGAGAAAAAGTATCTTGATTTGTGCGAGTATTTTATAAATGAAAGAGGCAGTGAACCAAACTTCTTTGATGAAGAATTGAAGAAGAGAGATTATATTAATATGTGGGGCAATAAGGATAAAAAAGCAGACCTTGTTTATTGCCAGGCACACAAGCCTCTCCGTGAGCAGACTGAGGCAGTGGGTCACTCTGTTCGAGCAGGCTATTTGTACACAGGTGCGGCACACCTTGCGGCGGAAATCAATGACAAGAGCCTTTTTGATGCTTGTGATGTGCTTTGGGACAATGCCACAAAAAAGCAGATGTATGTAACAGGTGGTTTTGGAGCAACAGTTTACGGAGAAGCATTTTCCTTTGACTATCAGCTGCCTAACGATTTAAGCTATACGGAAACATGTGCGGCAATCAGCTTTGCATTTTTTGCACAGAAGATGCTTATGTGCGATGTTAATTCCAAATACTCCGATGTTATGGAGAGAATTCTCTACAACGGCTCAATTTCGGGTATGGCATTGGATGGCAGACACTTCTTCTACACAAACCCATTGGAAACATGGGACGAGCAGAATAAGAGAGTGCCTGCATAACGTCACAATACGGTTAAAAGACACGGCTGGTTTGGCTGTGCATGCTGTCCTCCCAACCTTGCGAGAATGATAACAAGTTTAGGTAATTATATTTATTCTTCCGACGATACAACTGTTTATGCGCATTTATACATAGGCAGTGATGCAAAGGTAAAGGTTGGAGATAAAAATGTGAATATTAAGCAGAATTCTTTAATGCCTTGGGAAGGCAAGAGCGAGTTTGTTCTTTCGGAAGGAAGCTACACCCTTGCGGTGAGAATACCCTCCTGGGCAGACAAGTTTGCCCTTAAGGTTAACGGCGAAGAGGCAGAATTTGAGGTTAAAAAGGGTTATGCATACATTGCAAAAAGCTGGGCAGATGGTGATACTGTCACAGTTGAAATGCCCATGGACGTAAAGATGGTTGAGGCGAATCCCCTTGTCAGGGCAGACGCAGGCAAGGTGGCAATACAGAGGGGTCCAGTGGTATACTGTATTGAATCTGCCGACAACGGTGACAGACTTAGTTCTATCCGCCTTGCAGGAGACCCTTGCTTCAGATGCGAAAAGGATGATGAGCTGTTCCCGGGGGCTGTTTTCATTTACGGTAAGGCTGTGAAGAAAAAGGCTTGGGATACAGACGATTTGTATAAAGCATTTTCTGCAGGATATGAAGAAATTGAAATTAAGGCTGTGCCTTACGCATTCTGGGGAAACAGAGATGACAACCGTGAGATGGCGGTCTGGATAAGATATTAATAAGAAAAGAGAGATTAGTATGGTTGTTAAGGTTAAGACGGCGACACTTATTGGCATAGAAGGTAAAATTGTAATTGCTGAGGCCGACTTTTCAGGAGGGCTTCCCTCCTTTGACATAGTAGGGCTTCCCGATGTTGCCGTAAAAGAGGCTAAGGAAAGAGTTAAGGCGGCAGTGCGCAATTCTGAATTTGATTTCCCTGCCAAAAAAGCCGTTATTAACCTTGCGCCTGCCGATTTGAAAAAAGAGGGCACTCAGTTTGACCTGCCCATTGCAGTTGCGGTTCTGGCAGGCACAGGACAGCTTAACTGCAAGTTTGACGATTATGTATTTTTGGGAGAGCTGGGGCTTTCGGGAGAAATAAGGAGTGTTAACGGCATACTTTCCGCAGTTATAGGCGGTAAGGACGAGGGCATGACAAAATTTATTGTGCCTTTTGAAAACCGCGAGGAAGCCGCATTGGTTGAAGGGGTGGAAATCTACGGGGCAAAAAGCCTTGCAGAGGTTTTTTGCCATATCACAGGAGAAAATAAAATTGAAATGACACCTCACAAGAGTATTGCACAAGAGGAGTTTTTGTTTGATTTTGATTTTTCGGAGGTAAAGGGGCAGGGAAAATTAAGGCGCGGTATTGAAATTGCAGTTGCAGGAGGGCATAATGTTTTAATGGTTGGTTCTCCCGGCTCGGGCAAGAGCATGATTGCAAAAAGAATACCCACAATTATGCCTGAAATGACTTTTGACGAGGTGCTTGAGGTTACAAAAATCCATTCTGTTGCAGGGGTACTGCAAAAGGGTAAGGCTGTAACAAAACGTCCCTTCCGTTCCCCTCACCACAGTGCGTCGGGGGTGAGCATAGTTGGCGGAGGAAGTAAGGCAAAGCCGGGAGAGCTTTCTCTTGCGCACCGCGGGGTGCTGTTTCTGGACGAGCTGCCTGAATATAAAAAGGACGTTATTGAGGCAATGCGCCAGCCCATAGAAGACGGTGTTGTGAATGTGTCAAGAGCGGTGGGAAGTTTTACGTACCCGTCGAATGTGATGCTTGTTTGCGCAATGAACCCTTGCAGATGCGGTTATTACGGAGATAGCAGTAAGAAATGCCGTTGCAGCGAAAGCGACGTGGCAAGATACCTTAGTAAGGTTTCGGGACCCATGCTTGACAGAATTGACATACAGCTTGAGGCAAAAAGTGTGAAGTATGACGACCTGCAGAAGCCTGACGGTGAGCCGAGCAGCGTTATGCGTGAAAGGATAGAAAAGGCAAGAGAAATTCAGCGGAAAAGATACAAAGATGAAAAAATCAACTGCAATGCTGACCTTTACGGGTCATTGGTTGAAAAATACTGCGTTATAGGCGAAGAGGAAAAAACTCTTTTAGAGCAGGCTTTTAAAACCATGAACCTCAGTGCCAGAGCATATACCAGAATACTTAAGGTTGCCCGTACAATTGCCGATCTGGAGGGCAGAGAAAGCATTGACTCCATGGATATTGCCGAGGCGATAGGATACAGAAACTTGGATAAAAAATTATGGAAATGAGTTGATCCGTGGCATTGAAATAAGCTTGTTGAAAAAACAGGCGGCAGAATAAAACGGTATTGACAAAATAAAATAAAGGTATATAATTAAAAGTGCATTAGGGGAGCCGAAAGGCTGAGAGGTATACCGACCCTTATGACCTGATCAGAGTAATGTCTGCGTAGGCAAATGTACACAAAATGAGGCTTTGGGTGGTTAAAGCACTCCCTCAGTCGGCAGAGCCGACAGCTCCCTCGGAGAGGGAGTGTATAATAGTGTATATTGAAACGCGAGCATTGCGCAGTGCTCGCGTTTTTTTACGTTATAGGAAGGAGAAAAGTTATGGTAGAGGCAAGTGTGGCAATACAGGTGTTGCCAAAGGTTGGAGATACTAAAGAGGTTGTGAGAATTGTTGACAAGGTGATTGAATACATTGCATCAACGGGACTTAACTACTTCGTGGGACCTTTTGAAACAACCGTTGAGGGCGATTACGATACTTTAATGGAGATTGTGAAAAGGTGTCAGATGATTTGCCTTGAAGAAGGTGCCGGTGGAGTGAGCAGCTACGTGAAGATTAGTCTTAACCCGACGGGAGTGTTGACAATTGAAGAAAAAACTGAAAAACATAAGCACTAAAATATATGCTCCCTTGTTTGCGCTGGGGCTTGTTGTTCTGTGGCAGATTGTGGGCATGATGGAAATTGTGCCTGCCTTTATGCTGCCAACACCTGCGCGTGTGATGGAAGCTTTGATTGCCGATTGGCAGGTTTTGCTCTCTAACCTTTGGGTAAGCCTCAGCGAGGCTGCCATAGGCATGGCTTTTGCATTGGTGGGAAGCTTTATAATGGCAGTTTTAATGGACAGGTTTAGCTTTCTGCACCATATGTTTTACCCGCTGTGCGTTATAAGCCAGACAATACCCACGGTTGCAATTGCACCGCTTTTGGTGTTGTGGTTTGGCTTTGGCATGGCACCTAAGGTGATACTTATTTTTGTAACTTGCTTTTTCCCTTTGCTGGTGGCGCTGGTTACGGGCTTTGAATGTGCAGATAAAAATGTTTTAAGGCTGTACCGCTCCATGGATGCAAGCTATTTAAAAATGCTTTTTGATGTGAAAATACCCTATGCTTTGGACAGCTTTTTTGCAGGGCTGAGGATATCGGTGTCGTACTCTGTGGTGGGTGCGGTTATTGCCGAATGGCTTGGCGGTGAAGGCGGCTTGGGTGTTTACATGACAAGAGTGAGAAAAAGCTTTAGGTTTGACAAGATGTTTGCGGTTATTATTGTTATTAGTGTATTAAGCCTTTTGCTCATGAAGCTGGTGGAGGTTATACGTGATAAGGTAATGCCCTGGAAAAAATTTGAGAAAAATTGATGTGTAATTGTATATCAACAATACAGATATGCGCTAATGGGAAGTGCCAGTTGGCAGTGAATCCCCCCGCCGTTAATGCGGTCCCCCTCCCTTTAGGCAAGGGAGGCGGGGGAGACGACGAACCAAAGGGGAACAGTCCCGAAATGGTTGAGAAAGGATGAGTTTTATGAAAAAAATATTATGCTTGGTTTTGAGCTTTGTAATGCTTTGCAGTATGGCGGGCTGCGGTGAAAATGCTGAGGACGACGGACTTATTGAGGTTACCGTTGTGCTTGACTGGACTCCCAACACTAACCATACGGGGTTGTATGCGGCACAAAAATTGGGATATTATGAACAGTTCGGTTTAAAGGTTAACATTGTTCAGCCTCCCGAGGACGGGGCAATGGCATTGGTTGCATCGGGCAAGGCAGAGTTTGGCATAAGCTTTCAGGACTCCATGGCGCCTGCTTTGTGTGAAGGCTTGGACGTTGTTGCCATTGCAGCTGTAGTGCAGCATAATCTGTCGGGAATTATATCTAAAAAAGAAAAGAACATAGACTCTTTCAAGGCTATGGAGGGTGCTACGTATGCCACATGGGGAAGTCCCATTGAACAGGCAATTATAGGCTACTGTATGGAAAAAGAAGGGGCAAGCATCGAAAAGCTTAACATGATAGATTCCACCGTGACAGATGTTCTGACGGCCCTTGATACAAACATGGTTGACACGGTGTGGGTGTATGAATATTGGGACGTTATAAAGGCGCAGCTTGAAGGCTATGAGTATAATTACATTGACTTTAAGAGTGTGGACGAAACAATGGATTACTACACTCCTGTTATAATTTCCAGCAAAAAATATTGCAGCGAAGAGAATTATGAAGTGGCAGAAAGCTTTATAATGGCTACAAAGATGGGATATATATACTGTAGCGAACACCCCGAAGAGGCTGCAGAAATTCTTCTGGAGGCTGACCCCACCCTGGACGAAGAGCTGGTGAGGGAAAGTGCCCGTTTTATGGCGGACAAATATGTGGATGAGAGTGGTTATTGGGGTTATATTGACGAAGACAGATGGAACAAGTTCTATGCATGGCTTTATGAGGAAGAGCTTGTTGAAAAAGACCTGAGCGGAAAAGGCTTTACAATGTGGGTTCTTGACAATTGAGGTGAAAAAAGTGCTGGAAGGAAGAAATATTACTAAGAGTTACGACGGTAAAAAAATAATAGAGAATGTGTCCGTAGAGGTTAAAAATGGCGAAATGGTTTGCGTGCTGGGAGTGAGCGGCATTGGAAAGACAACTCTTTTTAATGTGCTGTCGGGGCTGGAAAAACCTGACGGGGGTGATGTTTTTCTTGACGGAGAGTCCATTGGGGGTATTTCCGGAAAAGTTGGGTATATGCAGCAAAGCGACTTGCTTTTGCCCTTTAAAAGCATTGCCCAAAATGTGATGATACCCTGCCTTCTTAAAGGGATGGATAAAAAGGAGGCTCGGAAAAAAGCAGAAGAAATACTCAAAGAGTTCGGACTTTACCAATGGAGAGATGCCTACCCGGTTCAGCTTTCGGGCGGTATGAGACAAAGGGCAGCACTGGCGAGAACCTTTATGACAGAATGTAACGTGATGCTTTTTGACGAGCCGTTTTCCGCATTGGATGCATTAACACGAAGCGACATGCAGAAATGGTTCAAAAACACCGTTAAAAAGCACGGCATTTCCACACTGTTTATAACTCACGATATTGATGAGGCGATTATACTTTCCGACAGGATTTATATTTTAGGCGGAGATGTGGGCTGTATAAAATACAGCATCGAAACAAAGATATCCTCTGCGGATGCTTTCAGTGAAGAATTTCTGGAGCTGAAAAAAGAGATAATGAAAAAAGTAGGTTAAAACAAAAAGCACACGGATTTTAAATGTCTGTGTGCTTTTTTGTCGGTATTATTGGTAATTTTTGTAAAGGGAAAGAGGGCGCCCATGACGAATAGAATTAAAAGAAACTACGAAAGGATGAATGTTATGGAAGTGAGCTTTAAGGTTGCCTCAAACAGTCTTGTGGTGAAAATCCGCGGTGAAATAGACGCAGAAAGCGCGGAAGAACTCAGACGCAGAATTGATATTGAGTACGATTGCACGACGGTTAAGGACATGCTTTTTGATTTGAGCGAGGTTGGGTTTATGGACTCCTCGGGCATTGGACTGATAATAGGAAGGTATAAAAGAGTTGCCGCTCTGGGAGGAGTGGTAAAGCTTACGGGTGCTGATAAAACCGTTAAAAGAATTATAGAGCTGTCGGGCTTGGGAAGGATAGTGAAGATGTGATGACAAATCATGTTAAGGTAGAATTTGAGGCAAAGGAATGTAATGTGAGTTTTTCAAGAATGGTGATTGCTGCATTTATTGTTCACCTGGACCCTACCGTGGATGAAATTGAAGACATAAAGGTTGCGGTGAGTGAGGCGGTGACAAACAGCATTGTTCACGGTTACGAAGGAAAGGAGGGGGTTGTGTATCTGGAGGCTTTTTCTTACGACAATACGGTAATGATTTCCGTAAGGGATACAGGCTGCGGTATAGAAGACATTGAAAAAGCAAAGGAGCCGCTTTTTACAACAAAGCCCGACGAAGAAAGAAGCGGGCTTGGTTTTACCGTTATGGAGAGCTTTATGGATTCGTTACATATAGAGTCAAGGTTAGGTGAGGGCACGACTGTTACCATGACAAAACGAATGGGGAGCAGATGAAATGCTGGATGAGGTAAAGAATCTGATACAGAGAGCTCAGATGGGCGAGGAAAAAGCAACGGAAGAGCTTGTAAAGCGGAATATGGGGCTGGTGCGAAATGCTGTCAGGCGCTTTGCAGGCAGAGGGGTGAGCGGAGATGATTTGTTTCAGCTGGGAGCAATGGGGCTGGTGAAAGCCATAAAACGGTTTGACGTTAATTATAATGTTGAGTTTTCCACTTATGCAGTGCCTATGATAATAGGCGAAATACGAAGATTTCTCAGAGACGACGGCATAATAAAGGTGAGCCGAAGTGCAAGGGAGCGGGCTGCTATTATACGGCGGATACGCATGGAAGAGGGCGACTGCGAGCTGGAGGCTGTGGCAAAAAGGATTGGTATAACCTACGAGGAAGCCATATTTGCCTTGGAAGCCACAATGCCGCCTGAGTCTATGGACAAAGAAGTTTACGAACAGGATGGAGGCGTGCGTATCGGAGACATGATAAGTGACGGCAACAGCGAGGAAGAACGGGTTTTGAAAATTGCATTAAGAAGTGCAATTGAAGAGCTGCCCGAGAGAGACAGACAGCTTATTATGCTGCGGTATTTTAAGGAAATGACCCAAAGTCAGGTTGCAAAAATTATGAACATGGGACAGGTGCAGGTGTCGAGAATGGAAAAGAGGATTATTGAAAAAATGAGAGAGAAAATAAGCTAAAGCCCACTATGGGGGACATTGCCTACCCCATGTCATCCCATAAATCCGTTTGTTATCAATCAAAGTAAAATGAATGGCAATGTCCCCGTACCTTAAAAAATGTTGCGGTTACCTAATAAGAGTAAGCTAAAACCACCCTTGCAAAAGGGCAAAGTGTGTGATAGAATAAATTCATATAAATCTGAGGAGAGAGTTAAATGAAAGAAAGAATTTATTCCATACCGCTTACAGAAGCATTGGAGCAGGACTGCGACTGCATTATGTGCCGTGTTGCCAAAACCATGGAGGATAATAATGTGGACTACTTTTTGGGACCTTCCATGATGGAGCCTGAATGCAGAATGGTTACAAATAACCGCGGCTTTTGCCCGAGACATTTATCTGCTTTATATGAAAGAGGAAACAGACTGTCATTGGCATTGATGCTGGACACTCATCTTGAAGAAGTAAGAGGCAGACTTAAAAAGAGAACCAAGCTTTTTAAGGTAACGGGCTTTGGCTCCGGCGGTGCAAAAAAGAGCGTTGATAAGCTTGTAGAGGAAATGGACAAGATTATTTCTTCCTGTGCTGTGTGCGATAAGCTTGATAAGGAAATCGAAGCGGCTGCGGAAAACCTTGTTTATTTGTGGGATAAGGAAAAGGACTTCCGTGATAAGTTTTCAAGAAGCAAGGGGCTTTGCCTGCCTCATATGAAAATGGTTATAAAGGCAAGCGCGGAAGAGCTTTCCGGCAAAAGTCTTGACGAATTTGTCAGAGAAATATCCATGCTTCAGAACTCAAGATTGGACGAGCTTAATGAGGACGTTCACTGGTTTACGCAGAAATATGATTACCGCAATCAGGACGCACCCTGGGGCAATGCAAAGGACGCACTTCCAAGAGCTGTAAAGAGACTTGGCGGAGAATGAGTCATATGCATTGCATTTGACCGGGTGATGTAAATCCCTGACGGGATTTCGTTGGTACGATGTGCTCGGCAATTTTTATATCGGAAAGAGATGACCTAAATGTATGAAACCGTGGCCCAGATGGCTGAAAGGTTGAATGTTAATAAACGCACGGTACAGATGTGGGCGAACACCGGGAAAATACCCGGAGCTGTAAAGCAGGGGAAAGTGTGGCTTATGCCAAGGGATAGTGCGGTGGTATCAGATGAAGTGGTGCCTGTTGCTGAAGAGGCAAATGTGCATGTCCGTACTCCGATGCCGTTGATGAACTTGTCTTATTTTCCGGGTCACTGCTTAGAGGCTATTAATGCAATGGGGGACGAAGAGTCGAAAAGGTTTGCAATGGCGGAGTATTACTATGCTTTGGGTGAACCTGTGAAGGTGTGCGAAATTGTAGACGAATACGAGGAAATGTATGGCTATACGTTTCGTCCTGCGGCAAGCTTGCTTTATGCTTTTGCAAATATCGGGATGGGTCACATTCAGTATGCCAAGATGGGGCTTCTGAGCATAAAAAATGAAATTGAAAACACGAGAGATGAGATTAATCCTCAGGAAAGAGCAATGCAGGTTTATATTGATACCATGGCGAATGCCGTGCTTCATTTGCCTAAAACAGAAAATGCGCTGGAGGATTATATTCATCTGCTGCCTACGGGAATGCGTATTCATGCCTGCTATGCGCTGGCATACGAAGCCTATTTGAGAAATGAATACGAAAAGGCAATAGGCATGGCTGAAATTGCCATACTGGTGCACAAGGGTGCGTATCCTTACGCATTGATTGATGTGCATATTATTGCGGCTATGTGCTATATGGCGCTGAAAAAGATGCGGGAAGCGGAAAAACACTTGAAAAAAGCATGGGAGTTGGCATATCCCGATAAGTTCTTTCAGACTTTCGGAGAGCATCATTCCCGTCTATGCGGACTTATTGAAAAGTGTATAAAGAACGATTATCCCGAAGAGTATGAAATAATAATCAAAATTGCCAACAGGCATACTACAGGCTGGCGAAGGCTTAAGGAAAAGGGCGACGAGAGGGAGTTGCCCCAACAGCTTACACCAATGGAGCTTTGTGTTGCTACCCTTGCCTGCAGAAACTGGTCAAATTCTGAGATTGCAGAGCATATGCACCTGTCGGTACATACGGTGAAGTATTATTTGTCGGTGGTGTATCAGAAGATTGGGGTTTCCACCAGAAAAGAATTAAAAGATTATATGGATATTTAGCAAAATAAGAGTGCCTGTCAAAACGAAGAGGGTTCGTTTTGACAGGCATTTTTCGCATGTAAACGAAAACTTTTTCGTGAAAAGGAAAAAATTAGCCGAATTTTTTAAAAAATGGCTAATTACAAAAGGGTGGTAAAAATGTATAATAAAGTCAAGGTAAATAAGCTGCAATTTGTGAAATACAACCAATATGCGGAGAAGGAGAGCTTTATGAAACCGGAAGTGAGCAGAATTTTCAAGTTTGAAGATTTGGAAATCAAAGTGAAATTTCGTTTTTGCGAAAAATGCCAGAAGTATATAGGCGAATATCCTGATTTTGAAGAAGCTCCTCTGTATACCCGTAAAGGATACAAAGTGGTAACGGCAACTGAGGATAAATGCTCTTACTATGAAGCAAAGGAGCCAAGCGTTGACTGTGGTTCCTGTGACCATTATTCTGTGGCAAATGACGGAGATTTGATCGGACTTTGCACAAACGAAGAGAAAAGACTTGGTGCGGAGGTGCAAAGAATTGACAGATAACGAAATGCGAAAAATGTCCCGAAGAGAGCTTTTAGAGTTGTTGGTTGAACAGATGGAGGAAAACGAAAAGCTTAAGAAAGAACTTGAAGAGACAAAGGCTGCCCTGGACGACAAGAACATTATAATTGAAAATGCAGGTTCTATTGCTCAGGCGGCACTTAAGTTGAATAAAGTGTTTGAAGCTGCTGACGAAGCGGCGAAACAGTATCTTGAAAGTGTAAAAAACATAACCCGGGAGAGTAAAAGAAAAGATGAAGTTCTTAAAAAGAAACGAAAATAAAAATAAAGAAGCACCATCTCTTTTTCAGGTAAAAAATGAATTGAACAGAGTGAAGTATCGGAGAAAATACATAGACATTGTAAAAAGTACAGCGTTTACTCTTTTGATAGCTGCAGCTTGTGCTATTCTGATTGCTACGGTTTTTATGCCGGTGTTGCAGATTTACGGTAACAGCATGAGTCCCACCCTGAACGAAGGGGAAATAGTGGTGTCGGTAAAAGGAATGGATTTTGAATCCGGTGACTTAATAAGCTTTTATGTGGGAAATAAGCTGTTGGTTAAACGGTACATTGCAGGTCCCGGTCAATGGGTGAATATAACAGATAACGGCGATGTGTATGTGGACAACAAGCTTTTGGAAGAACCCTACGTGAGCGAAAAGTCTGCGGGCGACTGCGATATAGAGATGCCTTATCAGGTGCCGGATTCGAGATACTTTGTAATTGGAGATCACAGAGCAACCTCGGTTGACTCTCGAAATACTGCTGTGGGCTGTATAGCTGAAGAACAGATTGTGGGAAAGATTGTTTTCAGAGTATGGCCTTTACACAAAGCAGGAACTATCAGGTAAAGTGAGGGGAGAATATGACTAACAAAATATCGGATAAAGCCGAAAAGATACGTGATGCAAACGTAAAGAAGAAGCGGCTTTTAAAAATGACAACTGCTTTGGTGGCGATTGTGGCATTCTGTACCACCTATGCACTTATTCTTCCGGCAATAACAATGCAGGTGGAAAATCAGTATGAATGCGGATTGGAAGAGCATGTACATTCCGAAGAATGTACAAATATCCGTTTTGAGTGCGACGGGCATGTTCACGGTGAAGAGTGCATGAATGAAGACGGCGAATATGTGTGCGGATACGTGGTAACTCACAGCCATACCGAGCTTTGCTACGATGATGCGGAGCAGCTTATCTGCAGTATGAGCGATGAAAATGAGTTCACTTTGTTTGAAGAAGAACATGTTCATACAGACGAATGTTACAAAATGGTAAGGAGCGAGCTTATATGCTCACATGAACCCGAAAATAGCGAGACTGAAGTTTTTGTATGTGGCATGGAAGAGACAGAAGGACATACTCACACAGACGAATGTTACGAAGAAGAAGTTGTTCTCGTTTGTGATAAGGAAGAAACAGACGGACATGCTCACACAGATGAATGTGCAGATGAAGAAACCGGCGAAATAGTGTGCGGCATGGAAGAGTGTGAAGCATATGCCCACAGTGATGAATGCTACATGGTTGAAGAAGCTGTTATCTGCGGCATGGAAGAATGTGAAGCACATGTTCACACGGATGACTGCATTGAAATTGAGTTTGAATTTGGTTTTGGCTTTGTTGAACACACAGACGAATGTTATGTATGGACAGAAGAGCTTGTTTGTGAAGACGAAGACTTTTTAAAGCTTGAAGAAATAGTTATTCCTCATGCACATGTGGATGCTTGTTTTGAAGACTCGGTTTGCATTTGCGGCGAAGTGGAAGTTGTGGAGCATGAACATTCACGAGAATGCATTAAAAAGGAATGCGGCATGGAAGAGCATAACCACAGCGAAGCATGCTACCCCATTTATCAGATGGAAATGAGTTATGAGGAAGAGAACCTTTTGATAAAAGTTGTTCTTAAGGACGAAACGGCAATTCCTCACAACACTGTGATAGAGCTTATAAAAATAGAAAACGAAGATGCGGAGTATGCGTTGTATGAAAATGCAGCTAACAAAAACGCAAAGGGCGAGGTTGATGAATTGTCAGCCTACCGGGTAAGGTTCACACAGGGTGAAGAAGAGGTTGCTTTCCCCGATGCGACGATAACCGTAGAGGTTACGGCAAAGAAGAGTGAAGAAGTTGTGCTGATGGCAGATGAGGGAGAAGATGAAGAAGTAATTGATACTGAGACAAAACATTTTACAACACTTCAGATTTTAGGCGAGGAGGTTGTAGAGGGAGCTACAGCAACAATTGAAGCCGGCAGCGAAGACGATGCGGTGATGATGTTCAGCCTTGGTTCATCTACAACATTTGCGGTGGCGAGCAGTGTTGAGGCATATCCGTTGTTTAATGTTCAGTATTATGCTAACATGAACCGATTTACGGAAGCAACGGGAAGCACGGCATATATCCCGGTTATAAACACTGCAAACGGTGACGATGCGTACCATGTGTCTGTTGGTGACGGCGGACTTCTTCCCAAAAACGGAAACGGAGCCAGCGCCAGCCCCACAGCAAACGATATTTTCAAACTGGCTCTTACCAGCACGGGAAACAGCACTTACAAAATAGCACAGGAATTGGTTCCAACTGAAATATATGAAGCGCATGAAAACGTTATTTACTCAAATGCATTGACTGTACAGGCTCTTGACGTATTGTACGAAAACACACATTATGAGGTGGACTTCATAAGAACCCAGAGCACGGAACAGCTTGAAAAACAGACCTTGGCAGGAGTTACGGGACTTGACGAGTCCTACTGGACAAAGTACATTGTTTCAACGGGCGATGTTTACAGTGAATATTTCTTCACAAACGACCCCAATGCTACTGAGGTGAACGGAAAGAAGCCGATTGTGATAAGTGACGGCATGACGGTGAGATATGTATATCATCCCACAACGGCAGATACTCTCAAGTATACACCTGCGAACTTCTTTGATTATGATATTTCTACGGGAAGTCATTTAAAGAGCGGAAGTACCACCACGATGTATACAAACGCAAAGGGTATTAACTCCCATTCAGACAGTAACAGTGCGACATCATATCTTGCTTTCGGTAACGTAAATACAGGTACGGGATACGGAAGCGTAACGTGGACGGATGCAAACAATGTATCCACCACACCTAACGGATATAACTCAACCGGTTATCTGGGTTGTACTTTCGGACTGGTTTCCACATACAACTGGGAAGAAAAGAGACTGGTGTATTCTAAGAATATTGATGCTCCTTGCTTCTTTACACATGAGGCGCAGGGTGTTACAGGTAAGACAAGTTACCTTTATACAGACTCTAACGGAAGTACAATGAACTTCTCCAGATACGGTGATACATACACATTGGCGAGTGTATCCGGTAACCAGGGCATTTCGGCAAGTAATCTTGATGTTTTTACTGCGAGAGTATTTGGCACAAGAACACTTTACAGTAACGATTTCTGGCCCATGGACGGTGTGAATAACGGAGATATTCATTTCGGTGATTATGATTCTTACAACAAAGGATATAAGAAATATTCGGGTCAAACATCGGGTACGTTGCCTTTGTCCGATGACAAGCTGGAACACAACAGCTACTTCGGTTTACAGTTTGCGGTGGACTTCCACCTGGACGGAACGTATGACGGTCCGTTGGAATATTTCTTCTACGGCGATGACGATATGTGGGTATTCTTAACAGACAGAACAGACCCCGACAATATTACAACACAGCTTATTGCAGATATTGGCGGTGTACATTCTTCGGTAGGCAGTTACACAAACCTTTGGGACTGGATACCCAACGAAGCTGACTCGGGAAGACACCTTGGTAAGGGTGAATACACACTTACGTTCTTCTACACAGAACGAGGTGCATCCGGCTCCAGCTGCTTCATGCAGTTTACAATTCCCGATGTTATAGGAACACCCATACTTGATACAGATTCGGGTGAGCTGGTAATTAAGAAACAGATAAAGAACGATGAAGACTATGAAGGAACATTTGCTTTTGATTATTATATCGATTCCGGTATGAGCAGATATTATCCTTATACTATCTATGAGGAAGGCGAAGACGGAACAGCAACAGAAATTCAGACAGGCTCAGTTCTTTACCAGGGACAGTTTGCACTGGAGGCAGGTCAGTACATAGTGATTGACGACTTGCCTGTGGGAACAACCTATACGGTTAAGGAAACAGCGGGTGAATACACCACAGAGTGGACATATCCCAACACGGCACAATACAATAACTTTGTTGTATCCGGTGAAATAACCACAACAGACAGGGTTGAGCTTTTGTGTATAAATACTCTTACATACAGAATGCCCGATACCGGCGGCGAAGGAACAGGATTGTATATGTTTGGAGGAGTTCTCTTAATGGGAACAGCGGTAATCCTTCTTTTATATAACAAAAGAAGAAGGAGGGCGTACAAACATTAAGTCGTGATAAATTTAAAAAAGATAAAAAATTATTTTTAAGGAGAGCGAAACTATGAAAACTATGAAAAAATTATTTATTGCTATGATGGCTCTGATAATGGTATTGTCAGTATTCACACCTGTTTTGGCAGATGATAACGGGTCAATTACAATTACAAACCCTGAAACAAATTCCTCTTATGACATTTATCTGATGTTTGAACTTGAAAGCTTTGATGCAGCAAACCAGACATATTCTTACAAGGTTACAAATGACTGGAAGAAGTTTGTTACAGAAGGCGCAGGCAAGGACTACTTTGAATTAAACGATGCCGGTTATGTAACACTTTCAGACGGCGCTTCACTTACAGCTGCACAGAAGGAAACTCTTGCGCAGGAAGCTCTTGATTATGCAAAAGACAATTCCCTTACACCTGTTGCTACACTTACGGCTACACATAAGTCCGCCACAGGTCTTGAACTTGGTTACTACCTTGTAGATTCTTCATTGGGTACACTTTGTATTCTTACAACAACAGCTCCTGCCGCAACAATTAACGAAAAGAACGACATTCCTTCCGTTAAGAAGGAAGTATTGTCTGACAAGGACTACTCTAACTCTATTACAGAGGGCGACACATGGGGTTCTCAGAACTCTGCAAGCATCGGCGATACTGTTTACTATAAGACTGCAATCAACGCAAAGGTTGGTGCTACAGGCTACGAGCTTCACGATAGAATGAGCAAGGGCTTAACACTTGACAAGAATTCTATTGTTGTTTCCGTAAACGGGACAGCTCTTACAGCAGGAACTGACTATACAGTAGAATTTGATGTTCAGGACGCAGGCGAAACAGAGGTTTGCGATTTCATTGTTAAGTTCAAGCAGAGCTACCTTGACACAATTAAGGCTGACACAACAATCCTTGTTGAATACCAGGCAACAGTTAATGCAGATGCAAGAATTGCTCCCAATGAAAACGACAACATTACAAGACTTAAGTATTCAAATTCTTACACAACATGGGCTCAGACAATTACATATGTATTTATGTTTGACCTTGCAAAGACAGATAAGCAGAACGTTAAGCTGGAAGGCGCAAAGTTCAAGCTTTATGATGCAGCAGAAGGCGGAAACGAAATTATCCTTGTTCCTTACCAGACAGTGAACTACCGTGTAGCCACAAGCGAAGAAATTGCAGCAGAAGGCTTTAAAGCAGCTACA
The DNA here is from genome assembly GCA_964604615.1 of uncultured Oscillospiraceae bacterium. Taxonomy (GTDB): domain Bacteria; phylum Bacillota; class Clostridia; order UMGS1883; family UMGS1883; genus RGIG1927. The sequence continues at coordinate 28,041 of CAZRZU010000008.1, forward strand.
ATCGAAGCAGGTTCAACAATGATAACAGGTCTGGAATCCAGAGTATATTACCTTGAAGAAATTGAAGCTCCTGCAGGTTACAATGCTATCAACGGCAGAATTAAGGTTGACCTTACAAACGGTAACCTTGCTGCAACATGGGAAAATAATAAGTATGTATCCGGCGGCATTCAGGTTATCAACGAAACAGGTGCTCTTCTTCCCGAAACAGGCGGTATGGGTACAACATTGTTCTACGTATTCGGTACAGTAATGGTTCTTGGAGCATTTATTCTTCTGGTTGCAAAGAAGAGAATGAACAACAGCAATTGAAGGAAAAATTCAGAAGATAATCTGAATAAAAAGAACGAGAGTGAATAAAGTCTGTATGCCGCTTTTGCGGCATACAGCAGTAAGGAGATTCCTTAGATGAAAGGTAAACTGACAACAGTTATTTTAATAATAGTATTTATCGCAGGGTTCTCTTTACTGCTGTATCCTACAGTGAGTGATTATTGGAATTCTTTCAGACAGTCAAAGGCGATTGCGTCATATTCTGAGAACATTGCGGCAATTGATACTGAAAAGTATGCAAAGTTGTGGGAAGAGGCAAAGGAGTTTAACCAATCGCTCTTAAAAAGACGTAATTGGCACGTTCTTACAGATGAACAGGAGGCAATTTATCCTGATATGCTGAAAATTTCCGAAGACGGTGTACTGGGGTATATTGAAATACCCTCAATTAAGTGTTCGCTTCCCATATATCACGGCACAAGCGATGCTGTGCTGCAGGTTGCGGTGGGACATTTGGAGTGGACCAGTCTCCCAACGGGAGGTACAAGCACGCACACGGTTTTATCCGGTCACAGAGGACTTCCCAGCGCAAAGCTTTTTACAAACCTTGATCAGGTTGTGGTAGGCGATGTGTTTATGTTGAGAGTTCTGGACGAGGTTTTAACTTATGAGGTTGATGCAATCAATATTGTGGAACCTGACGACACGGAATTGCTGAAAATTGTTGAAGGTGAAGACTACTGTACATTGGTGACATGTACGCCTTATGGGGTGAATTCACACAGACTCCTGGTGAGAGGACACAGAGTGGAAAACATTAAAGAGTCGGGAAGCATAAGGGTGACTGCAGATGCAGTACAGATTGAACCCATGATAATAGCACCTATAGTAGCTGTTCCGATAATTCTGATATTTATGGTGATTTTGATTATTAACGATAAAAAAACAGGACACGGAGGGAAAAAGGATGAAGATTAAAAAAGCTCTCATTTGTATTATATGTCTGATGATGGTTATCTCGATAATTCCCGTACAATTAATGGCGGCAGGGTTTATTGAGGGAGAGACTTCGAACCTTACGGTATCTTTCACAAGTGATGGAACTGCCATTAAAAATGCTACTTTCAGACTTTATAAGGTAGCAGATGTTGACAGATACGGAAAGTATACTTTGACGGAAGCTTTTGCTGAAAGCCGTGTTGACCTTGCGAGTCATGAGGCATCGCATTGGCAGGGCGTTGTGGAGGTTTGTGAAGGGTATATAAGCCTTAATAAAATAACTCCCGACTATACTTGTGCTACAGATGCAAACGGTGATGCGGTGTTTAACAATGTTCCCAACGGATTGTATCTTGTAAATGCTGCAAAAAAACAGCAGGGCGGCAGAACATATACCGTGAACAGTTTTCTTGTGGCATTACCGTCTCTTGATGAGGTTGAAAACGAATGGATTTACAATGTGACCGTAATACCTAAGTTTACTTCTAAGAAGAACGGCGGCGGTGGCGGCAGTAATTACGTGAACAGAAGCGTGATTAAGGTTTGGAATGACACCGATTATGAACATAAGCGTCCAAAAGAAGTTACGGTTGTTCTTTTAAAGGACGGAGAGTCATACGACACTGTGGTTTTAAGCAAGGACAACAGCTGGAAGCATCAGTGGAGCAGCCTTAGCGACGAGTATGACTGGACTGTTGCGGAAAAGGACGTGCCTGAAGGGTACAAAGTTTCTGTTGAACAGAACGGAACTGCATTTGTGATTACAAACACCTATGACAGCGACGGTGACAAAGAGCCTGTAAGCAGACAGGTTGTGAAAGTCTGGGACGATAAGGGACACGAAAAAGAACGCCCACATGAAATTAATATTGTTCTTAAAAAAGACGGAAAAGAAATAGAGGAAATTAAGTTAAGCGAAGAAAATAACTGGCGTTATACATGGAATAATCTTGACGGTGGAAGCGAGTGGGCAATTGAAGAAAAAGATGTTCCCGCAAAGTACACTTCAAGGATAACAAAAGACGGTATAGCATTTATTGTTACAAACACATATAAGGACGAAGAATCCACAGAGCCCGAAAAGGAAACTCAGCCCACAGAACCCGACGAAGAAAAAGGAACTGTTCCCGAGAAGGAAAGAGAAACTACTCCCGAAAGGGAAAAGGAAACAGAACCTGATAAGGAAAAGGGCACTGAACCCGAAAAAGAGACCGAAACAAACAAAGCTGTTGACCGCAATGTTGTGAAAATCTGGGACGACGGCGGAGATGAAGCAGGAAGACCCGAAGAAATCGTGATTGAACTTTTAAAGGGCGATGAAGTTGTGGGAGAGGCTGTTCTGAACGATGAAACAGGTTGGCAGTACAAGTGGAGCAACCTTGAATGGGCTGATTGGACAGTTCGTGAAAAGAATGTGCCGGAGGGGTATATATCCCGTGTGAACTTTGACGGAACGACTTTTGTGGTGACAAACTCAAAGATTTTGCCCCCTGTTACAAGGACTGTTGTAAAGGTTTGGAATGATGAGGGTCATGAAAATGAAAGACGGGCTGTTGAAGTTGCTCTTAAGTGTAACGGTGAGGTGTATGACACTGTAATATTAAGTGAAGAAAACGGCTGGAGATATGAGTGGACTGAGCTTGACGGTAACAGCGAATGGACTTTGGTTGAAGTGACCGAGCTGGACAGATATACGTCAAAGGTTGTAAAAGACAATAATGAGTTTGTTGTTATTAATACGTACAGCTATATTCCTCAGACAGGTCAGCTGTGGTGGCCTGTGCCCATGCTGCTTGCTTGCGGACTGATGCTCATTTGTCTGGGCATTATCCGTCGCAGAGGTGTCGGAAATGAAAAATAAAAAAGAAAATCCCGCAGGACGGGGGAACGTATTTATAATTTTGGGGCTGCTACTTGTTGCGGCAGCCCTTGCACTTTGTATATATAACATATGGGACGACAACCGTGCGGGCAAGGACATGAACGAGGCATTGACGGTTGTGCATGAAAAAATTGAAGTGCCTGAGTTGAATGATGAAGAAGTTCCCGATTATGTGTTAAATCCGAAAATGGATATGCCAAGGGAGACTGTGGGTGCTTACGATTACATCGGTGTTGTGAAGATAGAATCGAGAGGTCTTGAGCTTCCTGTTATTTCTGATTGGACATACCCTGCCTTAAAGGTGGCACCTTGCAGATTTTCAGGGTCGGTATATACAAAGGACATGATAATTGCAGGGCATAATTACAACTCCCATTTTAAAAAGATAAGAAATCTGAATGTTGGAGAAGCGGTTGTTTTCACAGATATGGCAGGCAATGAGTTTTACTACGAAGTTGTTGAGCGGGAAGTTGTTTCCGGTGTGAAAATTGAAGAAATGACCGCAGGAGAATGGGACCTTACGCTGTTCACATGCGCACCCGATAACAGTAAAAGGGTTGCAATCAGATGCGAAGAGGTTGAAAGATAAGAGAAGCTGTCATACAGAAATTTACGGATTTTTGTATGACGGTTTTTTTGTGTGCATCTTGTATGAGAAGATTTGACAAAAAGGCGGGAATGATATAAAATGAGAGTGGGGATAATATTAATGTTGATGCATATAATATGATTATAAAGTAAAAGGGGTTAGTGTGATGAAAAAAGAAAAATTATCCGGTGCGGAAAAGCTTTTTTCCATGATGATTGACCGCGAATATGCAGAAATGGCAGACTTGCCCGAAGATAAGATTTGGGAAGAGGATATTGACAGTATTTTTGACCCCGAAGAGCAGATTGACGAAACTAAGGACATAGAAATAAAAGGAAGATGAAACAAAATGGGCTGTTGCCTTTAGTGCAGACCGTTCAAAGGCAACAACCGTCCTGTTGAGAAATATACAAAAGCTAAAATACTGTTTGCAAAATGAGTAGAGACTCGCAAGTGCGAGTCTCTTTGATTATATGCCTTTGAACTATAAACTCAATCGGCCCTTTGAAACGGGTGGAATATTGGTCTGCCCCTCAGTCACTTTGTGACAGCTCCCATTGTTAGGGAAGCCAATAAAACACTAACCGTAGGTTTTGATAAAGGAAGAAAAGAAAATATTTTTGGCATGAAGAAAGCCTCCACGAAAGTGGAGGCTTTTTTATGTAATAGGAAATTGCGTAAAATAAAAAAGTGTGATAAAATAAAGAACA
>CAZRZU010000009.1:0-30676 GCA_964604615.1 uncultured Oscillospiraceae bacterium
TTGATTCATTAAATTTTTTCCAAAAACCTCTTGACTTTTAATAGTTAGTCACCTCCGACTAAAGTCATTATACAACGTTTTTTGTACAATTTCAATCTTCCCATACATGTTTTCCCGTAATTGAATAAATTACCCATTCCGCAATGTTTTCGGCATGGTCACCAATACGTTCAAAATATTTTGCAATCATAACATAGTCAATGAGAGCCTCTGCATTTTCCGCTCCGCCCTGTATTTCAGCAATAAGCTCATTTCTGACTTCGTCAAACAAACTGTCAACTATACTGTCCTGCTTAATTACACCACGAGCAATTTCAACGTCCTTTTTAACAAAAGAGTCTATACTTTCCGTAACCATCTTTATTGTGGCCTTTGCCATGTCGGCAATATGCAGCTTGCTTTGAACACCGCTTGTGTATGCATATTCTGCAATTTCGGCAATATCCGACGCCTGATCGCCGATACGCTCCATGTCCGAAATCATTTTAAGTGCAGAAGATATTACTCTCAAATCACTTGCAACGGGCTGTTGCTGCATTAAAAGCTTCATGCAGATGCCCTCAATATCACCTTCAATCTGATTAATCTGCTTTTCTGTCTCGGCAACAGCTGTTTTCATGTCTATATCATTTTCAATGAGCAGTTTTACTGCTCCGTTAATAGCCTCTTCACACAGTGCTCCCATGGTAATAAGCTCATTGTTCAGCATGTTAAGCTGCTCGTCGAACCTGTTTCTCATTATCCGAACCTCCCTGTAATATAATCCTCTGTTCTTTTTTCTGACGGATTTGAAAACATTTTTTCTGTTTTGTCAAATTCCACAACTTCACCAAGCAGGAAGAATGCAGTTTTGTCTGCAATACGTGCCGCCTGCTGCATGTTGTGTGTTACCATTACGATTGTATACTTTTCTTTAAGCTCCATTGCCAGATCTTCAATTTTAGAAGTGGATATGGGGTCAAGTGCGCTGGTGGGTTCGTCCATAAGAAGAATTTCGGGTTCAACCGCAAGTGCTCTTGCAATGCAAAGTCTCTGCTGCTGACCTCCGCTCATACCGAGAGCGCTCTTTTTCAGTCTGTCCTTACATTCGTCCCATATGGCAGCCTGTCTCAGGGAACGTTCAACAATTTCGTCAAGCTTAACCTTGGACTTAACACCGTGGATTTTGGGGCCGTATGCTATGTTGTCGTAAATACTCATGGGAAAAGGATTTGGCTTTTGGAAAACCATGCCCACCTTTTTTCTTAAAATATTTACGTCCATATCCTTGTAAATGTCCACTCCCCTGAACGCCACATTACCTTCAATCCTGCAGCCTTCCACCAAATCGTTCATTCTGTTGAGTGTTTTTAAAAAGGTGGACTTTCCGCAGCCCGAAGGACCTATAAATGCTGTTATCTCCTTTTCGTGAAGGTTCATGTTTATGTTTTTAAGAGCCTGATTTGTATTATACCATAAGTTGAGATTTTCAACTGTAATTATACTCATTATTTTGTACCTCTCTTCTTTAGTGTTGCGGCGGCAAACTTGGCAGAAATGTTTATAACAAACGTTAAAACAAGAAGTATTGCCGCTATGGCAAAGGCAATTTCAAACTCGCCTCGTTCCTTTGCGTACATATAAAGGGCAACTGTAAGAGTTGAACCTGCATTGCCCGGTTTTACGGCATCTGCTATGCCCAATATTTCGTTTGCCATACCTGCCGTAAATAAAAGCGCCGCACTTTCACCCACAATTCTGCCTATTGCAAGTATGCATCCCGTTACAATACCGTCAATCGCAGAGGGCAGTACAACCGTTCTTATCATATACCACTTACCTGCACCTAACGCCAAAGAACCTTCTCTGTATCCGTTGGGCACAGTTTTCAAGCTTTCCTGAGTTGTTCGTATTATTGTGGGAAGTGTCATTATAACAAGAGTCAAGCTGCCCGCAATAAGACTTGTTCCCAAAGAAAAGAACTGTACAAATATGAGCATACCCACCAAGCCGTAAATGATGGACGGTATACCCGAAAGCGTTTCTGTGGCAAGCTCAATTATGCGCACAACCTTTTTATTTTCCGCATATTCGTTCAGATAAATAGCTGCACCAACACCAATGGGCAGAACAATCAGAATTGTCATCAAAATAATATATACCGTATTTAAAATGTTCGGGAATATGCCTACTGTTTCATGTATGAGACTGGGTTTACTTGTAAGAAAGGAAAGTGATATGTGGGGTAAACCTCGGCAGAGTATGTATCCTATAAGTCCTAAAAGCAGAAAGCATATTATTCCCGCAGATAAATACATCAGAATATTCAGCAATATACATTTTATTTTTCGTCCGGTTGATATTTTATCCTGCATAGCCTACTCCTTTTTACTTTTAACTACAAAATTCAAAACAATGTTAATTATTAAAATAAACACAAACAATACCAGTGCAATGGAGAAAAGCGCCTGTCTTTGAAGTCCCGAAGAATAGGACATTTCACTTGCAACCGCTGTTGTAAGAAAGCGCACACTTTTAAAAAGCCCGGGCATATTGCTAACGTTACCCGATACCATCATAACAGCCATGGCTTCGCCTATGCTTCTTCCTATACCAAGCACAACAGCCGTTAAGATACCGCTTTTCGCCGCAGGAACAACCACCTTGAAAACAGTTTCTGTTTTAGTTGCGCCCAATGCCAGAGATGCTTCTTCATATTCACGAGGCACTGCACGTATTGCTGTTTCGGATACGGAAATTACGGAGGGAAGAATCATTACCGTCAGCACAATAATTGCCGAAAACAGGTTTGCACCGTCAGGCAGGTTGAAAACCTCTCTTACGGTAGGTACAATTATAATCATACCCACAAGACCGTAAACAACGGAGGGTATGCCCGAAAGAAGGTCAACTGCGCTGCTGACAGCCTTTGCAACACGTTCATTTGCCATTTTTGCAATGAAAATTGCACACATTAATCCCAGGGGAACGCCTATCAGTATTGCTCCAAAGGTGCCGTACACAGAGGTTAAAATAAAAGGTAAAATTCCATAAGACGGAGTTGAGGCCGTGGATGCCCACGACCTACCCAACAGAAATTCTATTATACCTATTTCGCCTATAGCAGGCACACCGCTTACAACCAGGAAGCCTGTAATGACAATAACAAAGAAGGCAGCTAAAAATCCGCAAAATGTGAATACCAAGTTCATTACTTTTTCAAAAAAATTTGCAGCCTTTTTAATTCTGTTCATGTCCATACTCCTTTATCTTGCTACGGGAACTGCTCCTGCCTTTACAATCAATTCGTCAGCTGCGCTGCTTGTTGCAAATTCGAAGAATGCCTTTACAGCACCTGTAAGCTCTTCGTCCTTCTTTGTTACGAATACGAAGTTTCTCTGAACCTTATATTCGCCTGACTGGATTGTTTCAGTTGTGGGAACAACACCTTCAACACTGATTGCCTTAACAGAATCCTTTACAGATGCCAAAGACGCATAACCGATTGCATTGGGGTTGGAAGCAACTGTCTGCACAACATCACCTGTTGAAGTGAGCTCCTGAGAGTATTTGCAAACATCTTCTGTGCCTGTTATGGATTCGAAACCGTCACGTGTACCGGAAGCCGCTTCTCTGCCAATAAGAACTACGGGAGCATCATTGCCGCCTACTTCGCTCCAGTTTGTAATTTCACCCTTGTACAAAGCTGCAATCTGTTCGATTGTAAGGTCTGCTACGGTGTTTTCGGGGTTAACGATAATTGCAATACCATCGATAGCCACTACTGTGCCTTTAAGTGTTTCTGCTTCAGAATCCTTAAGATTACGGCTGGACAAACCGATGTCGCATCTGCCCTCAGCCACTGCCTGGATACCGGAGCCTGAACCTGTGGGGTTGTATGTAACCTTAACCTCGCTGTTTTCTTCCATGTAGTATTCGCTCAAGTAACCGATTACTTTTTCCATAGAAGTGGAACCGTCAGTTGCAACAGTACCGCTTATTTTTTCTTCAACATGAGGATTTGTTGCCTCCTGTGCTGTTTCATTTGCCCCACAGCCTGAAAGTGCTGCTACCAGCAAACATACTGCCATTAAACTGCTTATGATTTTTTTCATAAAAATCACTCTCCTGTTTTTTTATTTTTTTGAGTACATTAACACATTAGCATCACTTACGTTAACTCTGAAAGTAACGTTGTGTTAATCATATGTAAAAACGCAAAAAAATAGCACATCACTTTAAAAAGTGACATGCTGTTTTTCATTCACCATATACTATTAATGTTGTAATTCCATCGGAGTTCATATACACACTCTCATCTCCGCCGACTACGTTTTCCAATCCAAAGTTAACCATCCACATACATTCATAGGGGTCATAATACACGTTTGTTCGGTCATATTCCACTGTGCATTCGTTTTCTGCCCTTGCTACTGCCTCTTCACCATTTGTTATGGGGCACACATCAGTATTTTTAAAACCTTCCGTTCTGCTCAGTCCGTCGTCTGTAACAAACATGCTCAAGTCCTGCATATATGAAAAAGTTTTTACTTCGATGCTTGCTTCCTCTTTAGATGAACCTGATGCGGATTTTGCCTCGGTTTCACTTTCGCTGAACACTTCGTTTTCCGTTTCTTCTTCATATTGAGCTTCGGTTACATCTTCAGAGGCTCGCCTGCCCCAAAGGGCAAAGTCCGCCGACTCCTCTGCCGCTGTTTCTGCTTCTTCACAATCGATTTCTGCCTCGTAGTCCTCTTCATAAAGGCTTGTTAGTGCAATGCTGTAATCTGCCTCGGTTTCCAAAGCAGCCTCAACATCCTCTTCTGCCTCTGTATCTTTCGCAGCGGAGGATTCCTCCTGTGCAGTTGCATTGGTTTTCTTTTCGGGTTGTTCGTATTTATCTTTTTTGGTTTCATACTCCGTAGCAGGTTCAACTGTGCCTTGGGGTACGACTACATCACCGAGGGTGCTTGTTGTAGCTTCGGTTGCAAGCTCTTCCTGCTCGGTGGGTATAACAACCTCAGGATATTTGCCTAACTCATCTGTCTTTTTGGTAAACACCTGCGGATTTGCAAAAATTGCACCCATTATTATAACAGCTGCTACCGCAGTTGTGGCAAAAGAGTATTTAATTATAGGTTTTGTTTTTTTGACAGGCTGCGATGCCTGAATAAAGGCTTTGTCGAGTATGGTTCTATCGCCTTTTATTTCATCGTTTGCCTGCTTGTATAAGTCTCTAAACATAGTCATAGTCTCCTTTGAGCTTTACCGAAAGCATCTCCCTGCCGCGTTTTAGCTGAGATTTAACCGTAGATTCGTTAATTCCCAGATATTCGGAAATCTTTGCAATGGGGAGATCCTCATAATAAAAAAGATGGATAACCGTGCGGTATTTTTGCGGAAGCTCCATTACGGCATAATAAACATCGCTTTTTTCCTTTGTGTCGAAAGTTATGTTTTCGTTCAAAGGCTCGGTCTTTTTAAACCAGCTGGATGTAAAATAACTGTTTGATGCATTTATGGCAACTCTTATAAGCCATGCCTTTACATGCTCCTCCGTCTCAAACTCTTTATTGGTTTTTATGTATTTGTAAAAAACTTCCTGCACTATGTCGTCAGCTGCGTCCTTATCCTTTGCACGGCAAAGAACCAGACGATATATACTGTCGAAGTATTTTTCACAGATAGCTTTCTTATCTGTTAATACCAACACTTTATCTCACCTCCTCCGTGTATAATACTTTTTAAAAGCTCAAAAAGTTGCATTAATTTTAAGTTTTTTTAATTTTCCGTGGGAACACTTCCAAACTGTGTGTTTTCAAGGAATCCAAGTGTCACATCTTCCGTAGGTTCAACAAGGGTTTCGTTCCTTGAGAAATCTTCATTGAAACCGAATTTTGAAAGTATAACAAGAAGCAGTATAACAATAACTGCAATAATAGTTCCTTTAAATTTCATACAATTCACCTCACGGATATTTTAACAAAAAATAAGATTTATTTCAACAAATGTAACCGTATTGTAATTATTGAAGTTTTATGATACTATAATTCGGGGTGATTGAGATGACATACTACGATAAAAACGCATTAAAACTCTCTCACGAGTATTTTAAAAATCATATATCAGAAGGTGATGTTTGTATCGATGCAACAATGGGCAGAGGCCGTGATACCCTTATACTCTCAAATCTGGTGGGAAGTTCGGGCAAGGTATACGCTTTTGATATACAGAACGAGGCTCTCTGTTCAACACGCGAGCTTCTTAATTCGCATAACTGCACCAATGTTGAACTCATTCTTGACAGCCACCACAATTTAAAAAACTATGTTCAAAGTGCAAAATGTGTTGTGTTTAATTTAGGCTTTCTCCCCGGCGGAGACCACAGCATATTTTCACACTCTGACACAAGCATAAAAGCAATTGAGGCGGCACTTGAAATTATTTCTGTTGACGGTTTCGTGTCAATCTGCTCCTACTACGGCGGAGACACAGGCTTTGAAGAAAGAGATGCTCTGCTTTCGTTTCTTGAAAAGCTTGACGCAAAAAAATATACGGTTATGATGCAGTCGTTCTTTAACCGTCCCAACTGTCCGCCGATTTTTATAGTTATTGAAAAGAATCACTAAAGAGGAATACCTATGAATGTAAGTCTGCTCTATATTAATACATCAAAGCCCTTTTCCGAATACGAAAAATATCTTTCTTATGTTCTCCCCGAAAGGCTTGATAAAATACAAAACTACAAATTCGACCGTGATAAAACCCTGTCACTTTTATCTCACCTGTTTGCACGGCATAAAATATCCGAAGAGTTAAAAATCCCTTTTAAAAAGGTTGAATTTTCATATAATGAACATGGAAAGCCATATGTACAAAAGGATGATTTTTATTTTTCGATTTCCCATTCTGACAATGTAATTGCATTTGTAAGCCACACATCACCCATAGGGATTGATGTGCAGAAAAGAACGAGCAGCATAACAGGTGCAATTCGCTTTTTCACCGAAAACGAAAAAATGTATATTGCCCACAGCGCTGACAGATTTATTGAAATATGGACAAAGAAGGAAGCATATGTAAAAATGCTGGGCACAGGATTATCTACACCCTTTAAAACCTTTGACGTTCTGTCAGACGATATAAGCGGCATGCTTTTTTACGAGAGGTATGACGACTTTCATCTGAGTATCTGCGGCAAAAATATACCTAAATTACAAATAAATACAGACTTCGTCAACTAAAGCAACGGAACTGATTATTCGTTGCTTATTTTGTTGACAACACACTAAAAAGCATGGTAAAATTATTATAATTGATAAAAAGAGGAGGAATACAATTGAATGGTTTGAAAAGAGCCGCCGCAGTTGTCGGAGGTGCGGCACTTTTAGCTGGTGCAGGCAGTGTTTACGGAGCCTACACTTTATATAAAAAGGTTATTCCCCGACAGACAGAAACCCGTGTTAATGTAAATGAAATGGCTGACATGAGCCAATGGGAAGAATATAAGAAAATCATCCATGCTAATAAGGATTGGCTCTCCACAAGAGAAATGGAGCATGTTACAATAAAATCACGTGACAATCTCACCTTACATGGTGACTATATTCCTGTCGATAATGAAAGCGACACAATTGTGCTTTGTCATCATGGCTACACATCCACAGGATGGGATTCATGCTCTTCCATTGCCGCCTTTTTCTTAAGAGAAGGTTACGATTGCCTTGTGGTTGATAACCGTGCCCATGGCAAAAGCGAAGGCGATTACGTAGGCTTTGGTATTTTAGACAGATTCGATTCTCTTTCCTGGATGGAATATATAAATAGTCGCTTTGACAGCAAAAAGAAAATTGTTCTCTACGGGGTATCTATGGGTGCTGCAACTGTTGTTATGGCATCAGGCTTTAAGAAGCTGCCCTGTAATGTAAAGGCAATTATTTCAGATTGTGCTTTTACATCACCATATGAGGTGTTTGCTCACATTTTAAAACGTGACTATCATATGCCGGAGTTTCCCGTTATGAATTTTAACGATGTGTTATGCAAAAAAACAGCCGGATACGGATTTAACGATTATTCTACACTTAAAGCCGTAAAAACAACAAATGTACCGATATTATTTATTCACGGTGAAAACGACACCTTTGTTCCCACAGAAATGAGCCACCGCAATTATGAAGCTTGTAACTCTCCAAAGGACTTGCTCATTGTTGAAAATGCTTCTCACGCGGCAGCCTATTACGAAAATGTTCCCCTTTACGAGGCTAAGGTAAAAGAGTTTTTAAAAAAATATTTATAAAGAGAGGAAGATATTATGAAAGAGCTGAATATCAATGGTGCTGTTATGAAGTGTTATCCACTGACAGCTGCTCAGCGAATCCACAACTACACAATTAAGTATGCTCCCCCTCAGGTGCTTTGTATCGGCACCGGTCTTTACTTCCAGGCAGAACTGGATTTTAATGTGCTTAAGGAAGCAATCCGTGAAGCTTGTATGCGTATGGAAAGTATGCGTGTAAGATTTACAGAGGATGAAGAAGGTAACGTGTTCCAGTATATTGTTCCCTTTGAAGATAGGGATTTTCCATTGTTTGACTTTTCTTCCTGGCAGGAAGAGGATGCTCATAAGGAAATGGAAAAATGGACACATGAGCCCTTTGAGAGATTCAACAAACCCATGAACAAGATTGTTATGGTTAAGCTTCCAAACGGATACAATGGTGTTTATTTAAAGGTTGACCATATGATTATGGACTCCTCCTCTCTTGTTGCATTTGACCGTGATGTTATTGAACTCTATGCGGCAAAGCTTTTGGACCGTGAACCGCCCAAGCCTATGATGAGCTATATAAAGCAGCTTGAGAAGGACCTTGCTTACGAACAAGGTTCCGATGCACAAAAGAAGGACGAAGAATTCTGGCTTAACGAAATCCACCGTGATGAGCCTATTTACACAGACTTCGCAGGCACAAAACGTCTGGAAGACATGCGCAAAATGACAAACAATCCCACTTTAAGAAGTGCACTTGTTGTATCACGTGACCCCAAAGCAAACATTGCAACCTTCCACTTGGAGGAAGAGCCTTCCAACCGCCTTATGGCTTTTTGTGAGGAAAACAACGTTCCCATGGTTTGTCTTCTTCTCATGGGTCTTCGCACATGCCTTTCCAAGTTTAACAACAACGAAAAGGACGTTTCCTTAAAAACATGTATTTCAAGAAGAGGAACACTTCTTGAAAAGCGCTCCGGAGGTACGCGTATTCATTTCTTCCCCCTTCGTACCATTATTGAACCGGAAACAACCTTTGAAGAAGCGCTTAAAATTATTCAGAACGAGCAGAACCGTATTTTCCGTCATGCAAACTTTGACCCTATATTAAACACAACGCTCCGCGGCAAGGAATTAAATCTTATGCCCGGTGCAAGCTACGAATGTATGAGCCTTACATACCAGCCCATGACATTAAAACAGCATCAAGGCACTGCTTTAGAAGGGCCTGAAATCCCTTACAGAAGTGTATGGTATACAAACGGAGCTGCGGGTCAGCCTTTGTATCTTACAGTTATGCACCGTGTTGAAGACAACGGTCTTAACTTCAGTTTTGAATACCGCTATGATGCTGTAACCGAGCAGGAGATTGAATATCTTTATTATTATCTCGGCAAGGTTCTTTTCCGCGGTATTGAAGACAAAACACGTACAGTAGGACAAATTTTAGATATGATTTAATGGAGGTAATTACAATGTTAGAACAGCTTAAAGAACTTATTTTGAACTATGTTGATGTGGATGCAGAAACAATTACTGAGGAATCCAGATTTATTGAAGACCTTGGTTTTAATTCCTATGACTTTATGAGCATGCTCGGTGAAGTTGAAGAAACCTTTGGCATTACAGTTGCCGAGGAAGACATTCTTACCCTCTCTACAATAGGTGATGCTATAAAGTACTTTGAATCTTTAAAGTGAGGAGTAAAAATATGGACAAAACATCAGCAAAAACACTGCAAGATTTAATTCGTCTTGCCGCTGAAGAATATGATAAGCCTTATATAAAAGAAAAGTCCGGCACTGAAATCCTTGAACATTCTTTTAAGGAAATGTATCTTGACGCGAAAAAGATTGCTGCTTACCTTAACGAAGCTTTTAACGGCGAAAAGGTTCACGGTGCAATTATCGGTCCTTCCGGTTATGCATATATGGCTACATATTTTGGTCTGGTTTCTGCAGGTAATGTGGCAGTTCCCCTTGATGCACAGCTTTCTGCATCGGACCTGACAGACCTTATCAATCGTGCTGACGTAAATGCATTTTTCTTTGACACTCGTTATGTGGCAATGCTTTCCGAAATAAAGGCAAGCTGCCCCGGAATTAAGGTGTTTGTTGCCCTGCACAGTGTAGAAGGTGCTGAAATTTCACTTGATGAAATTTTAGAAAAACATGCACCCATGGAAAAGCTTCCGTCTGTTTCTCCATCTGACCTTGCAAGCATTATCTATACCTCAGGCACAACAGGCAAAGCAAAGGGTGTTATGCTCTCCCACGGCAACCTCATGGACAACGTGAACTGCTGCGATGATGAAAGCGGCACCGACCAGGTGCTTCTTTCTGTTCTTCCCATTCATCATGTATACTGCTTCACATGCGACTTTCTTTTGTCAATCCGCTATGGTGCAACAGTATGTATTAACGACTCCATGATGCGTATTGCACAGAATCTTCAGCTTTTCAAGCCCACAGCTGTGCTTCTTGTTCCTATGATTATTGAAACATTGTACAAGAAAATTCTGCAAGGTGCAAAGGCTAAAAATCTTCCCGTTAAAGCTGTTGCAAGAGCGGTGTTCGGAGAAAATCTTGAATGTATTTATTCAGGCGGTGCTTACCTTGCGCCCGAGCTTTCAAATGCATACCTTGAAATGGGCATAAACATCGCTCAGGGCTACGGTATGACAGAATGCTCACCCCGCATATGCACAGGTAATAAAAAAGATATTTCCACTAAGGGCGATGTGGGCAAAATTGTTCCCGGATGCGAAGTTAAAATCGTAGACGGTGAAATTATTGTAAAAAGCCCCTCTGTTATGCAGGGCTATTATAAATATCCAGAGGCAACACAGGAAGCATTGGATTCTGAGGGCTGGCTTCACACAGGCGACCTTGGTTATGTTGAAGATGGCAGAGTTTTCATTACAGGACGAAAGAAAAACCTTATTATCCTTTCCAACGGGGAAAACGTTTCTCCCGAAGAGCTTGAAAATAAGTTTGCCATGGTTAACGAGGCAAAAGAGCTTCTGGTATATGCAGAAGAAGGCTTCATAACTGTTGAAATATTCCCCAACGAGGAATGTGGCAAAAAAGAGGAAATTGTCGAAAAAATTAAAGATGCTATAAAGGAAATCAATCTCACTCTTCCCTCTGCAAAGACAATTCGTCGTCTCCGCATCCGCGATACGGAATTTGACAAAACAACATCAAAGAAAATCAAGCGCCAGCAGTCCACACAAGGCGAAATAAAATAAGATAAAACAAATCGTGTATTACGTTTGTAATACACGATTTTTAATCCAAACATTTCCTTGGATAAAATTCCTCTAAATTTAAACTTATAACTTAAGCGGAACATACATTGATGTACAAAATTTTGTTCAAATTACATGGTATAATACAAAATGTCAAAAGACAAATTTCATATTTTGGAGGAATTTAAAAATGGATAGTATCTGGGTGTTATCGGTAAAAACTTCGCTGCCTTATGTTTGCGAAAAAGTAGAAGACATGAAAACAGAGTTTTTTGCTTTTGGCAGCTTTGAGGATGCAAAGCAAGCTCTTAAAAACAAGCTGAAGGAATTTGCTTTTTCTGAAAACTCCATGTTTGACGGAAACGGAAATATGATTTACTTAAAACACTATCTTGATGTGGCAAATGACCGTTTTGGTCAAGACGGTTCAACCTCCGAGCTTTATATGGACCTCAAAAAAGTTCAAGTCAAATAACAGATTGTTTTTACATAAGTATAAATCTTCTTGTTTTGCAGATAATAACTGCGCAACATGTTTAAAAAAGGAGATTTATATAAATGAAAGCAACAGGTATTGTACGAAGAATAGATGACTTAGGCAGGGTTGTTATTCCCAAGGAAATAAGAAGGGTTCTCCGCATCCGTGAGGGCGACCCTTTGGAAATATTTACAGAACGTGACGGCGAGGTTATTTTTAAGAAATACTCCCCCATCGGTGAGCTTGGTGACTTTGCCACAGAATATGCGGAAACACTGTCCAAAACAAGCGGAGCTGCCACTGTTATTACAGACAAGGACAATGTCATTGCTGTATCAGGTGTGCCCAAACGTGAGCTTGCCGAAAAAAGGGTAAGCTCTGCTCTTGAAAAGCTTATGGAGGAAAAATCTTCATTTATTATGAAATCAAGTGAAGATGCTATTCCCGTAATTGACGGAGCAGACCGCTATAAGGCAGGTGTTGTACACCCTATAATTTCCGAAGGTGATACAATAGGAAGTGTTATTTTACTAAATGAAAACGGCGCCATGGGAGAAGTGCATGATAAGCTTGCACAATCCGCAGCAGGCTTTTTAGGCAAACACATGGAAAACTGAAAAAGGAACGTAAAAATATTCCGTAAAGCAAAAAAGGTTGTGCATATAAACACATGCACAACCTTTTTTCCACATAAATTTTATCTCCTTACCATTAAGGATTTCAGGTAAAATATCACAAATCAATCATTTCCAAATCATAAGGTGCAAGCAAAATTGTTTTGGCACCCCACTCTGTGTTAATGCTTGTTTTTTGCTCTGCATCAGAGTTATTAATTACAACCAGCTTTTTATCTGCGGGATAGTATGCACACTCCGTATAAGGATTGTCGGTAATGTAGTCCGAATTTGAAGCGCCTGTTATGCCAAGAATAATTTTCATGAGCTCTCCTGCATTTTTTGTGCTGTGACGGTATCCGCCCATATAAACACCCTGACCCCTACCAAAGGTATGTGTTGTAAGAGTCGGAACCCCGTCTTTGTCTTTAAGCACTTTTGTGCATCCGTCAGTGATGTAAGCCTGAGAGTTACACAGCACGTCACAATCCCATCTGTTGTCTTCTTTTTCATATACCCATCTTCCGTGACAAATTCTGTCGCCTCTGTCAACGTCCATACCCAATATGTGGCTGAGACGAAAAACAGTATCAAACCCATCTGTTGCAGAAGGCTCGTTTATACCAATAACACTGCCGCCGTTATATGCCCATCGGGTAATTTTTTCTACCACTTCACTGTCGGTCCATTCACTTCCGCCTGACCATGCGCTGTCCTGACAGCCTGCATTTATAAGCACATCAAAATTATCGAGTTTATTATTTTTAACATCTTCAAAACTGATAAACTCCACATCGAAAGGCATGCCTGACAAGCTCTCAATAACGTTAATCAAATCTACGTCAGGATGTTCATGCAAGTGACCTGAGCAGGTCCAGCTTCTGAGCTTACCCCAGAAGGTTACAACTGCAATCCTGGGTTTTAAAACAAGCGGTCCGCCATTTTTGTGAAGCTCTCTTATTTCTCTGAATTCGTCTGCAAGCTTTTCAATATAATCGTTAAAATCCGGGAAGGGCAACGTAAGAGACAAATAGCCTCCCAAGCCTATGCGGTCAATATTTGCTCTGAGAAGAGCACGGCGTACGTTTCGCCAATAAATTTTCGCATCAAGAGTCGGGTTACCGCCTTCTGAAAATGTGGGAAGTCCTCCAAGTCCTACCGGGAACAAATATGGATGCAATCTTATTTCCTTTGTTTCTGCTCCCTTTGCTCCTGAACAAAGACGAACCTCAAAGCCTGAGAACACACATTTGATAAGTCCATCAAAACCAAACTCTGCAAATCTCTCGCCCCAGGGCTCCACACCAACCCAGCTGTCGTCATAGAAAACGTAAGCCTTTTTACCGTATTCATGAACGATGTCTATCAACTCTTTACCAAATTCCACATTAAAGTCATTAATAAACTCCATCCAGTCAAGCTTCTTTTGGTCGCATGTACAATGCGTTGCATGAAGCTTACCTTTGTTAATGAAATCTTCTGCTGTTAAATTATAACCATACTTCTCAGCAAACTTATCAAGCGCCAACGGGCTTACGGTAAAGTCATAGCTTGCCCAGTCTGTGTACATGTTGCGTCTGCGCTCATCACTGCCCCATATCCACACAAAATTATAGAACATAGACGTAAATCTTACAACGTCAGTAGCAGGATGATTTTCGCACCAGCTTTTCATCCAGTTTTTCATATACTCACGAGTTTCAGGGTACATTGGGTCAATCTGCATCAAATGCTCTTTGTCCCAATTGTTGGTGGTATGGTTATACATGGAAATTTCTTCCCATATTCTGTACGCAATAAAGCTTACGGTGTACTTGTGCCAGGGTGTAGTATTGAATGTAACCTTACCGTTTTCATAGGACCATTCCTTAACCTCACTGTTTGTAGTGCGGTCATAAACCTGCCAGTATTTTAAACTGTCCTTTGTTTCGTTAATTTTAAACTGTTCACAGAAAAAATCTGCCATGATTTCAATTTCGAGACTCTCGCTTACAGCCACTTTTGGCTCTGTCATAAGAAAGGTCTGCTGCAATTTATCCGGATTTTCCTTTGCCCAGGCATTATGGTCACGGATAATACAGATGGTTGAATAAATTTTGTATCCCGCATCTATAATTTCATCGGAAAGAGTTGTTCCGTCGCTGTCACGTATAACATCTGCTCCCCACTTTTTTGCAAGCTTTAAAGTGAGCTCTTCATATCCGGATTCCCCCGGAAGTGTAAATCCGCCGGTAGTTTTAGACATAATAGCAATCTCCCTTCACTTTCAGATTGATCTTATCTTGTTTAACTTTATCACACATAATCAATGTTGTACATTAAAAAATGTTGCATTTTTCAAAACACACTAAATTTTACATGATTTCAATTCTTGTAACTTGCACACAATACTACTGTGACATCAAAAGAAACCAAAATTGCTTTTAATGCTCACAAAATATAGATATAAAAAATTTAAGGAGAAAATGAAAATGGCAAGTAATAAGAATCTCGTACCCAATGCAAAGAGTGCAATGAACAAATTTAAAATGGAAGCGGCTAACGAAGTAGGGGTAAATCTTACCAATGGTTACAATGGTGACCTTACAAGCAAGCAGGCTGGTTCTATTGGCGGTCAGATGGTTAAGAAAATGATTCAGTCCTATGAGCAGAACCTTGCAAACGGTTCTCAGAACTAAAATTTGATTTTTGTTGACTGAAAACAAAAACGGAGATGTGAAATTCACATCTCCGTTTTGATTTACTGCCATGTTTCCGTCGTAGGGTCAAAGCCGTCTTCGTATGGGTCGTTGATTAAATTATCGTTTTCTTCTGTTATGTTTACGTCAACATCAATTTTATCATCAGTGTCATCTTCCGTGGCATCGTATTGGGGAACCAGCTTCACACTTGCCCCCAGAGGATTCATATTTTTCCATACAAACAGCTTATAGTAGTCTGCGTTTTCCACCTCAAAATCTACATCGGCAATGTCCTTTGATATTACAAACTTAACAGTACCGTCATTATTATATCCTGCTATATAAAGCTTACCGTCGGCTGTTGCAACATCAACGGTTATTTTACCGTTTTCAATGGTAGCAGATACTATTTCTTCTATCTTAGTGATCTGAATTTCACAATCCGCCGAGGGAGTAAAGGTAAACAGTTCATATGCCTTTGTTAATCTGCCGTTTTCCGTTACGGATATATACGAATTTTCCGCTTTAATTGTAACGGGAATACCGCTGAACATCTTAAGTTCGTCACCGTCTTCAACCTTACCTCCGCTTATATAACAGTCGTCACCTGTTATGTTAAAGAGTATCACACCTGTTATATCCGCATTGTAATAATTATTAAAAATGTCCATGTACTGGTTTCTCAAAGGTGTGGGTCTTCCGTATGCAAAATTTTTAAGATTATTTATATTGTTTTTCCATCCGTCAAGACTGCCAAGGCTCCATCTGGCAATATCAGCACTCTTACCTGCTTCGCGTTCTGCCATAAGGTCGTCAAGAATTGCTGCAATGCTTGTACCGCTCATAAACGTACGAAGGTAAACCATGCTTCTTTGAGCAAATTCATTTCTGAAATCTGCATTTTTGAAAAGCCCTTCAAACAAGTCTGTGGCAAACTTAGGGTGTCTTGCCTGAGAATTGTCATCCTTTTGCATTGTGGATAAATAAAGGGTATTATGATTTGTATTTTCATACGATATATCAAAATCGTGAACCATAAACCTCCACTTACCGTCCATGCCGTAAACTGTCGGGTCAATGCTTTCCTCTGTTACTCTCCAGAACTTCATGTTATTACCGGGCCAGTCATCGTTACCTGCATGCATATAAACAATCATGTAGTCTATAAGGTTGTCCACATCCACAACAGAACAGAATTCTTCATAAACCTCGTCACTTGAAAAGTCATTATCCAGCACCAGGCTCTTTACATATGCCCATTGTGTGCGGTAGTATGTTTCGCCCAAAAGCCCGTCTTCGTTGTCGTCCTCGGGACCTTCGGAATATTCCAGCTTATCAATATATGTCACACCGTTGTATTCAGTGTAGTCAATAGGCATTGTCCAGTCACGGTCAAGGAAAACAATATTGTCGCCGTCAATGCCGTAATGCTCTTCAAGATAGTCCTTATCATACTGCTCACGGCACTCGTAAAGTCCCCAATATTCACCGTTTAAGAACAATACCATTGGCACACTTGCAGCAGTATCCACTCTGGTATTCTCTGCAAGCTTTTGAGCCAAGGGGTCACGAAGGTTTGTACTTTGCCAGTCGGAAATACGGAACGTTACCTTTGAATATGTTTCAACACCGTCACCGGGGATAAGGTCATATTTGAGGAGCTTGCTTTGAGTGGGGTCTGTCTTCTTAAAATACACTCTGAGGGATTTCTTAGCAGCACTTCTTGAACCATGCCCCGAAACCTTCATTTCAATGGTACGGTTAATTTCAGTCTGACCGCCCGTTGTTATGTAATGAAAAACACCCGGAACCTTATGCTCATAATTGTAATTTGAATAAATACCGTTACTTGAGTCCCACAAATCATACTGAGTTGCGATAAGGTTAACAAAGGGATAGTTACCAACATATTCCCATATACCCGTGCCCACAAAATATGTGTTTGATGAAACATAGCTCGTTTCACCGTCTTTAATTACGGCGGCACGTATAACTGTTCCCTTAGGAGGAAGAGTTGTTGTAGGCTCAATGACAAAAGGTTCTGTGTATTTAGCAGAGCTTGTTGTTGGTACATCACCGTTCAAGGTGTAATAAATATCACCCTCGCCTGTTAAAGAAACTGTAATTGTTTCCTCATATACACCACCGTTCAGGCTGAAAACAGGCGCCTCAGGCGCAGCTTGTACACTGATACCCCACATCATTAGTAACATTGTAAAAGCAAACAAAAACTTTTTCATTTTCTCACCTTCTTAATTATTTGTTAAGGCTATTTTTTAAATCAAACACAGGTTTACCATTTTCGTCGTATACAACTTTCAGCAAATGTGCATGACGGTTGATGTCATCCAGCGGGTTGCCCTCAATCTTTTCAAAATCACGGGCATGGTATACGCAAATGTCGTTACCCTCCTCGTCCTTAACAAAACTGTTATGACCGGGTCCGTAAACCTCAAGTTTCGCATCTGTTTTAAGAACAGGATACCTTTCCTTGTCCCAATTGTTGGGGTCAAGCAATTCGGCGTTTTCGTCAACTGTGAGCATACCCATACAGTAGCATGCACCTGTTGCCGAAGCTGAATATGTAAGATGAATCTTACCGTTATGCTTTAATACGGCAGGACCTTCTTCTACCCATTCGTCAACTCTTTCCCAATCGTATGTAGGTGTTGATAAAATAACCTGCTTTGTCTTTAATTTAAAGGGAGTTTCCAACTCTGCAATGCAAAGATTGCTGATGCCTTTCCATATGCCGATTTTTTCAGCCCATACTGTATACCACTTGCCCTTATTTTCAAAAACAGTCATATCCAAGCTGAATGAATTAAAGCTGAAGCCGTCGCCCTCTGCCGGTTGCATCATGCCCAACTCTTCCCATTTGTCAATCATGGGGTCTCCCTCACATTTGAGAACATAGGGTCTCACTCTCCAGATATTATCAGCACGGGACGCAGCAACATAAATGTAGAATGCTCCGTCAATATAGTGCAGTTCGGGTGCCCATATATAACCCGACATTTCGCCCTCGTCGTGCTTTTTCCAGATTATTTTCTCTTCTGCCTGTGAAAGATTCAACAATGTGTCGCTTTCACGCAGAGCAATATAATCATACTTGGGCGCTGTTGCTATAAAGTAATATTTGCCGTTAATTTTTGTGGCAAAGGGGTCTGCATTGTGTTTTATCCATGCTTTCATATCAGTTCTCCTTTAAATTAAGTTTCATTGTAAATGTTAAACTCTTATCGTATCTCTTTAAATAGGTATACTCTACAATCTCTTTGCTGAACTCGTAGGTGTATTCCTTTTCTGTACCATTATACACCACAATTATGGGCTTTGTACAGTCTATAAATAAATCATTTACATAAATTGCGTCCACGTCGCCCGTTACAATAAATTTATTGCCATCACGGTCAACTGTAACAGTACCCTCCGTAGCAGAGCTTTCCACATAATAGAACATGTCGCTCTTCTTCAAGCTCAAATTCCATTCAATCTTTTCAGGGTACGGATTTCTTACATGACTGCTTACCAATCTTATGGCATTTGTATCTGCAAAGGTTCCGTCAACAAGCTGCTGCAATTCCGTACCATTGTCAATAAAATTATGAGGCTTGTTCTTATGGATAAATACACCTGCAACATTTTTATTTTCGCCGTACTTTACCGTTTCTGTGTTTCTGTTATATGCATTGTCCAGTTCACCGCACTGAAGATAAAGAGGCATGTTGCTTACGTTTGTCAAATCAACTCCGTTGGGGTGACCTGCGCTCATGTTTGCGGCTGCAAAATAGTCTGCCATGCGTGCAGTTATCTGATAAACTCCGTCTCCGCCTGCACTATATCCCACAATATAAATTCTGTTGGGGTTTATGTTATAGAAAATAGCAAGGTTTTCCAGAAGTCTCTGATAGCAATAATAGCTTTCGGGGTTAAAATGCGTGTCCCATGTATCTCGAACACCTCGGGGCGCAATATATATACCCTTGGTAACGCTTCCTCTGTAATAGGTCTTCATAGCATTCCACTGGGAGTTGTTCAAATCAGGCGTATCACTGCCGCCACCGCCGTGAAGTGCAATATAAACAGGGTAACCCTCAACAGGTTCTTCGCCCATAATGCTCATTGCATACTTCATTGTAACATCACCGTATGTAATAGCCTTTTCGTTAACCTCTTTTATTCTGTCGGGGTTTTCTCTTTCATCTTCTCTCATTATTTCTGCAAGAATTGCCATCTGGGCACTATCCAATGTTCTGTCGGTGCAGTCCAAGGCAACCTTTAAGCCTTCGTGAGTCATTTTATTGTTCACCTTATCCTTCGGCAACATTTGTTCTTCTTCAGACCAGCCAAAATACACACCCATTGCTCTGGATTTGAAAACGGAAAATTCAAGTACCGTTATGGGTCGGTCGGGTTCAAATTTATTGTTGCCTATGCCTGTTGTAATACCCATTTCAAAAGCCTTATTTACATAGCCGTTGTCACAATCGGAAAAAGCCTTCACACTGCTTTCTCCGTATCCCAGCTTTTTCATAAGTGATTCAAGTGCCTTTTCTCGGGAAACATAGTACCACTTATCCATTATTCTGTCATATTCTTCCTGTGTTACAGGCAAGAATCCGCCGTGCTTACTGCCTGTAGGCATTGTAATGGTATCTGTTGCCTTTGTAAACTTACCCGACGCAATATCGGTGGTTAAATACGGAACATAAACAGAATAGTCGTCAACCATAAGCGCATATGTATCATCCGTTCCCTTTACCAAAAAGCTGCCGGGGCCTTCACCTGCAGGACGGGTAAAATTGTCAATGTACTCATAAGGTCCCGACGCATGGTCAGAAACCATCATTTCAATATGCCCTGACTGCTTGTAAAAGTGATAGAACTTGCCGTCATTTGCCTGAATAATGTTAGAGTCTATTGCCGCAATTCTGCCGCCCTCCCCATTGGTGGGAGCAACAAAAACCTCAGGCTCACTGAATGTGCGGAAATCGCGTGTTCTCACAACATAAACGGTATCAAGCGGATTTTCCATAGTCAAATCCTTACCGGATGCGTATACTAAATATTCCTCGGTGTCGGGGTCCCAGATTGCCTCGGGTGCCCACGCACAGCCAATGTCATTGTTTGCAAATTTAACCATTCTCTGTTCTGACCAGTTTATAAGGTCGTCACTTTCCCACACCATTAAATACTTACTTCCCGTAAGGCTCCACGGGCCCCAGCCCTGACCGTCCTTTGTATTTAAATCCGTTGCTAAAAGATAAAATCTGTCGCCGTCTTTTGAACGGAGCAAATACGGATCACGAAGCTCATAGGTGCCCATTCTTGACTCCAGAATAGGCTTATTATCATTTAAGTCAAACCAGTTGTAGCCGTCTTCACTTGCCGCAATATGAATGGACAAGTGCTCGTCACTGCCGTTTACATAACCGCGGAAGTAAACGTAAAAATAACCTACCGTTTCACCAACAGGCTCGCTCTTTTTAACAACGGTAACCTCCTGGGAAAAGCTTGCCGAAACAAAGCCCAGATTTACCGTTGCTGTCAATGTTACGACAGTGTCTTCGTCGCCTCTTGTAACCTTGCCCTTTGGTATTACATAATCACCGTTAGGTATGTCCTTTGTGGAAATAACTGCTTCATTGCTCGACTCCCAAGTAACACTCTTGCCGAAAACCTCATCAGGCAAAGTGAGGTTTTCCTTTATGCTGTTACCGTTTGCTATTTCCAGAGCTACTCTGAAGTCTTCTTTTGAGTAAGATTTAGGAGGCATGTCTGCCAGCTTTTCAATTTCAGCATTACTGTAGGCTTGGCTGAAAAAAACAATTTCATCAACGTATGCATTTAACCTGGGGTCTGCGCTGAACTGCGACTTACCTATATAGTTTGCAACGGTTTCGCCCAAATCAGAAAGTGTGTATTCACATTCCTTCTCGGCAACCTTTTCACCGTCAACGTAAATCTTAACACTTTTACCTTCCTGCACAAGGGCAACATGCGCCCATTCGTTGAGGACTGTTACGTTTTCAGCATCCAGGTTCCATTCGTCGCTGCCATTAATTTTATATGCAACTCTTAGATTTTTTGTATCGTAAGGTATGCCAAAATAAACATAATTATCCGTGCTTGAACCAAAGTCAAAAATCCTCTGCCAGCCCTTTTCAAGACCTGTCATTTTAACCCATGCTGAAAAGGTATAATCAATAATGCCTTTATTTATGTTATCAGGCATTTTTATATGGCTTGTACCGCCATTAAACCATACACATTTGCCGTACACTCCGTCGTCAAAATATGTAAGCTTTTCTTCGGAATATGCAATTTTTTCGTCAAATGTAATACGGAAAACCTCATTGCTTTCTTCTGCCATAACAGGCAATAAAGATATTGCCATACAGAGAATAAGCATAATTGCCAAAACTTTTTTCATTTTACTTCCTCCTTGGAAATTCTTACAACAATTAATTAGCAATACAGATGCAATTTATGAAATCGTAGATTTCAATTCATGCTGCAAAGCAATTTATTGAGTTCAAGTTTCACTTGAGTTCATTATATACCAAATTATGTTCTATTGCAATCAAAAAGGTGCGTTTTCACGCACCTTTTTGATTATTATTTTAATTTATTCTTTCCATGAACCGACAGGTGTACCAAGATTTTCTCCTGTGATGGCTTCGAGGGCTGTTACATCCTTAAGAATGGAAATACCTCCAACGGTCACCTTACCTTCTGTAATGGTAATGCTGGAATTCGGAATTTCAACAACACCGTCAACCACATTTACTTCCATTGCCTGTACGCAGTATGCTGCACCATCCTTAAGATAGGAAATAACCACAACTACTGTTTCAAGGTTTGTTTCACCGTCTGCTTCAAACTTACCGGAAACCTTAACACCCTGAGCTGAGGGGTTAACAACAACTTCAACCGCTTCAAAAGAAACTTCTGTTTCATCTCCGGGCTCTTCGGAGGGTTCTTCGTCAGAAGGTTCATCAGAAGGTTCGTCTGTCTCTTCATCGGAAGGAGCATCGGAAGGTTCGTCTGTCTCTTCATCGGAAGGAGCATCAGAAGGTTCGTCTGTCTCTTCGTCAGAAGGAACATCGGAAGGTTCGTCTGTCTCTTCATCGGAAGGAACATCGGAAGGTTCGTCTGTCTCTTCGTCGGAAGGAACATCGGAAGGTTCGTCTGTCTCTTCGTCGGAAGGAACATCGGAAGGTTCGTCTGTCTCTTCATCGGAAGGAACATCGGAAGGATTCATTGGATCTTCTTCATCATAGACGTCATCGCCTGCGGGATCGTCACCAATGTTATCTTCTATCTTTCTACATTCTACTGTAACTGTTGCACCATCAGTAATTGTCACAACAGTTTCAGCACTCTTATACTCAACACCGTCAACTACAAAATGAGAACCACTAATTATAACTTCTTCGCCAACTTCACCGCTTAACACTTCGGATTTAAGAACAGTTTCGCCGCACATATAGTTAACAGTTGTTGTACCTGTAATTATAACTGTAAAGTCAGTAACCGTTACAAGTCCTGCACTTGTACCCCAGCCTGCCATAACTGTAAGCTTACCGATTTCTGTATTGGATGCACGGAACTTAAAGTTTTCGGCAATTGCCTTTGTTTCGCCGTCAATTTCAACATATACGGAATATGTCTTATTTGCAATATCGGCTTCAATTGTTACGGGATAGGTCTTACCTACTTCGTATGTAATATAGTTTGTGTAAGAATATCCGTTTCCGTTATATGCGTCAAAGTAGCCTTCGGGACGAAGTCTTGTGAGCATACTGAATCCGCCGTAGCCGTTGGGAGTTGTACTTGAACTTGTCAATGCTACAACACCGTCTGTAAGTGCATCAGCTGTAATATTATATGTGTATGTTACTGTTCCTGTTGCACTTGTAATGTCATACGTCTTCCATGCAGATTCAATTGTGGATTCAAGGTAAGAAAGTTCGTTTTTAACTGTAAGAACATATTCCTTTGTATATACAGCATTACCGTAAGTAAATGTACCTACAAGAGTTACCTCTATACTATCCTCACCAAAAGCGGGTACTGCTACCGTACCGTCAAGAGCAATCACATCTTCATCACTTGATTCCCAAGCAATTGTACTTCCGTAAATACCTGTTTCAGGAAGTGTAATGTTGCCTGTTACATAATTTTTATTGCAACCAAAGTCAACAGCTTCTGCGTCAAGTTTAGCCATGTCTTCGTCTGTGTTGCCCATGCTTGATGCAATTTCAGCACTTGTAAGAGCACGGTTGAAGAGTTCAACGTTATCAAATTCACCTATGAAATAAGGGTCAGCAGAGAACATTGACTTACCAAGGTATGCAGACAAGCCCTCTTCTGCAAGATGGTAGATGCTCTTTGTCATTTCTGTATTCTGAGCAACCTGTACACCATCCTTGTAGATTGTTATGCTGTCGGGTGTAACAACAAGGTCAATGTGCATCCATGTATCTGTAAGAGTACCCAATTCACCAGATACAGCCTTTTCTTCGTACGACCAGCCGGAAATTGTAAGGGCACTTCTCATTGTTGTGTCATTAATCTTAAAGAACGCATACTGTTCTTCGCCCGTACCAACACTGAATGTCATATTGGAAGAAGCAGAATTATCGTTCTTAACATCAAAGGAAAGTGTGAATGTGCTTCTTCTGTCAAAGAGATTTTCAGGGAACTGAAGGTAGCTTTCTTCACCGTCAAGAACAAGAACATTACTGTCTCTTTCTTCGCTGTATTCAACCTTAGCATTGCCGTAAAGAGTATAGTCAGCATCCTGTTCAAAGTCATACTTTAAAATAGATTCACTGCCTTCTTCATCAACTTCAAGGTTGCCCCACTTTTCAAGCACTCTTGCATATTCTTCTTCTGTTACAGGAAGGAAACCGCCATGCTTACTGCCTGTGGGCATTACAACTGTGCCGCTGCCTGCTGTGAATACACCGGAAGCAATATCAGTTGTAAGGTAAGGAACATAAACTGAATAGTTATCAATCATGAGGCAGTATTCGTCTTCTGTACCCTTTACAAGGAAGCTGCCGGGGCCTTCGCCGCCGATAGCAGTGAAACCGGGAACTTCTTCATAAGGACCTGACGCATGGTCACTAACCATCATAACAACCTGGCTGTTCCACTTCTTGTAGAAGTGATAGAATCTGCCGTCGTTTGCCTGAATAATATTGGAGTCGATAGCTGCAATACGGCTACCGGATTCGTTATAAGGACGAACAAAATATTCAGGTTCGCTGAATGTTCTGAAGTCGCGTGTTCTTACTACATATACTGTATCAATGGCGGAAGAACCGAGAGTAAGGTCCTTTGCGGAAGCATAAACAAGATATTCTTCTGTGTCAGGGTCCCAGATAGCTTCGGGTGCCCATGCACAACCCATATCGTCGTTTGCAAACTTAACCATTCTCTGTTCAGACCAGTTAACAAGGTCATCGGATTCCCAGATCATAAGGTACTTACTACCCTCTAAGCTCCAGGGACCCCAGCCCTGACCGTCCTGTGTGTTAAGGTCAGTTGCAATCAAGTAGAAGCGGTCTCCGTCATGGCTACGAAGCAAGTAAGGGTCACGAAGGCACTGTGTACCCATTGTAGATTCAAGAATGGGCCAGTTACCGTTCAAGTCTTCCCAAACGTAGCTGTCTTCACTGGAAGCAAGGTGGATGGAAAGACGTTCTTCGCTGCCGTTAACATTACCGCGGAAGTAAACGTAAAGGTATGCTTCCGTATCGCCTACGGGAGCAGGTTTAGCAATAATGTTTACATCAATATCCTTAGTGAGAACATTACCGTTAACATCAACGGAAGCTGTAAGAGTAACAGTTGTATCATTGTCCTGTCTTGTTACCTTACCGGCAGGAATTGTGTAATCTCCGTTGGGGATGTCGTAAGGATAAACAACGTCTTCATTGCTGGATTCCCATGTTACGGGGTAACCGAGAGCTTCTGTCTGAAGAGAGATGTTTTCCTTTACGGATTCTTTTACGGGAATATCAATTGCGTCCAGAACAGCCTGTTCGTCAACAATTGCTTCGGGGAAAGTACCCATTTCAGCAATTTCGTCAACGCTCATTGCTCTCTTTGCAAAAACAACTTCGTCAAGATACGCATTAAGGTAAGCATCGCCGGAGAACTGGCTGCGGCCGATATAGTTACATGTTGTTGCACCCATAGCACTCAGGCTGCTTGTAAAGTTAGAGCCTGAAGCACTGAGAACACCGTTCACGTATACCTTAGCTGTATTGCCTTCCTGAACATACGCAATATGACTCCATTCGTTCTTTGCAATTGCATCTGCTGCAGTTACATTGTATTCTGTACCGCCGTTCACCTTCATTGCAGCACGAACACTTGTAGCGGAATAAGGCATACCTAAGAAAGCATAGCTGGTTGTACCGCTACCAAAGTCAAAAATTCTTCTCCATGCAGCTGTTGTGGTTGTGGGTTTAATCCATGCAGCCATGGTGAAGTCTGTTACACCTTCTGTAATGTTGTCGGGAAGGTGAATATAAGAAGTGGAACCGTTAAACCACGCACAGTTACCGTACACACCTTCATCCAACAGAGAAAGGTTATAGCCTGTACTTCCCTCGGGAAGCTCTTCGTCAAAGCTTATGTAAACAACAGTATCATCGTCAACGACATACTCTGCCGCAAATGCCGGAACGACACTCATTACCATACACAAGCTCACCAAAACTGATAAAAACTTTTTCATTTTTTATCCTCCTTCTTAATAATATACTGATTATATAATAACAAACTATGGTTCCCTTTTCAATATACTTTCGTATTTTTTTATTGCATTTTTATATGCAATAGTTTATAATCTACACTGGAGGTGACACAATGAGCAGTATCTTTTTCATTAAGGGAGGCTATAATTTATCGGAGCCGGAAAACATCCATTTTAATTGGATTTGTTCAGACTGTACGTTTATATATTTTCAAGGTCCGGCTATTATGAATAATACAGAAATTAATTCAGGTGCATGTATTATTTATCCTGAAAATTCATTGCACGATTATATATCTCAAAAGGGATTCAGAAACAGTTACATACGTTTTCATGCTCCCGAAGAGTTGTTTTCATCTCTTGACATACCCTTAAACAAAGTTTTTTACCCAAATAACTGCGATGAAATCAACGGTATTATAAGTAAAATACTGGATACCAATGTTCGCCAGGGTATTGGCTACAAACACGAAATTGCCGCATCCATAATAAAGCTTGCGGTAATTATTGCCAGAGGACTGCAAAAAGACAGCCCTGTTATAGACTCAGACACTCAAAAGGTTATAGGTCTTATAAGAGGCGAATTTTTGTCTGATATTGTCTCTCCTCCGGATATTGATGCACTTTTTGAAAAATACTCTCTCCCCAGATGCATGGGTTATAGGCTGTATAAAGATGTGTTTCACACCACACCCAGGGACGACCTTATCCTGACCAGGCTCGAACGTTCAAAAGAGCTTCTCAGGCACAATCCCCCGCCTAAGATATACCGCATTGCGGAATTGTGCGGCTTCAGTAATATTCCCCACTTTTTCCGCACCTTTAAAAGCCGTTACGGATGCACTCCGGGAGAATATATTGAGAAAACAAAAAAAGCGCGATAATTCGCGCTTTTTTGTTTTACTTTAAAATACACTCACCGTACATTTCGCACATTCCGTCACAAAGAGCACTGTATCTGCCCGGGAACATGGCTTTAACCTGTCTTAAAAGTTCGCTGTCGCCATTGCAGGAAATAACAAACTGACAAAATTCTGCAAAATCTTCGTTCAGTGCAGTTTCGCCATAGCCTGAAACGGCACATTCATTTTCTCTTGCAGTACGGTAGTCGCCCATGCTCATCCTGTAACCTGCAAAGTCTATTAAGTGTCCAAGCTCATGTGCGCCTGTTATTGCCACGTTTTCACTTGAAACCTCATAATTTGTTTCAATGTAAATTACCCCTGTTTCAGCCTTAAACTGATTGTTGGACGCGTTATAGTCAATCACGGTTTTCAAGGGCTTTATGAACTGATAAGGCATGTAGCTAAAGCCCTTTGCAATGTTTTTAACCACGTTCTGACTACGTGCATAAATTGCAACTGTCACATCGCCCTCTTCATAAGAATAAGTTACCGCAGCAGTATAACCGTTC
The DNA here is from genome assembly GCA_964604615.1 of uncultured Oscillospiraceae bacterium. GTDB lineage: Bacteria > Bacillota > Clostridia > UMGS1883 > UMGS1883 > RGIG1927. The sequence continues at coordinate 27,463 of CAZRZU010000009.1, forward strand.
TTAGTGTAGCCGTCCATGTCTGAGTAGGTTGTCCACGTTATGTCCGAAAGTGCGTAATTTGCTTCAATACCTGTTGTGCTCTTACTAACTGCTCTGTTAATCTGATACGAAGGATAATAGCTGAATAATTCACGCAATCTTTCTGCCTGGGAATATCCATCAAGGTCATAATAATCACCCGAGATTATTTCAATAAGCTTTTCTCTTCTTGCGTTTGACTGCCACAATGCCTGCCCTGTTACAGAATATAATATATTCCGTTCATTTGCCGACAAAATCAAAAAGCCCTCGCTTGCAAAAGCTTTCGACACTTCATTGTATTGGGTTATGTTCAGTACCCATTCATCATTTATGCCATAGGAAAGATACTCACCTGTATCACGGTTTCTAATTTTGTACACATTATCTTCAACCTGTTCAAACGTCCAGTTGCCGGAAATTTCGCTTCCGTTTCTATTTTTTAAGGAATAATAGCCTTCGGTATTTGTGCCTGCAATGTAAGGTGCACTCCAATAGCCGTCATCCGCCCTTTGGCTTAAGCCGTTACTTGTTAAATACAAGCCTGTATTTTTCCCCATAAGGGTAAATGTATTGCTGAGCATGTGGTTATCGGGATGAGTGTAGTTAAAGCCAAAATCATAGCTTCTGTTTGCATCATGTTTTACAAAAAGAGGCACAAGTGCATTATCCCACACAAGGATGTAGGTGTTTTCTTTGGTAGCCTTTCCGCCCATGTTAGGTATATTAACCGAAAATACGTTAAGCCCTTCTTCTACCTGTGCTATTTTACTGCCTGCATGACGCACACCATTCAGTGCAGAATACGCAAAAACAAAAACCTCGCCTTTGTATCCCTTTGCAGAAAGCTTAACAACTACACCGTCCAAGCCTTCTACAACAGAGGCAGACACAACCTCCAGACTCGGAGAATCGTAGTCTTCATCCATAAGACTTTCTATTACAGACTGTGAAAATGCCTTTGAATATACACAAAAGTTATCCATTTTACCTGAATATGCACCTATATAGCTGTCCGAGCCATTGGTGGCAGAGTCAACATCGGCTACCTTTTCGCCATTAATGTAAAGAGCCGAATTTGTAAGTGCTAAGTGATACCACTCACCCTCTGTAATAAGGGTTGCACATACCATTTCACCCACAGCAAGGCTTCCGTTGGGGTTAACACTGCATTCAATGCCGCTTATGTTAAAAATTGTGCCTCCATCGGTTAAATCGTCACATCTTATATATGCCGCAATTGTATATTCATCGCCAATTGTGCAGGAAACATCAACTTTCTCACCATTAAAGTTGCCGCGGTTTTCCACCTCGCCTGTAAAATCCATTTCAAGCAATAAGGCTCGGTCTGTTTCCCCTTGGTTCACGGGGTTTACGGTAACGGTGAACTTCTTTGTTTCAACACTTGTGTACTCTCCTATCCACACATTTGCATAAATCTGGGCTGTCTGCACATTTGTTCCCGGGTAAACGGTACCGTCGGCACTTACAACAGCTTCGTCTGTGCTTGTCCATTGGATATTAATTACAAAGTCGTCTTCTGTAACATATCCCGTAGGCAAATTAATTTTTTCGCTTACCGGATTTTCCACAAGAGCGGAAACATTTTCTTCAATAATTGCCACATATTTTTCTCTGTCGCCCTTATCAAGACGGTAGGTAACCTCTATGGCATTAGAGCTGTCTGACAAAATATAGCTTTCAGCGGTGTCTCTCACCCAGATTATGCCGTCTTTATCGACGGTCTCGGGAACGGAGATTGCTGTGCCGATTTCATCACGAACAGCCAGTGTGTCAAGCACGTTGCCGTCACTGTCAATCATTTTAACCGTTGCATTGGCATAGTTCTGATATGCAGTAAAGTTCACTTCCACGTCTGTCATAGCACTTGCTATGCCGTTAACAGTGTCTGCGTATCCGTCAGCGGAAAGGTTTGTAACATAAAAACCTATGCTTTTAACATCAGGGTGCTTTTCAAAAAACGCATTTATATTGGTATTTTTAATTCTGCTTGTTCGGGGGTACTGACCTATTTTATATGTACCAAGAAGAACACCGCTTGCTTTTGCCTCATTTAAAAGAGCCGTCGCACTGCTTCCGCTTTTCAAATTGTAAGCATCTTTTACCTTGTCGCCGTCAACCATAACAACTGCCGCAGTAGGTGCCTGGGAAGTGCCATTGTTTAAGGTTGCTTTGTTTATTGCAAAAGATGCAATAACCTCAGTTTTTATGCTTGTGTAGGAAAAATCCTCGGGCAAATCATACACAATAAAACCGCTGCGGTAGCTGGAGTAGCTTCCTCCCGTCCAGCTCACAACAGTAAGGGAGTTATCGGTATCAATTTTGTTTGCGTTCCATGCCCAGGTAAAAATAAGCGGGTCGGATAAGCTTTCCACTGCTATGCCCATACATGGAAACATGCCCATTATCATAACAACAGTTAATAACATTGTCAAAACTTTTTTCATAGTAACACCTCTTAAATCTATTCTACACCAAACCCCCTGTTTTTGCAACACAAAAAGGCGCTTGCTGTGCAAACGCCTTTTTAAATAAATTGTTTTTTATTAATACATTCCGCCCATCTGAGCTGCCTGTGCAGCAGCCGCTGCAGCCGCATCAGCTTCCTTGTTGGGCTTATCGGCAACAAGGCTTTCTGTTGTAAGAACCATGCTTGCAACACTTGCTGCATTCTGGAGCGCGCTTCTTGTTACCTTTGCGGGGTCAACAATACCGCCTTCAATCATGTTCATGTATTCGTCTGTAAGTGCGTTATAGCCGATGCCCTTTTCAGCATTCTTAACTGTTTCAACAACTACTGCACCTTCAACACCTGCGTTAGCACAAATCTGCTTGAGGGGTTCTTCAAGAGCCTTGAGCACAATCTTTGCACCTGTCTTTTCGTCGCCTTCAAGAGTTTCAACCATTTCGGAAACCTTTGCAATTGTGTTGATATATGCTGTACCGCCGCCTGCAACAATACCTTCTTCAACAGCGGCACGTGTAGCATTAAGAGCATCTTCTATACGAAGCTTCATTTCCTTCATTTCTGTTTCTGTTGCAGCACCAACCTTGATAACAGCAACACCGCCTGAAAGCTTAGCAAGTCTTTCCTGAAGCTTTTCTCTGTCGAAATCAGATGTTGTAGCCTCGATACCTGCCTTGATCTGCGCGATTCTTGCCTTGATGTCCTCGG
>CAZRZU010000010.1:0-30607 GCA_964604615.1 uncultured Oscillospiraceae bacterium
TGGATATATGGTGTTAAGTTGGTATTATTCCCACTCAATAGTACCAATAGGCTTGGGAGTGAGGTCAAGAAGAACACGGTTGATGCCGTCTACTTCGTGAGTAATTCTGTCTGTAATGTGGTGAAGAATACTGTAAGGAATTTCTTCGATTGTTGCTGTCATTGCGTCAACAGTGTTTACCGCACGTATAATTGCAGGCCAGCCTTCGTAGCGCTTATCGTCCTTAACACCAACACTCTTAACGTCGGGAACTGCAATAAAGTACTGCCATACCTTACCTGCCAAACCGTTCTTGTCAAATTCTTCGCGGAGGATTGCATCTGCTTCGCGGAGTGCTGCAAGTCTGTCGCGAGTAATGGCACCAAGGCATCTTACACCCAAGCCGGGACCGGGGAAGGGCTGACGGAAAACCATTTCATCAGGAAGACCAAGCGCCTTACCTACCAATCTTACTTCGTCCTTAAAAAGAAGCTTAACGGGTTCTACAAGCCCAAGTTCCATTTCTTCGGGAAGGCCGCCAACATTGTGGTGAGCCTTAACACCGTCAGATTCCAAAATGTCGGGGTAGATTGTACCCTGTGCAAGAAACTTGATACCTTCAAGCTTTTTAGCTTCTTCGTTGAACACTTCAATAAATTCAGCGCCAATAATTTTTCTCTTCTTTTCAGGGTCAGCAACAGAAGCAAGCTTATCAAGGAAACGATCTGTTGCATCGATGTAAATAAGATTTGCATCTAACTGATTTTTGAACACTTCGATAACCTGTTCACTCTCGCCCTTACGCATGAGACCGTGATTTACGTGAACACAAACAAGTTGCTTACCTATCGCCTTAATTAAAAGCGCCGCAACTACCGAGGAGTCAACACCGCCGGAAAGCGCAAGAAGAACCTTCTTGTCACCAACCTGGTTTCGTGTAAATTCAACCAATTCTTCGACATACTTTTCTGCCTGTTCATTTGTAGTGATACGTTCCATTGTTTCAGGTCTTACATTTGAATTCCAATCCATATCCGTTTCCTCCTGATGTAATATTTTATTAAATATACTCAACAATTTGGTTGTTATTCAAACAAAGGTGTTGAGAAATATCTTTCCGCTGTGTCGGGCAATACGGTTACAACTGTTTTGCCTTTACCCAACTTTTTTGCCATTTTAATTGCCGCCGCAACATTTGTACCCGAGGATATACCACACATAATGCCTTCCTTGCTTGCCAGGTCCTTTGCAGTGTTAATGGCTTCTTCGTCATTTATTATACAAATATCATTGTAAATTTCGGTGTTTAAAATATCCGGAATGAGCCCATCGCCTATACCCATCTGAACATGTGTTCCGATAGAACCGCCGGAAAGTATTGCAGCATGTTCGGGTTCAACCGCCCAAATTTCAATATTTGGGTTTTTTGCCTTAAGCGCCTCACCTATACCGGTAATTGTGCCGCCTGTTCCTATACCCGAGCAAAAGCCGTGAATAGGTCCTCCAACCTGACGGAGGATTTCCTCCCCTGTAACTTCTCGCTGAATGGCAGGGTTAGCAGGATTTTCAAACTGTTGAGGAACAAAAACATTTTTGTCCTCACGTTGCATCTTGAGAGCGGTTTCCAGGCATTCTTCGATGCATGCGCCAATGTTGCCTGCATCATGAATAAGGATAACCTCGGCACCATAATGCTCAACCAGCTTGCGTCTTTCCTCGCTGACGGAGTCTGGCATAATTATTTTTGTTTTGTAGCCTCTTACAGCACCAACCAACGCAAGACCAATTCCCTGGTTACCGCTTGTGGGTTCCACAATAACAGTGTCCTTATTTATCCTGCCTTCTTCTTCAGCTTTTCTTATCATGTTGAAAGCAGTTCGTGTTTTAATGGAACCTCCCACATTGAGTCCTTCAAACTTAACAAGAATCTCCGCAGAGTTTTGGTCTGTCATTCTATTAAGCCTTATGATAGGAGTATTTCCCATTGCGTCCAGAATATTATTACAAATCATATAGTACCTCCTTACAATCTGCAATAACATTATACTTTCGCATGGGCAAATTGTACGGTTAATTTCTTTTATTTTAAAGATTATAGCACACTTTAATTTTGTTTTCAATATTTTTAAACCAAGTTTATATTCGATTTTTGTAAAAAAATCCCCCCATAAAATGAGGAGATTTTGTTTATTTTTGCTTTTTCACCTTACCGGGGCGCTTTTTCATAAACTTATCAACAATTGCAAAGAGGCAATCCCACAATGTAAAAACACCGATCGAAACCAATATGCACACAGCTGATGCAATTGCACCAATCCTGCCGCCGTTTAACGCAACGTACACAACAAGCCTTAAAACACCAATGACCAAAAGGTATATAAGGCATTTATAAATATAGTCATACACCTTTGCTTCGTGGAACACTGCATGAATTACCGACAAAAGGGCAAACAAAGCAGGTGTTGCCACCGCACCAAGCATCAATTCAACCGTAAGTACATTAGCAACCACCGGGCTGTTTGAAAAATAAAGTGCTGCCAGAACAACCAGAAGCACAACATGGTATATAACAGGAATAACAAGGAGCTTTTTTATTTTATCCATAAAATCCACCTCAAAAAAAGAGATTGCAGAAACACCTCTGCAACCTCAATTATACCTTTATTTTGTTCCTTTGTCAACCTGCAATGTATGTCATAGGGTCAACATAGCTTCCGTTTAAGAGAATTTCAAAATGAAGATGCGATCCCGTTACACGACCTGTTGTACCAACGGTACCCACAAGGTCACCTGCACATACTGTGTCCCCTTCTGACACTTTTCTGCTTGACATGTGAGCATATGTTGTTGTGTAGCCGTTACCGTGGTCAATTATTACGTAATTGCCGTAACCGTTTCTTGTGCCGGAAAAGGTTACCACACCCATTGCAGGAGCATAAATAGGTGTACCGGAGGGGGCAGCTATGTCAATGCCGTTATGATTTCTTCCCCAACGGTAGCCGAAATCGGATGTAAATGTTCCCTGTGTAGGCCAATGGAGTGATTTTTTTACAAGACCGACCATCTTACCTGTACCAACAACTACAATTTCTTCCACAGGCTCTTCCAATACCTTTACAACAGGGTCAATGTTGTGCTTTTCAACACCGTTTTCGTAAAACTTGATTTCACGTTTAATGCCCTTACCCGTCTGACCCTTCTGACGGCAAAATTCAGTTCCTTCGGGAACTGTTTCGTCTTCAATTACAGTTTCCTTGTAAGGGATTTCAAATTCTTCTTCGACAACATCCTTGTATACAACTGTGAAAAGACCGCTTTTACCGATACGTTCAGCCGCTTCTTCAACAGAAACAATTTCCGTAACGATTTCTTTGTCCTTCACAATTGTATAATTAGAGTAAATAGTTGCATCTTCTCGTTCAAAGCTTGCAACGTACGATTGAATTGCCGCTGTTGCATCAGTTTCTGTTTTAACCTTTGCAATGCTCATACCGCCTGCATTGATGCTGAAGCAGTCTTCCTTTCCTACGGCAACTTCCACAATGCCGCGGTAAAGATCGCTGGACGCAATGTCACTTACGGAAGCAATTGTCATTACAAAGCTTAAGTTGCCCTTTAATCTGCCACGGTTACACTGAGCAACGTCTGTTGCCGCTTCTGTGTAAACCTCCATAGCTTCTTCCTTAGTGGATATAACACCCACATTAACATCTCCGTAATAAACATCATAGCCGACTGTATAAAACTTTGTAACAAATCCGAAAGATGTTACCAGCATCGCCAAAGCAATAACTGCGGATAAAATCTTTGTTCTTTTCTGCATAATTTTCAAGCCTTTCTGCCTACTTATCAATATTCGGTTGTATATGCTAACGTAGGCATTTATTAAGCATATACGGACTCTTTGGTGATATTTCGCATTTATCACGTTACCTATTATACACAAATTTTTCCGTTTGTAAACCCTTTTTGTAAAACTTTTTTAACAATTTCGTAATTTTTTAAAATTTCTTAACAAATTCCCCCGGGTAATTTTGCCTCAAACTTGACCAAAAATTGAAAATATGATATACTGTAATGGTTTAAAGGAGTGGTAAAACTCATGGAAAATGAAATCAGCAAACAGCAAATCACAAGAACATTAAAAGAAAACTATATGCCCTATGCTATGAGTGTAATAGTATCCCGCGCCATCCCGGAGATCGACGGCTTCAAGCCTTCTCACAGAAAGCTTTTATACACAATGTACGACATGGGGCTTTTAAAAGGCGGCAGAACAAAAAGCGCTAACATAGTTGGTCAAACCATGCGCCTTAATCCTCACGGCGATATGGCTATATATGAAACAATGGTTCGTCTCACAGAAGGTCACGAGGCACTTTTGCATCCTTTTGTTGATTCAAAGGGCAACTTCGGCAAGCAGTACAGCCGTGACATGGCATTTGCCGCATCACGTTACACAGAAGCAAAGCTTGCACCCATTGCAGCAGAGGTCTTCCGCGATATTGACAAAAACACAGTTGACTTTGTTGATAACTACGATGCCACCAAGAAAGAGCCTGCACTTCTCCCTTCTGCCTTTCCAAATATTTTGGTTAATCCCAACCAGGGTATTGCTGTTGGTATGGCATCAAACATTGCATCCTTTAACCTCAGGGAAATATGTCAGGCTGCAAAGGCAATCATGAAGGATGACAAGGCTGTACTTTCGGATTATATTACAGGACCGGATTTTTCTACCGGAGCTTATCTTATCCGAGACGATGCAGCCCTTGAACAGATTTACGAAACAGGTCGTGGCAGTGTAAAGCTTCGCGCCAAGTATCAGTACGACAAAAAGAATAATCTTATAGAAATAACGGAAATTCCCTATTCCACATCAACAGAAGCCATTATTGACAAGCTGGCTGAGCTTATAAAGGCAGGTAAGCTTAAGGAAATTAACGATGTCCGCGACGAAACAGACAAGACCGGTTTAAAGCTCACTATTGAGTTAAAACGCAGCACTGACCCGGAAAAGCTCATGGTCAAGCTCTTCCGCTCCACGCCTTTGGAAGATTCTTTCAGTTGTAACTTTAATGTGCTTATTAAGGGTGAGCCCATGGTTTTAGGGGTAAGAAGCATTCTTAAGCATTGGATTGACTTCCGTATGGAATGCACAAAGCGTCGCCTCATTTATGACGCAGACAAAAAAGCTGCAAGGCTGCACCTTCTGCTGGGTTTGAAGGAAATTCTCCTTGATATTGACAAAGCAATTGAAATTGTGCGAAATACAGAAGAGGATTCCATGGTTGTGCCAAATCTTATGGCAGGCTTCGGAATTGACCAGATTCAGGCAGAATATGTAGCGGAAATAAAGCTCCGTAACCTTAACCGCGATTATATTGTAAAGCGCATTGATGAAATAGACTCGCTTACAAAAGAGGTTGCCGACTTAAGGGCTGCAAGCGAAAGCACACGCAGAATGAAGAAAATCATTTCTGATGAGCTTACCGAAATTGAAAAGAAATACGGCAAAGACAGAAGGACCATCCTTATGGAAGCATCTGATGCTCCCGAAGAGGCTGTTGCCGAAGAAGTACCTGATTATAACGTAAAGGTCTTCATGACAAAAGAAGGCTATTTCAAGAAGATAACTCTTGTATCCCTCCGCAGCGGCGGCGAGCACAAGTTCAAAGAAGGCGACGAAATGTTTGTTGAATTTGATGCTTCAAACCGTATGGACATGCTCTTCTTCTCCGACAAACAAAATGTTTACAAAATGCGTCTTAATGATATTAAGGATACAAAAGCAAGCGCAATGGGTGATTATCTTCCCAACCTGCTCAGCATGGAATCGGGCGAAAGAATTGTCTACTGTGTGCCTACCGGTACGTACACAGGCTTTATGCTTTTTGCATTTACCAACGGTAAAATTGCAAAGATTGATATGCAAGGCTATGCCACAAAGACAAACCGCAAAAAACTTACAGGCGGTTATTCGGACAAGGCACCTCTTGCAAATGCACTTTATATACCTCAGGATGAGCTTGTTGCCGCATTTAGTGACAACGGTAAGTGTGTAGTGTTTGACTCTAAGGACGTTCTTACAAAGTCATCACGAGCAAGTCAGGGCATACAGGTTATGACTCTGCGCAAAAAGGCAAGCCTTTCTCACATTGCAAGTGCCTCCGGCGCTTTGACAGACCCTGCCGGCTATAAAGCTCGCTCTCTTCCCTCTGCAGGTTACTTTTTAAAGGATGAAGACTCGGGCAAGAAACAGTTAACATTGTTTAATGAATAATTCATAAGGTCGAACAAACAATTGCGGAAAGGATTTTGCTTACGCGAAATCCTTTTTGTTTACAGGAGGCACGAATATGTTATATTTTAAAAACGACTACTCTGAAGGTGCTCACCCTAAGATTTTGGAGCATCTTCTTAAGACAAATCTTGAAAAGCTCGATGGCTATGGGGAGGACAAATATTCCGCCCTTGCTAGTGAAAAGATTAAAAAAGCATGTAATTGCCCCGATGCCCGGGTTTACTTTATTTCCGGCGGCACACAGACAAATCAGGTTGTCATTGCAACTATGCTTTCCCGTCATCAGGGTGTGGTAGCTGCTCAAACCGGTCACGTTGCATGTCACGAGGCGGGAGCAATTGAATACACAGGTCATAAGGTTATTACACTTCCCCACAAAGAAGGTAAAATTAACTCTGACGACCTTGACGAGCTTGTAAACACCTTTTATGCAGATTCAAGTCATGACCACATGGTTTTCCCGGGCATGGTATACATTTCTCATCCAACAGAGTACGGCACACTTTACACAAAAGATGAGCTTACAGAGCTGTCAGAAGCTTGCCGCAAGCATAATCTGCCGCTTTTCTTGGATGGTGCCCGCTTAGGCTATGCCCTGGTTTCGGAAACTGATGTTACTTTGGAAGACATTGCATCTCTTTGCGACGTTTTTTACATAGGCGGAACAAAATGCGGTGCACTTTGCGGCGAAGCTGTGGTTTTTACAAAAAACAATATGCCCCCTCATTTTGTAACACTTGTAAAACAACACGGTGCCATGCTTGCAAAGGGCAGACTTTTAGGAGTTCAGTTTGATGCACTCTTTACAGATAACCTCTACACTCAGATTTCAAAAAATGCCATTGAAACAGCAGACATGCTGAAAAAAGCATTTTGCGAAAAGGGCTATAAATTTTTTATAAATTCTCCCACAAACCAGATTTTTGTAGTGCTTGAAAACGAACAAAAAAAGAAGCTTGAAGAAACGGTTTGCATAAGTTATTGGGAAAAATACGACGAAAACCATACAGTGGTTCGCTTTGCCACAAGTTGGGCAACAAGCAAAGAAGACGTGCAAAAGCTCATTAATCTTTTGTAGTTTTATACAGTAAAATAAAATGCAATATAGTTCTGACCGCAAAAAGCGGGTGTAAAAAACAACAAGTCTTTTACACCCGCTTTTTTATTCTTCCATAATTTTACTTACACAAAAATCGCACAGCTCCCGAGCAAATTCCCCATTGGCGCCTTCGCTCACAACGTGGAACACTTCTTTTTCCATGTCGGGTATAACTAAAACCCAGCCTTTATCAAAGGTTATTTTAACACCATCTTGGCTGTCTGCCGCCCCTTCCATTTCGTGTATACGGGACATTATAAAGTCAACTTCACCTTTCGGGATATTAACTACTTCTTTTGACATATTTACGGGAGGTATTTCCTCAAGGAGCTGACTTATGCCCATACCTTCGCAGGAAAGATAATCTACCAACAGTATAACTGCCGCAACAGCATCGAACCGAAAGACAAATTGCTCAGAGAGACTTTTTTCCTCACCGGACATATGACGCATTATTTCCACAGGTGCTGTTTTGGTACGAATAATTTCACAGCTATATTTTTCCCCCAAAAGGTCTATAACACTGCTTGCGGTGTCAGGCACAAAAATTTTTGTTCCACTGTACTTTTTCATAATAATAAGACTTGTAAGAGCCTCGTACGTCTCTTCATCTATTATACAATCAGGGGTGACCAGTGTAAGTTTTTCGCATTTTGAATCAAGAATAAACCCCATATCAAAGCCGCCAAGCATTATTGCCTCCCTGAATGCACCGGGCTGTGTTGCTTCTCCGCCGGGAGGTGCATACATGCTTACATTGCATGAAAAATCCGCCATTGCTGAAGCGATAAGACGTCTTCCCCACGTCGCAGGGCAGCTTAAGAGAAGCTTCATTTTCTTTCTATTCTTTTTTTTGTAACCCACAATGCTTTTAAGATAATACAGCTTATACTCAAAAAGATATTCGCACTCCTTTATGTCTCCGGGAGTCGGGTACATAAATTCCCGTTTTTCGAAACACCTTTCCAGCTTTTGGCGAAATTCCTCGTCAACATCAAAGCCGTCTTTGCCTATAATTGTTATTTGGGCAACATCCTCTCCGCCTTTGTCGTACACATTTATGCACACAGCACCCTTAAACATATAAAATGCAACACCTCGTCTGGTTATGGGCAAGGGCTGTTCACCAAAATCTTTCACACTGCAACCGCTCCCCAGCAATCCCGACACAATACCGTCACGCAGCATTGCACCTGATGGTGACCCGTCTGTGGATACGGCAACCTCACCGCCTTCAAACAGCATGCCCGCGCATTCCCCTAAAAGAGCTGTAAATACAGGTGTAATGTCTACGTTTACTATGCCTTCTATCTTGCCCTTTTCATAAAGCTTAAGGCGCTTTTTCTGCCCCCACATTATATTGTCGGAGACTATGGCGCCGTCTTCAATATTCTTTTCGGGCCATATTTTTACAAATGATTTCACCAGAACTGATTTACCTATCTCAGAATCACTGCCAATAACCGCCTGCTCATACACGGTAGAAGCTTCCCCTACCTTTACTCCACCATCAAGCACACAGCCTCGGAGTGTGGCATTTTTCCCTATGCGGCACCCTCTTCCTATTATACTCCTTTTAACATTTGCTCCCTCAAGAAGAATGCTGCCTTCACCCAGTATGCTGTATGCGCCTACCTTTACACCCTTATGGACATGAGTATTTCTGCCAACATAACAAGGTCCCTCCAAAATTGCACCTGTTTCAACCATGGCACCGTCTTCTACAATTATACCTTTTGCATAAACTGATTTTTCACGGTCTAGATATGCAAAATTTGCCCGCATATAAGACGCAAAATCATGTATGCTTTCGCACATTCCTGTTATATTTTTTGTGTATATGCTCAGTCCCGAACGTACCAGAGAAGGCATAGCATCCGAAGCCTCCCCTTTGGAAATAGCATCCAATGCATCACGGTTTAAAATATATATGCCTGTGCTCTGCTCTCCCGACAGATAATTCCACATGCGCTTTTCTTCAATACGGGTTACTCTTCCATCCTTGTCGGTAATTATCCCCTCTTTGACACTGTGCTGAAGCAGCAGAGTGACTGCTGCATGCTTTTTTTTGTGAAAGGAGATTGCTTCTGTCAGGTCAAAATCGGTATAAACCACCTTTGACATATACAAAAATGTGTCATCCGCAATATGTGAACAAGCCTCAAACCCGGTCTCGTTGCCCTTTGATGGCACAAACTGTATACTCATCTCTTCGTCTTTAAGGTGTTCTTCCAGCTCGTGCGACATATACTCTGTTATGATTACAATATCTTTTATTCCGTGATGTTTTAAAAGCTCAATTGTTCTCTTTATAATGCTTTTGTCACACACAGGCAGCATGCCTGCACATCTTTTGCAGCTGAGAGGTCTCAGCCTTGTACCCTCTCCCGACAGATTTATAACAGCCTGCATAGTATCATGCCTTTCTTTCAGAAAATATTTGTTATGTTAATCTTGCTTTTTTCATGTATATGGTCAAACTGCTCCTGCATACCCTTAAGAATTATATATGCCGTATTGTATTCGCCCTTTTTGATGCATGCATAAAAATCAGAAAATGCCTCATTTATTTCGTCTGTGTCCTCGTGAGGAATTAAAACATCAAGAATTTTTTCCTTTTCGTGCCATGTGTCAATAAGTTCAACTGTTATTTCATGCAAATGTTTGCTTTCCTCATCAAGCTCTTTTTCAATCGCATCAAGGCGGCTTGACATGTGAGTGCAAATGCTCTCCACAGCTGAATTTTCCCATAGTGTTGCACCCACTATTACAGAAAGTATCACAAATGCCACAAGCATTTTACGCATCGGCCTTATCTCCTTTTTTTTGCACATGAATAATCTGCGAGTTAAGTCCGCTCATGTATAAAACCTCTTTTACATCGTTTAGTCCCAGCTTTTTTATTTCGGCTTCAATTTGCCTTTGCCCCACCTTTGCAAGGGTCATCTCCGTTTTGTGCATTTTTCCGTCGGACACAATAAGAAAGGGTATGCTCCCCTCCTTTTTCGGAATCACGGACACTTCTCCGTTTGTTTCAATAACAACCTCTTCAATGTCCTCAATGCTTGAGTATCCGTTTATTCTGATTTGCTCTTCAATGTCTTCAACGGTTACCCTAAGAAGCCCCATTTCTTTTTCAAGCATTTTACCTCCCTTCACAACACTGCAACTCCGACCAACCAGAATGCGTCTTATTACACGGCTCTTTAAAATGAGAAATGCAAACACCAATTCCAACACAACCAGAGTAAATATGGGCACAATTCCGTCAAGAAGCGGAGTGGATATGGACTGCATTGGCACGGTGGCAAGGTCAGATATCATAATGGACACCACCAGCTCAGTGGGATGCATTTCGCCAATGGTTCTCTTTCCCATAATTCTCATGGCAATAATTACCGAAACGTATAATATTATTGTTCTAACAAAGGACAACCCCATTTATACCCCTCCTTGCGGCATATTCATATATTTCCCCTGTATGCAAAATTTTATCCTGCATACATCTCCTTTATGTTGACATTTTGTACTAATTTGGGTTATAATATACTGTGTATATATGTGTGCAAACATTTATCCCATCTTTTTACGAAAGTGGTGTATTTATATAAATGGAAACTTTACGTGTTAGCGGCGGAACTCCCCTTCTTGGTGAAATACAGATTAACGGTGCAAAGAATGCCGCAGTAGCCATTATTCCCGCGGCTCTTCTTGTTGATGGCACTTGCCGTATTGAAAATATTCCCGACATCCGCGATGTAAGTGTTATTTTAGAAATGCTTTCTTTCCTTGGTGCAAAAGTTACCAGGGTTGATAACAATACTATTGAAATTGATGCATCCTGTGTATCAACATTTAAAGCTCCCTACGACCTTGCAAGCCGTATGCGCGCATCCTACTATCTTTTAGGTGCGCTTTTGGGCAGGTTTGGTAAGGCAGAGGTTGCACTTCCCGGAGGATGCAACTTTGGAGAAAGACCTATTGACCTTCACGTGAAAGGCTTCCGCGCCTTGGGTGCAGAGGTTGATATTGTCCGCGGTCAGGTAAAAGCAAGCGCTGAAAACCTGAAGGGTGCAAATGTGTATCTTGACAAGGTAAGTGTTGGTGCAACAATGAACATTATACTTGCAGCAACATTGGCAAAAGGCAGGACAACTATTGAAAATGCAGCGAAGGAACCTCACATTGTTGACCTTGCAAACTTTCTTAACGCAATGGGCGCAAGGATACGCGGTGCAGGAACAGATGTTATCCGCATCGACGGTGTAGAACGTCTCTCCGGAGGAACTTACGCGATTATTCCTGACCAGATTGAGGCAGGCACATTTATGATTATGGCAGCTGCGGCAGGCGGCGATGTTCTGGTAAAAAACATTATTCCCAAGCACATGGCATCGCTTGTGTCCAAGCTTGAGGAAATGGGTGTTGAAATTGACGAATATGACGATGCTATACGCGTAAAACGTTCCGCACCCTTAAAGCCCTGCGACGTAAGAACAATGCCGTACCCCGGCTTCCCCACTGATTTACAGCCTCAGATTGTGGCATTATTGACGCTCGCTGAAGGTACAAGCATGGTAACAGAAGATGTATGGGACAACCGTTTCCAGTATGTTGGTGAGCTTAAACGTTTGGGAGCAGATATTTCAGTTCAGGGCAGGACTGCCATTATTGAAGGCGGTCAGCCTCTCTGCGGAGCTCCCGTAAGAGCAACTGACCTTCGTGCAGGTGCTGCGCTTATTATTGCAGGTCTGGCAAGCGAAGGTGTTACTACAATTAATGACCCCATCTACATTGACCGTGGCTACGAAAACATTGAGGCGCGTCTTTCTCGCATAGGCGCCAAAATAGAAAGAGTGTACATTTCCAATGGTTGAGCTTTGCAGTCTTTTTTCGGGCTCAAGCGGTAATTCTACCTTTATAAAGGCAGGAAACACTAATATTCTGGTTGATTGCGGTGAAAGCGGAAGTCGGATTGAAGAATCTCTCTACCGCATAGGTGTTGATCCGTCAAGTCTCCACTGTATTTTTATTACACATGAGCACACAGACCATATAAAGGGTGCAGGTATTTTGTCAAGGCGGTATAATCTTCCTATATATGCCACCTACGGCACCTGGCAAAAAATGATTACAAAAATCGGCAAGGTAAACTGTGACCTTGTCCGCTACATACAGGGTGGGGTGCCTTTCGGCGCATTTGATGCCGTGGTGACTCCTTTTTCCACACCTCATGACAGCATGGAAAGTGTGGGCTTTACCATAGATTACAACGGTAAAAAAGTATCTGTTGCTACCGACATAGGTGTTATGAATAAAACCGTGTATGATAACATAAAGAACAGCGACATTGTGCTTTTAGAGTCAAACCACGATGTGGACATGCTCCTTCACGGACCTTATTCTCCCGAGCTTAAAAGGAGAGTGCGTTCAAGTGTGGGGCATCTTTCCAACGACGACTGTGCTTTAACCTGTGCTCACTTGTTGGAAAACGGAGTAAAGCACATATTGCTGGGGCATTTGAGCCTCGACAACAACACCCCCACAGTTGCCTATGCAACAACCGAGGAAAGCCTTGTTATGAAAGGCGCTAAGGTGGGAAGAGATGTAACACTGGAGGTTGCGTCACGGTATTCCCCCAGCCAAAAATATATTATAGGGTAGGTTTTTATTATGCCCTCTGTTACTGTTATTTCAGTAGGTAAAATTAAAGAAAAATTTATCAAAGACGCTTTGGCAGAATATGAAAAGCGTCTTTCTCGTTTTGTTAAGTTTAAAAATGTGGAAATTCCCGACCGTCCCATTCCCGACAATGCATCCCCCACCGAAGAGGCATCCGTTCTTGAAAAAGAGGGACAGGATATTTTGGCAAAAATAAACAAAGGGGACTATGTAATTTCCATGTGCATTGAGGGCAAGAAGCTCTCCAGTACTGATTTTGCCGCAAAGCTTGAGGATGCTTTTATGACAACATCTGCAATAACGTTTATTGTGGGTGGCTCATTAGGGCTTTCCGATGCAGTTAAGTCACGAAGCAATTTTAAGTTGAGCATGTCGGACATGACGTTCCCTCATAACCTTGCAAAGCTTATGCTTACAGAACAAATCTACCGTGCATTCAAAATCAATTCAAACGAATCATATCACAAATAAAAGATGTCTGTTGCAAAATGCAACAGACATCTTTTATTTGTCAACCCTGGCTCTTGTTTCTCCAAAGAATGTGTTTATTAAATCTACGGTCTTATCCGCATTTGTTTTAACACTTGAATGACATTCCACATCCCTGTCTGGAAGCTTCAGCACAACTTTATCTATGCCCTTCTTTGAAAGTATGATTTTTCTTAAATCGTCAAGGCGGTATGCCTCTCCGTTTTTAAGAGTGATTACAAGTGTTTTTGCAATACCGGTCTGAACATTTTCTTCCTTTTCAAGAGGCGCAACGGTGTCCATAATAAGCTTCGGAGTTGCTTCCTCTCTTGCATCAATACGTGCACTTATTCGTACTACCTCATTTTCTTTCAAGATAGAGTCACATTTGTTTAATGTTTTCGGGAATACAATCACCTCTATTGAGCCTGTATGGTCTTCAATTGTAACAAAGCTCATGAGAGTATTATTTTTTGTAATCTTGTCACGGCGGCTTGTTATTATGCCTGCCACAACAACATTATCCCCATCTGCATACTCGTCCTCACCTACCTGAGGCGAGTCTCCCTCCGCCTCATTAACGGAAAGTATACGTGCAATACGGGCAAACCTGTTGTCAGACACAATGCTGCGGTATTCATCCAACGGGTGACCGGAAAAATACATTCCGCCCCATTCCTTTTCCATTTCAAGATACATGCTCTTAGGATGAGTGGGTGCATTGGGCAAATCGTCTGCAATATGGTCCTCTGTTTCTATAATATCTCCAAAGAGACTAATCTGTCCTTCTATGTTACTGCGCTTTTCCCTGAGTGCGGATTCAATAATGTTTTCGTAACCTGCCAGAAGCTTGCTTCTGTTCTCCACAATACCGTCAAAGGCACCTACTCGGATAATGCCCTCAACGCCTCTTTTATTAAGCTCCCTTTTGCTCATTCGTTTTGCAAAGTCAGTAAAGGTTTTAAACTTGCCGCCTTCACGTCGTTCTTCCACAATTTTGTCCATAAAAGATAAACCCACGTTTTTAACGCAGCCTAAACCAAAGCGGATGTTGCCGTTTTCCACGCTAAAAGATGAATAGCTCTTATTAATATCCGGAGGCAGTATTTTAATGCCCATGTCCTTACAGTGTTCCACATAAAGAAGCACCTTATTTGTTTCATCCATGAAACCTGATATTAATGCCGCCATAAAATAAACAGGATAAAAGCACTTAAGATACGCCGTCTGGTATGCCACAACCGCATAAGATGCCGCATGGGACTTGTTAAACGCATACTTGGCGAATGCGTCCATGTCGTCAAATATACTTGAAGCAGTCTTTTCGTCTATACCCCGCCGCAAGCAACCCGGAATGAGGATATTCCCATCTTCGTCAACTTCACCGTATATGAAATTCTGCCTTGCCTTCTCCATTTCATGAGCTTTTTTCTTACTCATGGCGCGGCGCACCATGTCTGCACCGCCCAAAGAAAAGCCTGCGAGAGAACGCACAATTTCCATAACCTGCTCCTGATACACAATACAACCGTATGTATCTTTAAGTATGGGTTCCAACAGCGGATGCTTATAGGTAATCATGTCGGGATTATGCTTATTGCGTATATACTGCGGAATAAAGTCCATAGGACCCGGGCGGTACAGAGAAACCCCTGCTATAATATCTTCAAGATTACTCGGCTTTAACTGCCTCATAAAGTTGGTCATGCCGCCGCTTTCCAGCTGGAACACACCCTGAGTGTCCCCCTTTGAAATCATTCGGTACACGTCGGGAGAATCATAGGGCATGTTATCAACATCAATTTCTACACCGTCCATTTTGGCAAGCTCTACACAGTGATGGATAATGGTAAGGTTCTTGAGTCCCAGAAAGTCCATTTTTAAAAGTCCAAGCTCTTCAACGGTATCTTTCGTAAACTGACTTACCACAACACCCTCGTTCTTTGAAAGAGGAATATGCTCATCCAGCCTGTCGCCGCATATTACAACACCTGCCGCATGCGTACCCGCACTTTTAGGCAGGTTTTCTATGCTGAGTGCAGTATCTATAAGTCTTTTTACGGTTTCGTCTGTGTTGTATGCTTCTTTAAGCTTTGGCGTTTCCAAAGCATCCTTCAGGGTTATTCCCAAATCCTTAGGGATAACCTTCGCCACTGCATCAACCTCCGCATAGGGAAGACCCATTACTCTGCCCGCATCACGTACAGCAGCCCTGGCCTTCATGGTACCGAAGGTTATTATCTGGCACACATTGTCGCTTCCGTATTTATTTACAACATAGTCAATAACCTCGCCGCGCCGTTCCTTACAAAAGTCAATATCGATATCGGGCATGGATACTCTCTCGGGGTTCAAAAATCGCTCAAACAGCAGATTGTATTTTATGGGGTCAATATTTGTAATCTCAAGAACATAGGACACAACACTTCCTGCCGCACTGCCTCTGCCGGGGCCAACGGGAATTCCGTTATTTTTTGCATATGCAATAAAATCCGACACTATAAGAAAGTAATCTGTAAAGCCCATAGTGTTAATAACACCAAGCTCATAATTCATTCTTTCCTCAATTTTTTCGTCCGGCGCATTGCCATAGCGCTTAACAAGCCCCTCTCTGCACAGCTTGTCAAGATATTCGACCTTGGTGTAGCCTTCAGGCAAGGGAAACTGCGGCAGCAGCTTTTTGTGAAATTCAATTTCAAAGTTACACATGTCCGCAATTTTCTGAGTGTTTTCAATTGCCTGGGGAGCAAAGTCAAAAAGGGTTTTCATTTCTTCTTCGCTCTTCACGTAAAACTCATCAGTTTCAAATCTCATGCGGTTTTCGTCGGAAAGGTTTTTGCCTGTCTGTATGCACAGAAGCACATCCTGATAATTTGCATCCTCACGGTTTACATAGTGCACGTCATTGGTTGCAACAATCGGTGTATTTGTCTCTTTTGCCAGTTTTAAAAGCTGAGGCATTATCCTTCTCTGTTCTGCAATGCCGTGGTCCTGAAGTTCAAGATAAAAATCTTCAAATATATCTTTATAAATCTCAAGAGCTTTCTTTGCACCCTCGTAATCCCCCTCGGTGAGCCGGTGAGGTATGTTACCCGCAAGGCAGGCAGAAAGAGCAACAAGCCCTTCTGAATGTTTTCTCAGTTCATTAATATCCGTTCTGGGGCGGTAATAGAAACCGTCTATGGCAGCTTTTGACACAAGCTTGCACAGGTTACGGTAGCCTGTTTCGTTTTTTGCCAGAAGCACCAAGTGGTAATTTTCCGCATCAGATTTTGTTTCCTTGTTGTAAAGTGTTCTCGGAGCAACATAAACCTCGCATCCGATAATGGGCTTAATGCCTTCCTTTTTACAAGCCTTGTAAAAGTCCACAATGCCGTACATAACACCGTGGTCAGTAAGCGCCATTGCACTCTGACCCAGTTCTTTTGCTTTTTTAGGCAAGTCGCCTACTCTGCCCGCTCCGTCAAGCAAGCTATATTCGCTATGTACATGTAAGTGTGTAAACATTTTTTAATCACCCAATTCTTTTGCAATTTGTATCAATTTATTAAGTCGGTTATTCAATGTGCTCTTGGGAAGGGGCGGGTCATACATATCGCAAAGCTCTTTTAAAGATGCCCCCTCGTTTTCCAGTCTGAGCAGTGCTGTCTCTTTAAGCTTTGGTTTTAAAAAGTCCAGTCCCACAGTTTTCTCAATGCACTTTATTGCCTCTGTTTCGCGGCGGGAATTTTCGTTTACTCTGTCAATGTTTGCCATATCGCAATTAATCTGGCGATTGGTGTCGTTGCGCCGCTCCTTCTGAACCTTTGCATCAAGCATTTTAAAAACAGCAAAGGTTGCTTCGGTCATTTTTAACATATCTGATGCATTTTCGCAACCGTTACCGTAAATGACAAAAAGATTTTTCCGTTTTGTTTTTTTTGCTGCAACACCCAGCTCTTCAACGGTTTCAAGCACCTTTTGGGCGGCAAGCTCGTTTTCGGTAAAAATTTCAACACGGTATGCTTTGTCAGGATTTGCCGCACTACCCGAGGCAAGAAAGGCGCCTCTTACAAAGGCGCGCATGCAACAAAAATCGTTTTCACTGTTTTCGTTTAAATCCACATACTCTGCCGCCTTAAGCCCCAACATTTCCAGAATATCCTCCGGTATAAGGAATTTGTAACTTCCGGCATTCTCGTCAAGTCTTTGAGCAAAATCAATACGACATACCTTGCGCAAAAAATAACTGAGTCTTTTTGCCAAGTGAAAATTATCTGTACCAAAGATAACGTTTTCACCAAAGGGCACACCGCCAAAGACAAGCACTCCCCGGATTTCGCTCTTCATGCAGCAGACTTTCTTTATTTTTAAATTTAACAGTTCGTCTTTTATTTCTTCAAGAAAGGTCATAATTATTTCCTCTCAATGTCACGGTGTGAGCTTTTTGCCACAAGACCTTTTTCTTCAAAATTTTTCCTTAATGCTTCCGTTATGGCAACACTTCTGTGTTTACCTCCGGTACAGCCTATGGAAATAGTAATCTGCCGTCTGCCGTCACGGATATAATGAGGCACAAGGTACATTATCATATCCGTATATTTTTCAACAAACACTTCACACTGCTCATTTTCCGTAACGTACTGAAATATGTCCTCTTCAAGACCTGTTCTGTATCGCATACCCTCCACGTAATAGGGGTTAGGCAAAAACCTTACGTCCATAACAAGGTCTGTGGAGCTGGGTATACCATACTTAAAACCAAAGCTCATTATGTTAACGGAGAAGAAAGCTTTCTTCTTGCCTTCTTCTCCAAACTTTTCGTGCACAATTTCGTTAAGTTCGCGAGTTAAAAGATTGGATGTATTTATAACATGGTCAGCCTTGTTTCTGAGCTTTGCCATTATTTCCTTTTCTGCGGCAATCCCCTTTTCAACAGGGCCGTGAGGCGCGAGAGGATGCGCTCGACGTGTTTCCTTGTAACGGCGCACCAGCGAAGGCTCGTCGGCTTCCAAAAAAACAATTTCATAAGGACATTTTGATTTGTCAATTTTAGACAGCTCTTCTTCTATATTTGCGAACATGTCTCCGCCTCTGATATCGGTTACGACAGCTACATTCTTGGCATTTATGTTTCCGTCAGCCACGGCATGAGCAAAAGCAGACAAAAACAGCACAGGCATATTATCGATACAATAATAACCCATGTCTTCCAGAAAATGCAGTACCTGTGTTTTGCCTGCACCGGATATGCCTGTTATAATCAAAAATTTCATCCTTATCACCTATTTCCAAAGTTTAACCTCTGCCTGAAGATCCACTCCCGATTTTTCCTTAACAATTTGTTTTACCTTTTCCATAAGAGCAAGTACATCGCTTGTTGTAGCATTGCCCTTATTAATAATAAAGCCCGAGTGCTTTTCGCTGACCTGAGCACCGCCTACAAATTCGCCCTTTAAGCCGGCCTCTTCAATAAGCGCTGCGGCAAAATACCCCTCAGGACGTTTGAAGGTGCTTCCGGCAGATGGATATTCCAGAGGTTGTTTGCTTCTGCGCCTTTCGCCAAGGTCCTTCATCTTTGCCAGAATTTCGTCGCTGTTTCCTTTTTCCAGCTTTACGCAAACAGTTGTGACAACATATTCCTTGTCAGAGAAAAAGCTTTTTCTGTAACCAAACTGAGCGCTGTCACAATCCATGCGGTAAACCTCACCCGTGGGAGACGCATAATCAATCCAGTCAATTATATCTTTCATTTCTCCGCCGTATGCACCTGCGTTCATACATACTGCACCGCCAATGCTTCCGGGGATACCGTGAGCGAATTCCATTCCTGTAAGGCTGTTTTTGTAAGCAGTCTGTGCAACCGTTGACAGCAATGCACCTGCACGGCAGATTAATCTGTCGCCTTCAACCTGTATGTCACTCAAAGCTTTGCCTATGTGGATAACAGGCTTATCAATTCCTTTATCTGCAACAAGAAGGTTACTTCCGTTGCCCAGAACGTAGTACTCTTCCCCCCGATTTTTAAGGGTGCGCAACAAGGCGGCAACAGCAAGAGGCGACTGTGGCTCCAGCATAACACGTGCCATGCCTCCCGTTTTAAAAGTAGTATACTCTTTCATGTGTACATTTTTCAGTACTTCACAGTTTTCAAAATCGTACAATTTACTCCACCCCGATTTTTAAAAGTTTTGAGAGTAAAGGAAGCTTGCGCCGACAACACCTGCATCGTTAAAAAGTGAGGATATTTTAATTTCAGTCTGCCCTGATGCGGCAGTGTCAGACATTGTGTTCTTTGCAACAAATTCCTTTATGGGGTCAAGAATAACATTGCCTTCACGGCTTATACCGCCCCCTATAACAACTGTTTCGGGCTGGAATATGTTTACCAGGTCACTTATGCCCTCTGCAACATATTCAAGCCATTTTGAAAGAACCTCTTCGGCTCTTTTATTACCTTTTATTTTTTCTTCAAATACTGTTTTACCGGACACATCTCCGGTAAAGCCCGCAGCCTTACTCTGGCGGATTAAAGCCGACACCGAAGCATAGCGCTCCCAACAGCCCCGTCTTCCGCAATTGCACTGCTCTCCGTCCTTGCATATAACAATATGCCCAACCTCACCTGCCGCCATGTTAACCCCACGGAGCAGTTTTCCTCTTATGATGATGCCGCCCCCTACACCTGTACCCAGGGTAACAAAAACAAAACCCTCGGGCTTTTTAGCAGAAAGCATATATTCGCCCAATGCAGCACAGTTGGCATCGTTGTCAATGAACGACGGCAGCCCGGTCTGACCTGTTACATACTCGCATATGGAAATATTTTTGCACCCGAGAATATTGGGGCAATTTACAATTAACCCTTCGTGGCTGTTGCACACTCCGGGCGCCCCCATTCCCACAGATGAAATTTCCTCCAACGGAATATCTGCGCGTTTTGTCAAATCGTTTATAATTTCCACAATTTTGGAAGGAATATCACTTCCTTTGGCAGGAGTAGGTGTTTTTGAAGACAAAACAATTTTGCCTTTTTTTTCAACTATCGCCGCCTTTATAAAAGTTCCGCCTATGTCTATACCTATATTCTTCATATGATTCAGTAATCCTTTATGCTTCTATTTTGAGATAATCACAAAGCTTCTTCAAGGAGGTATTAAGTATAAGCTCTTCGGGGAAGTCAATGTCCTCCAGCAGAGCTATGCTGTTTGGCACAACTCCCACCTCGGGAGAAAAATGCGCATCCGTACTTAAAACCACGGGCACAGAATACTTTTTGCACAAGAGAGCAATTTCCCTGCAATTTTCCCGACTTCCCTCTCTTACCTTAAAGGAGTGGTTGTTTATCTCTATTATTTTACCCGTTTCCTTGGCTTTTTTTACAACGGTTTCGTAATCACACTTATATCTTCCGTCGCCCATGTGCCCAAGCACATCAACATGGGGATTATCCATAGTATTAAGCCATGCACCTGTGACAACATCTTCACTTTGGTTAGGTGCAAAGCAGGGTGTGTGAAAGCTTGCAATAACAAGTTCCAAGTCTTTAAGGTATTTGTCCTCAATGTCAAGTCTTCCGTCCTGGTTCATAATGTCTGCCTCTGCGCCGGGCAAAAGCCTGACACCGTTTACCCATTTGGGCAAATGACGTGCCGATTTAAAGTGAAACCACACTGCACCGTCCCCCAGATCAGGTCCGTGGTTTGTCATTGCAATACCTTCAAGACCCATGCGCGAGGCAGCGGCAAGGTTTTCCTCCAAAGTGGAAAAAGCATGGTCGCTTACATTTGTATGCGTATGTGTGTCGACTGTGATTTTTATCATTTTGCTAAACCTTTCATTGACAAATAAGAAGTTTAAATTATGTCATTTGCATCCATATTCATCTGCTTGCTGAGTCTTTCGGATAGCTCTTCCGCCGCATTATATCCCATCTGCTGCTGACGGTAATTCATTGCGGCAATCTCGATAATAATAGCAAGATTACGACCCGGGCGCACAGGGATGGTAACAGAGGGAATGTCAATACCTAAAAGGTTGGTATAGGTTTTATCTATACCCAGTCTTTCGTAGTTCTTGCCCTGCTGCCACAATTCCAGATTAACAATTAGGTTTACATTTTCTGTGTCCTTAACTGCGCCCATACCGAAGATTTTCTTAACGTCAACAATACCTATGCCTCTAAGCTCAATAAAGTGACGGATTATTTCGGGAGATGAGCCCACCAGTGTTTTTGCAGAAACCTTTCTTATTTCAACAGCATCGTCCGCAACAAGGCGGTGACCGCGTTTCACAAGCTCAACAGCAGTTTCGCTTTTACCTACACCGGATTCGCCCAAAAGGAGAACTCCTTCACCGTAAATTTCCATCAGCACACCGTGGCGGGTAATAAAGGGCGCCAGAATAACGTTCATGATAGAAATATATGTAGCAATAAAGTGGGATGTGTTTTCTTCTGTTCTGAACAAAGGTACCTTGTACTCTTTTGCCGCTTCCATCAGCTCGGGGGGGATTTCGGCTTTTCTTGTAACAACAATTGCGGGAATACCCATTGAGCAAAGCTTGTTTAGAGCTGCTCTTCTGTCCTCGCTGCTTTTTTCCATAAGATAAAACATTTCCGCCTTACCCAAAACCTGAATACGGCTCTGGTCGAAATATTCATAATAATCCACGGCAAGCTGAATTCCCGGACGGTGTACGTCAGCACAATCTATCCATACATCCTTGCTGTTTTCAGGTGTATAAACAGTTTCCAGTTTAAATTCTGATATAACTCTTTCCAGAAGAACCTTTTCTTTTCTCTTGCTTGTCATTATGCGTTTTCTCCCTTCAGCTTTTCACTCTGGTAATATGTTGCAAGTGCGTCCACAAGCTCGTCAATTTCACCGTCCATAATTGCATCAATCTTATACAATGTAAGGTTAATTCTGTGGTCGGTAACTCTACCCTGGGGGAAGTTATATGTTCGTATTCTTTCGCTTCTGTCACCCGAGCCAACCTGACTTTTTCTTTCAGCGGCAATAGATGCATTTCGTTCAGCTTCCATAAGCTCATAAAGACGGCTTCTCAAAACCTTAAGTGCCTTATCCTTGTTTTTGTGCTGACTCTTTTCGTCCTGACAGGAAACAACCAACCCTGTGGGTAAATGAGTGATACGAACCGCAGAGTCAGTAGTGTTAACGCACTGACCGCCGGGACCGCCTGCACGGAACACGTCTATTTTTAAATCGTTGGGGTTAATTTCAAGTTCAACCTCTTCAACCTCGGGAAGTACCGCAACAGATGCAGCAGAAGTTTGTATTCTGCCCTGGGATTCTGTCTCAGGAACTCGCTGCACACGGTGAACACCGCTTTCATACTTAAAACGGCTGTAAGCCCCCTGACCGCTTACCGAAAAAGAAATTTCCTTATATCCGCCCAATTCGGTGGCATTGGAGTTCATAACTTCTATCTTCCAACGTTTGTTTTCAGCATACATGGAATACATTCTGAAAAGCTCCGCAGCAAAGAGCGCCGCTTCCTCGCCGCCTGTACCGCCACGTATTTCTATAATAACGTTTTTGTCGTCGTTAGGGTCCTTGGGAATAAGAAGAATCTTCAACTCTTCTTCCAATGCAGGAATTGCGCTTTTAGCCTCACTTATTTCCTCACGAAGCAGCTCTTCAAATTCCGGATCCTGTTTTTCGGCAAGCATTTCCTCTGCATCCTCAATTGTTTTTATAATCTCCTTATATTCACGGAACTTTTCCACAATAGGGGTCATATCACTGTGCTCTTTCATGAGCTTGCGCCATGAGTCAATGTCAGCAATAACCTCAGGATCGCTTATGCGTGCGGAAAGGTCCTCATATTTTTCTTCAATAAATGCCAGTTTCTGAAACATTGTTAATCACCTCAAAATACCAATGCTGCCACAATACCGATAACCAACCCCAGCACAAAGCCCATTGCCACCTGGAAAGGACTGTGACCGAGAATTTCCTTAAGGGCAGTTTCATTGCCGTGAACACCCTTTTCGTTAAGGGCTGTAATAATTCTGTTCAATGCCTTTGCCTGCTCACCTACTGCACGTCTTACGCCACAGGCATCGTACATAACAACCAATGCCAGCGCCGCAGAAAGCGCAAAGTACACGCTTCCGAACCCATGCTCTATACCAATGACTGTTGTGAGCGCCGTAACAAATGCGCTGTGAGAAGAGGGCATTCCCCCCGATGCGAGGATAGACTCCCACGTAAATTTACGGGCAATAACAGACTCAATCACAACTTTCAGTACCTGCGCCATCGCCCACGCAAAAACACCCGCTATAATCGGTGTATTGGACAAAAAATCTAAAAATCCGTTCATTTTAATCCTCCGCTGTTAATTTTCTCTTTTAAGCATAGCCTCTGCAAGCTGAGTTAAAAACTCGCCTTTTTCACCAAATGCCTCACATGCTGCCATTGCTTTTTCAGTTTCAAGGGCAAGCTCTTCTTTTGCTTTTTCAATGCCCATAAGTGTTACAAAAGTAGACTTTTCCGAATTGATGTCTTTCATTAAAGTCTTACCCATTTTTTCTGCGTCACCCTCAACGTCCAGAATATCGTCTTTAATCTGGAACGCAAGTCCTAAGCTTTCACTGTAGCCTCTTGCATAGTCTTTGTCATAGCCTGCTGCAATGGCTCCTGCCGCTCCTGCAGCATTAATAAGGGCACCTGTTTTTCTTTCGTGAATGCTTTTCAGCTCTGCAAGAGATGCCTTTTGTGTTTCAGCTTTGATGTCATCTGTCTGACCGCCCACCATCCCGCCGATGCCTGCCATGGCAGATAAATATGCTATATAATCAAAAGCTTTCGCCTTATCCTTCACGTTTTTTGTAATATATTCAAATGCATAGGTTAGCAACCCGTCGCCTGCCAGAAGAGCATATGCCTCGCCATACTTAACATGACAGGTGGGCATCCCCCTGCGAAGAGTATCGTTGTCCATGCAGGGAAGGTCATCATGAATAAGGGAATATGTATGAATCATTTCCAATGCACAGCCAAAATGAAGGGCAGTTTCCATATCGCCGTCCAATGCCTCACAGACTGCAAGTGCAATAACGGGGCGGATACGTTTGCCACCTGCCAGAAGCGAATATGCCATAGCTTCGGACACAATATTATCCTTAGGAAAATTAGCTGTCGCATCTTTCAATGCTTTATTTATTTTTTCCGTATATTCATTAAGCTTTTCGTTAAAATCCATCATTCTGCTCCCTGCTCAAAATCTTCACTGCCCGCTTCGGTTATTTTTTTTACTTTAAGCTGTGCTTCATCAAGCATCTTACGGCAGTTTTTTGTGAGTGCAACACCTTTTTCAAAAAGGTTCATGGCTTCTTCCAGAGTTGTCTCTCCGTTTTCCAGTTTTTTAACAGTTTCTTCAAGTTCCTTTAAAGCTTCTTCAAATGTCATTTTTTATCCTCAATTCCTGTTACTTGTGCACTGACCTTACCGTCAGAAAGCACAATTTTTATGTGGTCATTGTTGCTGACCTGTTTTATACTTCTTAACACTTTATCCTGAGAATATGCCACACTGTAACCGCGATCAAACACTTTTAACGGACTCAGTGCATCAAGTTTTACCGCCTGCTCGCTTAAAAGGCTCGTCTTTTTATCCACCCTTGCGCTGTACGAGTGTACAAGAAGGTCAAAACTTCGGTCCGTAAGCTGCATCAGGTTTTCAATCCTGCGCAGAAAGCTTTCGGGTGAGGTTCTCTGAGAAATAAGATTAAGCCTTACCTCGCTGTCCTCTGCCTTTTTAAGAAGAAGTGTTTTTAATCGCTTTTGATACTTTTCAAGGTTTATGCCAAGCTCATCCTTGTCAGGTACGGCAATTTCCGCCGCCGCGGAAGGTGTTGGAGCTCTTAAATCCGCCGCCGCATCGGACAGAGTGAAATCTGTTTCATGGCCCACGGCACTTATTATAGGTATATGCGAAGCAAAAACAGCCCTTACGGTAATTTCCTCGTTAAATGCCCACAAATCCTCAATACTGCCGCCACCTCTGCCCACAATAAGAACATCAACAGGATGCATTGTATTGAAAAACTCAATTCCCTTTACAATGCTGGGTGCAGCATTTACTCCCTGCACTAAAGCCGGATATAAATAAACCTCTGCAAGAGGATATCTGCGTTTTAATATGTTTAAAATATCTCTTACTGCGGCACCGGTGGGGCTTGTTACCACACCAACACTTTTGGGAAACCTGGGTATGGTTTTTTTATGTTTTTCGTCAAATATACCCTCAAGGGAAAGCTTCTTTTTTAATTCCTCCAATTTGCGGAATAAGTCTCCCTGACCTTCCTGCTCCATATTCTCAATATAAAGCTGGTAGGCGCCGTCCCGTTCAAATACACCTATGCGGCCGTTTGCAGAAACCTTCATACCGTTCTCCATTTTAAATGGCAGGCGCATTACCGCACCTTTGAACATAACAGCACGCAATGCCGCTCCCTCGTCCTTTAAGGTCAGGTATACATGCCCTGAAGAATGATACTTGAGGTTACTTATCTCGCCCTTTATCCAAACGTTCTGCAGTACCTCGGTGCGTTCAATAATGGCTTTTATATAGTTATTAATTTGTGTTACGGTAGCTTCACGACGTTGCATAAAATTTCCTCGCATTCACAAGCAGTCAGAGTTTTTATCTAAAGCCCACAACACGGGACAGTGGGTGACAGACATCCGCAGATGTCCCTTTTGAAGTCGTCTCCCGACTTCAAAAAGCAGCCCTGTCCCTGTTCCTTAAAAGCTGTTGCAATTACCTAATCAAACTAAACTGCGACCCGTTTCTTGGTGTTTGGACAATGCTCTAAGAAGATTGTTAGTACACTGCAAATCCAAAAGAAAATCGTTCAGATTGCTTCTTTGAGCATCGGATGCTGTGCCCTCGGTTTTGGACAATGCTCTAAGAAGATTGTTCTTTTAACCGACTGCCGTGTACTATGTGTACACAAAGGAGGTTAAAAGGGCAAGCTTCAACGAGCATTTTTCAAATACTCGGCGAGAACACCGTTGATAAATTTATACGTATCGTCTTCTCCGTACTTTTTCGCAAGCTCAACGGCTTCGTTTACGGCTACTCGGTCGGGGACGTCGTCCATGTTGTCGATTTCGTAGATAGCAAGCTGCAAAAGTGCAAGGCTGATTTTGGGGAGTCTTTCAACGTCCCACTTTTTAAGAAGGGGTGCAATTTTTTCGTTAAGTACATCCTTTGTTTCAGCCGCACCGAAAACAACCGCCTTCATGTATTCAATATCCTTTGCACTCATGGACTCTTCTGCCCACAATTCGTCTTTTCTTGTTTCCTCAAAATATTCGCACATATCGTGAGGAGGTTCTTTCATAAGTGCGCAGTTGTAAATTATTTTAAACGCATTTTCTCTTGCCGATTTTCTGCTCATTTACAAGCCCTCTTTTCTAAAATAGTTTTATAATGTCGGAAAACATAACAAATACTCCCAATCCAAGTATAAGCACAAGCCCGATAAGGTTTATATAACCAAGCACTTCCTGCTTAAGCTTTTTACGTGTAACAAGCTCTATAAAAGCAAATATTATACTGCCGCCGTCCAATGCAGGGAAGGGCAGAAGGTTAAACACACCCAAGTTAACACTTATCATGGCGAAAAGGCTCAATATTTGTAAAAATACAACCATTCCGCCGTAACCCGAAGCCTGTTCTTTCACGTCGTCAACAACCTGTACAATGCCAACAGGTCCCGACATGTCGCTTACCTTGGCAGAACCCGTAAACAGCATTTTGAGAGATTTAATAACCGCCTTGACCACATAACGTGTGTCATAATAAGAATACTCAAACGTTTCCAAGAAGTTTAGCTTCTTTACCGAGCTAACAAAACCTATCAGGTTGTTTTCCGGCTTCAGCACAACAGAGTGTTTTTCCCCGTTGCGCACATAAGTAACTGTAAGCTCTTCCGGAGAATCAAGCTTAAAAAGCTCAATATCGCTGTAAGTATAAACTCTTGTTTTGTCCAGCTTTATAATTTCGTCTCCCACCATAAGACCTGCCTCTTCCGCAGGTGATTCGGCAACAATGTCGCTTATTACGGGGACCCGCACATAGCCGTAAACATTGTTTATTATAACAAAGCACAAAAAACCCAAAAACACATTCATTACAGCACCTGCAACAAGAACGCAAATCCGCTTTATGGGCGAAATGTTTGAAAAGGCTCTTGGATTGTCGCTTTCCTCTTCCTCACCTTCCAGTTTAACATAGCCTCCAAAAGGCAGCAGCCTCAAGGAATACTGAGTTTCACCCTTACCCCATTTTACAAGGAGAGGACCCATGCCTATGGAAAACTCATGCACGGTTACTCCAAAGCGTTTTGCTACAAAGAAATGCCCCGCTTCGTGAAGCATAACCATTATACCGAATGCCAAAATTGTAACAATGATGGAAAAAACCATTAAATAACCTCCAGAGAAATTACAGTCCTGCTGCCTCGCATACCATGCTTCTTGCAAAACGGTCGGCAGCTTCAATATTTTCAATAGTTGTTTCTTTTACAACCTTATGTTTATCCATTGCATATGCAATATATTCTGTTATGTCGCCAAAACGGCACTTACCCTTAAGAAACATTGCAACAGCCTCTTCATTAGCACCGTTGAAAACAGCAGGCATGCTGCCACCTATCCTTGCGGCATTTTTTGCCATGGTAACAGCGGGAAATGCCTCATGGTCAATTTCATGAAATGTAAGTGTACCTATCTTTGCCAGGTCGAGACGTTCAGAAACCTTAATACTTCTTTCGGGATAGTGAAGGGCATAGCTTATGGGAAGCTTCATGTCCGGCACTCCGAACTGTCCTATAACAGACCCGTCACAAAATTCTACCAAGGAATGAACTATGCTCTGACGGTGAACAACGGGGATTATGTTATCCACACCCACACCGAAAAGATGCATTGCCTCAATAATTTCAAGGCCCTTGTTAACAAGAGTCGAGCTGTCAATTGTAATTTTTGCGCCCATGGACCAGTTTGGGTGCTTCAATGCATCAGCAGCAGTAACGTCAACCAGCTCTTCTCTCTTTTTACCGAAGAAAGGACCACCTGATGCTGTAATAATTATTTTTTCCACAAACTTGCCCTGATTTGCAATGGATTGGAAAATTGCGCTGTGTTCGCTGTCTACGGGCACAATCTTAACACCTTTTTCCTTTGCAAAGCCCATTACATAGTCACCTGCGGTAACCAATGTTTCCTTATTGGAAAGAGCAATGTCACTGCCTGCGTCAATAGCCGCAAGTGTAGGTCTGAGCCCCGCTATACCAACAATGGCGGTAACAGCCATATCGCCCTTCCGTGCACATTCGCACACACCTTCTTCGCCGAAAAGAACCTTAGTGTCGGTATCCTGCACCCTTGTTTTTAAATCACCTGCGCAGTCCTCGTCGTACATTGCGGCAAATGCCGGCTTATATTTGCGTATCTGCTGCTCAAGCAAATCTGTATTTTTGTATGCCGTTAAAGCGGCAACCTTTAAGTTATTATCCTTATCCACAACGTCAAGACTTTGTGTGCCGATGGACCCTGTGGAGCCTAATATAGCTATATTTTTCATACCATCAATCCTTTACTGAAAACCCCGTTAACCTATAAGATTAACCATCTGACTGACAAAATACACAAAGGGTGCCGTAAGAAGCACACTGTCAAACCTGTCAAGTATGCCGCCATGACCCGGGAAAAGAGTTCCGAAGTCCTTCACACCGAACTCTCTCTTTATGGCACTTGTGGCAATATCAGCCACAGGGCCTATAATTGAGCATACGATACCCACAAGAACAAGAGCAACAGTGTTGCAAGGAACCTTAAGTACATAAAGGAGGACAAGCGAATAGATCACCATACCTAACACACTGCCCAAAACTCCGCCAAATGCACCTTCCCATGTCTTTTTGGGGCTGAGAATGGGTGCAAGCTTATGTTTGCCGAACTTAATACCCACAAAGTATGCTCCCGCATCACCGCACCAAGTTGCTGCAAAAAGGGTAACTATCAGATACATGCCGTGTTCTGCACCGCGAACGGGGACAATGTAGGAAAAGAGTAATGCTGGGAACAGTATGCAGAAAAATGCCATTGCCGCATCATAGAGTTTTACATGACTATGGTCAAAAACCAGAACCGCAAAAAGATATGCCAGCAAAGCTACAATGGCAGCCATGCAAATGTTGTAGTCAAAATAGCCCATGTGTGCCGCTCCGAAGCAAGCGCACAAAATTATACCCAATGCACCGGCTACCACCATGGTGGGTTTCTTGGTTAAACCCACAACAGAAAAAACTTCGTGTATCGCCACACCTGCAATTATAATATCTACAATATAAAAAACCGTAACGGGGGCAAACAGAACTGCAAAAAACAGAACTATGCCCAATGCACTTGTAATTAATCTAACTTTCATAAAACTCAAAGCCTTTCAACGTCATACACCGCCGAAACGTCTCGTGCGCTGCTGATAATCATATATTGCCTGAAGTAAATCTTCGTTTGAAAAATCAGGCCACAAAATATTAGAAAACCAAAGTTCACTATATGCGCCCTGCCAAAGGAAAAAGTTGCTTAAACGGTACTCACCCGAAGGACGGATAATAAGGTCAGGGTCAGGCTGGGAAGCAGTATATGTTCTGAAAGAAACATCCTCCTCGCAAATATCTTCAATCTTCATTCTGCCTTCCTTAACCTCAAGGGCAATTTCCTTAACCGCTTTTATTACCTCGTCGCGTCCGCCGTAATTGAGGGCAACATTAAGCAAAAGGCCACTGTTTTTTTCAGTGGCCTTTTCCATGTAGAGCTGTTTTTCACGGAACGTGTCAGAAAAGGCGCTTCTGTCTCCGATAAAGTGAATCTGAACATCACGGCCTGCTAAGCGCTGCAAGCCGTGGTCCAGGTAATCCTCAAGGATATTCATAAGCGCATCAACCTCTTCCTGAGGTCTCTTCCAGTTCTCTGTGGAAAACGCGTAAACCGTAACAACCTTTACACCGATGTTACCCGCATATTCCACAATCCGCTCAAATGTTTTTGCCCC
>CAZRZU010000011.1:0-30549 GCA_964604615.1 uncultured Oscillospiraceae bacterium
GTGAAGACGAAGATATTTTGAGAAAACGGGACGAAATTATAAAGGCAATAACAAACCTTTCTCAGGAAAAGGTTACTATACTGCCTCTTGTAGAGGCAATGGGAGGCACGGGTAAGGATGCACCTGCCGACTGTGATTTTTACTTTGATGTACTGACAGGCTTTTTTAGGGACGTTGCCGCATATAAGGCGGGCGGTGAAATTGTAAACACAGACTACCGCAGCGCAATTGAGGGCTTTGCGTCTGGGATAAAGGGGTCTTCTGCCAGAGGAGTTATTAATGTTGTGGTTGGTGTGAAGGCTAAAATGTCTGCCAATATGAAGGCTAAAATGAAATATGATTTATGGATTACAAATATGCTTATAAATTGCTGGGAGGAAATATATGGAACAGGTAATAGGAGTTAAGTTTAAAAGAGTGGGTAAAACATATTATTTTTCACCTAACGGGACAAACCCAAAAGTAGGTGACGATGTAATTGTTGAGACAGCCCGCGGTGTGGAATACGGCAGGGTAGCAATGGCTGTAAAGGAAGTTGCGGACGATGAAATCGTTGCGCCCTTGAAGCCCATTATTCGTATTGCAACGGCAGAGGATGCCATTACTCTCGAAGAAAATAAGAAGAAACAGGCAGAAGCATTCAAGATTTGTGAAGAGAAGATTGCAAAGCATAATCTTGATATGAAGCTTGTTGATGTTGAGTATACATTTGACTGTAACAAAATTCTTTTCTATTTCACTTCCGATAAGCGAGTTGACTTCCGTGAACTTGTAAAGGATTTGGCAAGTGTATTCAGAACCAGAATTGAGCTCAGGCAGATTGGTGTCCGCGACGAAGCCAAGATGCTTGGGGGCTTGGGTGTATGCGGCAGAAATCTGTGCTGTGTACAGTATCTTGACGACTTCCAGCCTGTGTCAATAAAAATGGCTAAGGAACAGGGGCTGAGCCTTAATCCCACTAAAATATCGGGTAACTGCGGCAGACTTATGTGCTGCTTAAAGTACGAGCAGGATTGCTACGAAGAGCTTTTGAAGGTTACTCCCAGAGTGGGTGCAATCGTTTCCACTCCCAAGGGAAAGGGAAATGTTGTATCGGTGTCTCTTCTTAAGGAGAAGGTTAAGGTTCTTTTGAACGGTGAAGATACCGATGTTACGGAGTTTGACGTAAATGAAATTAAAATTATCCGTGACGGTAAAAAGGCTCGTGACGAAGAAGAATATTCCGAAAAGGAATTGAAAGCTATACAGGACTGATTTGGAGGTAAAGTGTGAAGATAGTAGTGCTTGACGCAATGACACTGGGGAATGATATGTCTATGGAGCCCATAACCCGATTGGGTGAGTGTGTTATTTATAACAATATTGACTCCGATGAAATAGCAGATGCCTTAAAGGATGCACATGTTTGTGTTACAAATAAAAAGCTCCTTGGAAAGCATAATCTGGAAGACTGTAAAAACCTTAAGCTTATATGCCTCACTGCAACGGGCTATA
This sequence comes from uncultured Oscillospiraceae bacterium, assembly GCA_964604615.1. Lineage (GTDB taxonomy): Bacteria > Bacillota > Clostridia > UMGS1883 > UMGS1883 > RGIG1927. The sequence continues at coordinate 1,495 of CAZRZU010000011.1, forward strand.
ACAACGTAGATGTGGAATACTGTAAGAGCCGCAATATAAAGGTTCGTAATGTGCCCGGTTACTGCACCGAGAGTGTTTGTCAGCACACTTTTGCGCTGCTTCTTTCTTTGATGGAGTCTCTTTCGTATTATGATAACTTTGTAAAAGACGGCTCATATACAAAGAGCGGTGTTGCAAATCATCTGGACGTTCCCTTTGGAGAAATTGCAGGTAAAAGATGGGGAGTTGTAGGTATGGGCGGCATTGGCAGAGCTGTGGCAAAGGTGGCAAAAGCCTTTGGCGCAGAGGTTGTGTATGCATCCATGTCCGGAGCCATGCGCAAAGAGGATTATGAAAAGGTTACGGTGGACGAGCTTTTTAAAACATGTGACATAATCTCTATCCATTCGCCTTTGAACGAAAAAACGGAGAACCTTGTTAATAAAGAAAAAATTGACCTTATGAAAAATGATGCAGTCATTATAAATGTGGGCAGGGGAGGCATCGTAAATTCCCGTGACCTTGTTAATGCTGTTGATTCGGGCAGAATAAGAGGTGCAGGCATAGACGTTTATCCTTCAGAGCCTCCCTGCGAAGACGATCCATTCATGAACATAAAGCACCCCGAACGTTTTGTTCTCACCCCACATATTGCATGGGCATCTACAACCGCAAGGCAACGTTGTATTGATATTGTTGGAGAAAACATCAGAACATTTGCTGAAAATAAAGGATGTAACGACGTATGGTAAAAGGTGTTATATTTGATCTTGACGGCACATTGATAGACACAATTGAAGGCTTGGCAAACTCTGTCAATGCTGCTATGGACTTTTACGGATTTCCAAATCATTCTGTGGAAATATACAGAACCTTTGTGGGCAACGGTGTGGGCAAGCTTGTTGAACGTGCTCTCCCCGAAGGTAAAAAGCATTTAACCGAAGATGCAAGAAAAATTTTTGAAAGGCATTATGCTGAAACAATGCTTGATGTTTTGCCTGTATATGACGGCATAAGAGAGCTTTTGGAATATCTTTTGGAAAACGGCATAAAAATTGCCGTTAATACAAATAAAATGGACGTTTTTGCAAAACCGATGATAGAAAAGGTTTTTGGCAACATATTTACCGAGGTTTTAGGTGAGGTTGACGCATTTAAAAGAAAACCTGCCCCTGACGGAGTTGAATATATTTTGGAAAAGATGGGGCTTTCAAAGGAGGAATGCGTTTATATCGGCGACAGCCAGGTAGACATAAAAACGGCAAAAAACTCAGGCTTGAAGAGTATCAGTGTTACGTGGGGCTTTGCAGCAAAAGATGTTTTGCTTGCAAATGAGCCTGAAATAATGGTTGATACCCCTTGGGAAATTATAGATTGGATTGAAAGGGAAATACACAATGCAGGATAACATTCGTAATTTTAGTATTATTGCTCATATTGACCACGGCAAGAGCACTTTGGCTGACAGACTGCTGGAGCTGACAGGTGTGGTTGAAAGCCGTGACATGGAAGAACAGCTTCTTGACAATATGGAGCTTGAAAAAGAAAGAGGCATTACAATAAAGGCAAGAGCCGTAAGACTTAATTATAAGGCTCAGGACGGTAAGGATTATGTTTTGAACCTTATAGACACCCCCGGTCATGTTGACTTTAACTATGAGGTTTCCCGTTCTTTGGCAGCATGTGAGGGTGCGCTTCTGGTTGTTGATGCGGCACAGGGGATTGAGGCGCAGACCTTGGCAAACACCTACCTTGCCCTTGACCATAACCTTGAAATTTTGCCTGTTATAAATAAAATTGACCTGCCCAGTGCACGTCCTGAGCATGTTATAAACGAAATTGAAGACATTATCGGTATCCCTGCGGAGGATGCACCCAGAATAAGCGCAAAGACAGGTTTGAATGTTGAAAGTGTTCTGGAATATGTGGTTAACAATATTCCTGCACCCGCAGGTGATGAAAACGCACCTACAAAGGCTCTTATCTTTGACTCGTATTATGACTCATATAAGGGAGTTATTGTTTATATCCGTGTTATTGACGGCTACATTGAACCCGGTATGAAAATACGTTTTATGGCAACAGGCAAGGAGTTTGATGTTGTTGAAACCGGCTACTTGCTGCCTTCGGGCTTGCTTCCTGCAAAGCGCATTTCCGCAGGCGAGGTTGGATACATTGCCGCAAGCATCAAAAACGTAAGGGATACAAGTGTGGGTGATACCGTTACCAATGCCGACAATCCTGCCCCTGAGGCGCTTCCCGGTTACAGAAAGGTTAACCCCATGGTTTACTGCGGTATTTATCCTGCTGACGGTGCAAAGTACGGGGATTTGCGTGAAGCTTTGGAAAAGCTTCAGCTTAACGATGCGTCTCTTCTTTTTGAACCTGAAACAAGTGTTGCCCTGGGCTTTGGTTTCCGCTGCGGATTTTTGGGCTTATTGCACATGGAAATTATTCAGGAAAGACTTGAGAGAGAATTTAATCTTGACCTTGTCACAACTGCGCCTAGCGTTGTATATAAAGTTTACACTACAGCAGGTGAAGTGCTGGATATTTCCAATCCCACAAATCTGCCTCCCGTAACTGAAACAGACCATATCGAAGAACCGATTGTTGATGCTCACATTTTTGTGCCCACCGATTACGTTGGTGCAATTATGACCCTTTGCCAGGAAAGACGCGGTAATTATATAGGCATGGAATATTCCGGAGAGGGCAGAGCGGATATTCATTATGAATTGCCTCTTAATGAAATCATATACGACTTCTTTGATGCTTTGAAGAGCCGCAGCCGTGGCTATGCATCCTTTGACTATGAGCTTAAGGGCTATGTAAAGAGCTCTCTTGTTAAGCTGGACATTCTCTTAAACGGTGAAATGGTGGATGCTCTTTCCTTTATTGTGCACGAATCAAGCGCATATACCCGTGGCAGAAAGATTGCAGAAAAGCTTAAGGAATCAATACCCCGTCAACTGTTTGAAATACCCATTCAGGCAGCAATCGGCGGAAAGATTATTGCAAGAGAAACCGTTAAGGCTATGCGCAAGGACGTACTAGCCAAGTGTTACGGCGGTGACATTACACGTAAGAAGAAGCTTCTGGAAAAACAGAAGGAAGGTAAAAAGAGAATGCGTAGGGTAGGTACTGTTGAAGTGCCTCAGGAAGCATTCATGGCAGTTTTGAAGCTTGACGATGAATAAGGGGATATATATTCACATACCTTTTTGTGTGAAAAAATGCTTGTATTGTGATTTTTGCTCGGTAAGTGACAAAAGCTTGCAAAGTGATTATATAAAAGCTCTTGTAAAAGAAATACAGTTGAATAAGGGCTGTACCGTTGACACCGTATTTATTGGCGGGGGCACGCCCACCGTGCTTGGTGCCGGGCTTTTGGAAGTCATAAATGCCGTACAAGAAAGCTTTACACTGACAGATAACTGTGAGTTTACAGTTGAGGCAAACCCCGGTACCGTTACTCAGGAATTGCTTGAAAAAATGAAGAAAGCAGGGGTTAACCGTTTGAGCCTTGGTGTGCAGTCTTTCAACGACAATGAGCTTAAGGCCTTGGGGCGCATCCATACCGCACAGGAAGCACGTGATGCTTTTATGATGGCGCGAAAAGCAGGCTTTGACAATATAAATATTGACATTATGCTGTCAACACCTGAACAGACAATGGAAAGTGTAAAGCATACTCTTTCTGTTGTGAGGGAGCTTGATTGTGAACATGTGTCGGCATACTCACTTATAATAGAAGAGGGAACACCCTTTTATAATATGGAACTTAACCTGCCCGATGAAGATACGGAAAGGGAAATATATCATTATACAGCTGATTTTCTTGAAAGTATTGGACTTAAACGATATGAAATATCTAACTTTGCAAAAACAGGTCGCGCATGCAGACATAATGCGAAATACTGGGAGTGCGAAGAGTATCTTGGTTTTGGTGCAGCGGCATATTCATACGATGAAAATTATCGCTACGGCAATACAGACAGTATTGAAGATTATGTTACAGGCAAAAGGGAAGTATACCGTGAACATATTAATGAAGAAGAGCAATTGAAAGAAAAGTATATGCTTGGCTTAAGAATGAGCAAAGGTGTAAAGTATAACGAAAAATTTGACCAAAAAATAGAAAAGCTCATTAATGATGGGCTTTTATGTAAGGATAACGGCTATGTAAAGCTTACTGACAAAGGCTTTGATTTAGGAAATTTAGTGTTTATGGAGTTCGTATAATGACTTGTAAAGATTATGCCGTAAAGCTTTTAGGCTTTTGCGACAGAAGCGAAAAGGAAATACGTGAAAAAATACTTAAAAAAGGGTATAGCGAAGAGGAATGTGAAGAGGCTATATCTTTTTGTCGTGAATACGGATATATTAATGATGAGAGATATGCTGCTCATTTTGTTCACGATTCCGTTGAACTCAAAAAGTGGGGTAAAACTCGCATACGAATGGAGCTTAAGTGTAAAGGCGTAGCGGATGAAATCGTTGACATCGTTCTGGGAGAAATAGAAAACGAAACAGATATTTTAAAAAGCGAAATGGAAAGACGATTTAAAGACTCGGATTTTTCTGACCCGAAAATTAAAAGCAAGGTTTTCGGCTATTTCGCAAGACGGGGGTACAAGCCCTCAGATATTTTCCGTGCAATGGAGGTAGAATACTATGAATAAAGTTGGGTTTGTATCACTTGGATGCAGTAAAAACCTTGTTGACACTGAAAACATGATTGGTATCATGCTTAATGAAGGCTACGAGGTTGTGGCAGACCCTGCTGATGCGGATATAATAGTTGTAAATACCTGTGGATTTATTGACTCCGCAAAGGAAGAGGCAATAAATACCATACTTGAAATGGCTGAATATAAAAAGGAAAACTGCAAGCTTTTGGTTGTGGCAGGATGTCTTGCCCAACGGTATAGTGAGGACATAAAGGCAGAGATGCCTGAGGTTGACGTTATTTTAGGTACAGGCAGCTACAAGGATATTGCCTCTGCTGTGAAAGAGGCTTTTGAAAAAGGCAAAAGCGAATATTTAGCTGACATCAATTTTGAAATTATCGACGAAGAACGTGTGCGTACAACACCTGATTATATGGCATATTTAAAGATTGCCGAAGGCTGTGATAACCACTGTACATACTGTGCCATTCCTTCCATAAGGGGTAAGTATCGCAGTCGCAGGATGGAAAGCATTGTTGCCGAGGCAAAGCTCATGGCAGAAGAGGGGGTTAAGGAGATTATCCTGATTGCTCAGGATACAACCCGTTACGGCAGGGATCTTTACGGAGAAAAAAAGCTCAGTGAGCTTTTAAAGCAGCTTTGCGCAATTGAAAAAGTAAAGTGGGTGAGAGTTCATTACTGTTATCCCGAGGAAATTGACGATGAGCTGATAAACACATTTAAAACAGAAAAAAAGCTTGTTAAGTATCTTGACATACCTGTACAGCACGGATGCGACAGTGTATTAAAACGTATGGGAAGGCATACAACACGAACCCAGATACTTGACAGAATAAATAAACTAAGACAGGAAGTAGATGGCATCACACTCAGAACAAGCATTATTGCAGGTTTCCCCGGTGAAACCGAAGAAGAGTTTGAAAGCCTGAAGGCATTTGTAAAGGAAGCAAAGTTTGACCGTATGGGTGTGTTTGCATACTCCTGCGAAGAAGGCACGCCTGCATCGCGTCTTCCCGGACAGCTTGACGAAGAAGTAAAAGAAGCGCGCCGTGACGAGGTTATGGAAATTGCCAGAGAAATATCTCTTGAGCATAACGAGGGCATGCTTGGAAAAACTTTGGAAGTGGTTGTGGAAGGCTTTGAGGATAATCTCTACTTCGGCAGAAGCGGCGGAGAGAGTGTTGACGTTGACCCAAGGATTTATTTCGGCTCATTGGACGAACTAAATATTGGTGATTTTATAAAAATAAAGATTGTTAATTTTGATGAATATGATTTATATGGGGAGCAGGTGGAATAGTTATGAATTTACCGAATAAGTTGACTTTAATCAGAATAGTTTTAGTACCCGTATGCATGGCACTCACATTGCTTGGTCACATGTATGCGGCACTGGCGGTTTTTGTGGTAGCATCAATAACAGATTTTTTTGACGGGTACATTGCCCGTAAAAACAATCTTGTAACAAGCTTTGGTAAAATTATGGACCCACTTGCAGACAAAATCCTTGTTTTTGGGGCACTTCTGTGCTTTTTGCAGTTAGGATTTATTAATGCATGGTGCGTTGTAATTATCCTTGCAAGAGAGTTTTTTGTAACAGGTATGAGAGTTGTTGCCGTTGATAAGGGCAAGGTTATTGCCGCAAGCTGGTGGGGAAAGGTTAAAACTAATGTACAGATGTTTTCTGTTATTTTAGGTTTTCTTACCTTCACATCAGGAAACGAAACGGCAGTTCTCGTAGGTCAGATTGGAATTTACATTGCAACAGCATTTACGGCAGCAAGCTGGGTTGCTTATATCTTTGAAAATATCGAGGTTTTCAAGGATTGATGATATCAGTTAACTTTGGTTAGATAATGGCAACATTTTATAAGGAACAGGGACACATCTCTTGCATACAATAAAAGGTGCAAACATATCGCCTACCTTTGAGTGAGGTATGTCCTATGCAATTTACAGCGGTAAAAGGAGAAAGATTATGAACATAGCTCTAATTATTGCAGGCGGTGTAGGCAACCGTATGGGGCAGGATATACCCAAGCAGTTTTTAAATGTTAATGATAAGCCTGTTATTGTGTACACAATGGAGCGATTTCAGAATAATGATGACATTGACGTTATTGCTGTTGTATGCATTGACGGTTGGCAGGTTATGCTTCAGGCCTATGCAAATCAGTTCGGTATTGCTAAATTGAAGCACATTATACCCGGCGGTGAAAACGGGCAGGGAAGTATCCGCAACGGCATTGAAGAATTGTGTAAGCATTATAACAAGGACGATATTGTTCTGATACATGATGCAATCCGTCCCATGGTGTCGGGAAAAATTATTTCCGACTGTATTGACACCGTTAAGGAAAAGGGCAGTGCCATTGTGACAATACCTTGTCAGGAAGCTATGCTTGAAACAGAGGACGGGTTTACGACAAATAAATCCTACCCCCGTGAAAATCTTAAAAGAACGCAGACCCCTCAGGGATTTTACCTTGGAGATATTGCATCAGCTCACAAGGAAGCATTGGAAAAAGGAATTACAAATTCCGTTGCGTCCTGCACAATGATGGTTGAGCTTGGCAAAACTATATATTTTTCTCCCGGAAGTGAAAAGAATATAAAGCTCACAACAGTTGATGATATTGAAATTTTCAAGGCATTGCTTGCGGCGGAAAAATCAAACTGGCTTAAATAAAACTGATTAAATTTGCCCATCTTGCACACGAAAGCTCATTTGTGTACACATAGTACACGGCAATCGCTTTCGTGCACAATCTGAACAAATTTCTTTCAGTTTTAGAACAATTTTATAAGTAACGGGGATACACCCATTCATTCATTTTGAATTTAGCTTGTGAAAAGGCGAATGTGAGGTATGACTTTGGGTAGGGAGTGTCCCCGAAGTGGGTGTAAGTGAGAATATGTTTGAAAAGAACGAAAGGTATTTATCTGCGCTTGAAAGTGTTATAAATACAAATCTTGATTATACTAAACTTAATAACAAATCAATCCTCATAACGGGGGCAACAGGGCTTATTGGAAAGGCTTTGGTTGACTTTATACTTATGGTAAGCGAAAACACACAGGTGTATGCCGCGAGCCGTAGTAAAAACAGTTTTAATGCACGTTTTTCAAAAAGAGACAACCTTCACTATTTTGAATACAATATTGTAAAGCCTCTTGTTACAGACATAAAATTTGATTATATTATTCATGCGGCAAGTAATGCTGACCCTAAAATGTTTGACGAAGACCCTGTTGGCACTATGACAGCAAATTTTATGGGTACTTATAATTTAATGGAATACGCAAAGAATAGTAATGTGGAAAGATTGCTTTTCGTATCTTCAGGTGAGGTGTACGGGCAGTGGGATGGCAAGATTGAAGCTTTTAGCGAGGACTACTCAGGCTTTGTGAATTTCACAGATTCAAGAGGCTGTTATCCCTCCGGTAAAAGAGCGGCAGAAAATCTTTTGGTATGCTATGCAAAGCAATATAATGTTGACTCTGTTATTGTACGCCTATCCCATACCTACGGACCCACACAGCTTAAACGGGATTCAAGAGCCATGAGCGAGTTTTTTGCAAAAGCTGTAAAGGGGGAGGACATAGTTTTAAAAAGCCCGGGTCTCCCCGTGAGAAGCTACACATGTGTGTTTGATTGTGTAAGCGGCATTGTAACGGCACTTTTGAACGGCAAATGCGCAGAGGCATACAATATTGCAAATAAGGAGAGTATTGTTTCTATTGCAGAGCTTGCTGAAAAAATTGCATCCAATGCAGGCAAAAGTGTTGTTTTTGACATTCCCGAAGGTGGAGTTAAGGGCGGCAGCAATATAGTCAGAGGTGTTCTTTGCGGTGCAAAGCTGGAAGCCATCGGCTGGATGCCGATTTATGACATTGACAAGGGCATAAAAACCACATATGAAATAATGGAGGAAACCTATGAGTGAAATGAATGTAAAGCTTGCTGCTTTGCTGGATAAAGAAGACGGACTTATTACAAATCTCTCCAATGCATCGGCATTGTTGAACGAATATTTGGAAAACATAAACTGGGTTGGTTTTTATCTCATACGTGACGGCGAATTGAGGCTTGGACCTTTTCAAGGTAAAACAGCCTGTGTAAGGATTAAAGTGGGCAGAGGTGTTTGCGGAACGGCAGTGAGCGAAAATGCAACGCAGCTTGTTGCAGATGTGCATCAGTTCCCGGGGCATATTGCCTGCGACTGCGCCTCCAACTCTGAGATTGTTGTTCCCATACATGTGAAGGGCGAAATTGTTGGTGTGCTTGACATTGACAGCCCTGTTTTTGACCGGTTTTCTCAGGAGGATAAAACCTGCCTTGAGGAAAGTGTTCGTATTATTGAAAATATATGGAGTGAATATTGATTAAATGCAGAATGCAAAATGCAGAATGCAGAATGTCTGAAAGAATTTTGCTTTGCAAAATTCTTTTTGAATTAAGCGGGTGGTGAAATTATGGACAAATTTATACTTCATTCTGAATATAAGCCTTCGGGTGACCAACCTCAGGCTATCGAAAGTTTGGCAAACGGTGTTATAAAGGGCGACAAAGGGCAGATACTTTTAGGTGTTACAGGTTCAGGTAAGACCTTTACAATTGCCAATGTTATTGAAAAGGTAAATAAACCGACTCTGGTTTTAGCCCATAATAAAACCCTGGCGGCACAGCTTTGCAGCGAGTTTAAAGAGTTCTTTCCCGAAAATGCGGTGGAATATTTTGTTTCATATTATGACTACTATCAGCCCGAGGCATACGTTTTTGCCAGCGATACGTATATAGAGAAGGATGCGCAGCTTAACGAAGAAATTGACAAGCTTCGCCATAGTGCAACAACTGCCCTTTTTGAACGGCGCGATGTTATTGTAGTGGCATCTGTAAGCTGTATTTACGGCTTGGGTGACCCGGAGGATTATTCCACTATGATTATATCTCTCCGTCCGGGTATGGTAAAAGACCGTGACGAGGTTGTAAAACGTCTTATTGAAATGCAGTACGAACGAAACGATATTAACTTTGTCCGAGGCAAATTCCGTGTTCACGGTGATGTGCTGGAGGTTTTTCCTTCAAACAGCGGTGAAAATGCGGTAAGGATTGAGTTTTTTGGTGATGAAATTGACCGCATAAGTGAAATTGACGTTCTGACAGGGGAAATTATAGGCACGCGTGACCACATTGGTATTTATCCTGCATCCCACTATGTTACAACAAAAGAGAAGAGAGAAGCGGCTATTGCATCTATCCGTGAGGAGCTTGACGAAAGGGTTGAGTTTTTCAGAAAAGAAGGCAGGCTTTTAGAGGCGCAGAGGATAGCCGAACGAACAGAGTACGACATTGAAATGATGCGTGAAATAGGCTATTGCTCAGGCATTGAAAACTATTCCAGGCATATAAGCGGTCGTCCTGCCGGCAGTGCGCCTTACACACTTTTGGATTATTTCCCTGACGACTTTTTGCTTGTTGTGGACGAAAGCCATGTAACAGTTTCTCAGGTCAGGGCAATGTATGCAGGCGACAGAAGCCGTAAGGAAAGTCTGGTTGACTACGGTTTCAGGCTTCCCAGCGCATATGATAACCGTCCCCTTATGTTTGACGAGTTTGAAGACAGAATTAACCAGGTTATATTTGTTAGCGCAACACCTGCGCAGTACGAAAAGGAGCATAGTGTCAATACAGCTGAACAGCTTATACGTCCCACAGGGCTTATTGACCCTAAGGTTACCGTGCGCCCTATAGACGGACAGGTTGACGATTTGCTCTCTGAAATTTTTAAACGCACAGAAAAGAATGAAAGAGTTTTGGTTACAACCCTTACCAAAAAAATGGCAGAGGATTTAACGGATTATCTGGCAAGCTGTTCAGTAAGGGTAAAATATATGCACTCCGACGTTGAAACCATGGAGCGAATGGAAATTATCCGTGATTTAAGGCTTGGTGTGTTTGACGTTTTGGTAGGCATTAACCTTCTCCGTGAGGGGCTTGACCTTCCGGAGGTGTCACTTGTTGCAATTCTTGATGCAGATAAGGAAGGCTTTCTCCGAAGTGAAACAAGCCTTATCCAGACAATTGGCCGTGCCGCACGTAACGTTGGCGGCGAGGTAATCATGTATGCCGACAAGATAACAGATTCCATGCACCGCGCCATTGACGAAACGGAACGAAGGAGAAGTATACAGGATAACTATAATAAAGAGCATAATATTACACCAAAGACCATTGTTAAAGCAGTTGCGGAAACAATAGCAGCAGTTCACGAAGAACAGGTTGAAGAAAAGCCCGCACAAATGGACGATGTAATTGCAAAGCTTAAGGATGCAATGCTCCAAGCTTCGGAAGAGCTCAGGTTCGAGGATGCGGCAAGAATACGTGACCGCATTATGAAATTGAAAAGAGAAAAGAAATAAAGGAAAGGGAAGGCAGAATGATAAACGACCATATAATTGTACGTGGCGCAAGAGCTAATAACTTAAAAAATGTAAGCCTTAAAATACCAAGAAACAAACTTACGGTGTTTACGGGTGTGTCCGGTAGCGGTAAAACAAGCCTTGCCTTTGACACTATTTTTGCAGAAGGTCAGAGGCGATATGTGGAGTCCTTGTCCGCATATGCACGTCAATTCTTAGGTCAGATGGAAAAACCTGATGTTGACGATATTGAAGGCTTGTCTCCTGCCATATGTATTGACCAGAAAACAACAAGCAAAAACCCCCGCTCCACAGTGGGAACAGTAACAGAAATTTATGACTATATGCGTCTCTTGTATGCCCGTTGCGGTACACCTCACTGCCCTAAGTGCGGAAAGGTGATAGAAAAGCAGTCTATTGACCAGATTGTTGACAATGTTATGGCTTTGCCCGAAAGAAGCAGGATACAGGTGCTTTCTCCTGTAATAAGGGCAAAAAAAGGCGAACACCAGAAAATATTTGAAAATGCAAAAAAGAGCGGCTATGTTCGTGTAAGAGTTGACGGCATCATGTACGAGCTCAGCGAAACAATCTCTCTTAATAAACAGCAACGTCATACTATTGAAATTGTTATTGACAGACTTATTGTTAAAGAAGAAATAAGAAGCCGTCTCACACAGTCCTTGGAGCTTGCTTTGCACCTTGCAAGTGGGCTTGTAACGGTGCTCACAGAGGATGACGAAATTTTGTATTCTCAGAACTATGCATGCCCTGATTGCGGAATAAGTATTGATGAGTTTTCACCAAGAACTTTTTCCTTCAACAGTCCTTTTGGTGCATGCCCTGTTTGCTCAGGCTTAGGTGTTCTGAAAAAAATTGACCCCAGGCAGATTCTTGTATCCAGCGAGCTTTCTATTTTGGAGGGTGCTTTTGCAGTGAGCGGCTGGCGGGCAGCAGAGAAGGACACATCTGTTGCCAATGCGGTGTACAAGGCGCTTGCGCGAACTTATGGCTTTGACCTTAATGCACCTGTGAAAAACCTTCCCAGAGAGGTTATACAAATAATCCTTTACGGTACAGGAAAAGATACAATTGAGGTTGAATATATCAGCGAAAACGGCAATACACGCAAAAGAAATATTCGGTTTGAAGGCTTGGTAAACAATCTCCAGCGTCGTTACGACGAAACAAATTCCGAATGGGTGAAAATGGACATTGAAGGCTTAATGCGTGAAATACCCTGTGACGCATGTGAAGGCAAGAGACTTAAAAAGGAAACTCTTGCTGTTACCGTGGGTGGTAAAAACATTTACGAGCTTTGTGACATGGCTATCTCCGACGAGGTTGAGTTTATAAAAGCATTGCCCGAAACCTTTACAGACATGCAGAAAACCATATCCGAGCAGATTATAAAGGAAATTTCTTTAAGGCTCGAATTTTTAAGGAACGTGGGCTTGGAATACCTTACCCTTACGCGTTCGGCGGGTACACTTTCCGGCGGCGAGGCACAGCGCATAAGGCTTGCAACCCAGATAGGCTCGGGCTTGGTTGGGGTTATGTACATTTTGGACGAACCAAGCATAGGTCTTCACCAGCGGGACAACGGCAAGCTTCTGGACTCCCTTAAAAGATTGAGAGACTTGGGTAACACCCTTATAGTGGTTGAACATGACGAAGAAACAATGATGGAAGCCGACCATATTGTGGACGTGGGACCTTTGGCAGGTGTGCATGGCGGTGAAATTATAGCAGAGGGTACAGCAGAAGAAATTATGCAGTGTGAAAATTCTCTTACAGGTGCATATCTTTCCGGCAAAAAGAAAATACCTGTACCAAATGTGAGACGCAAAGGAAACGGAAAAGTTCTTACAGTAAAAGGCGCAGGAGAGAATAATCTGAAGGATATTGATGTTTCGATACCCTTGGGCAAATTTGTGTGTGTAACAGGTGTATCCGGCTCAGGTAAGAGTAGCCTTGTAAACTCTGTTTTGTACAACCGTCTGGCTTATGAGCTTAACCGTGCCCACACGGTTGCAGGTAAGCATAAGGGCTTAGAGGGCTTAGAGCACCTTGATAAGGTTATTAACATTGACCAGTCGCCAATTGGCAGAACACCCAGAAGTAATCCCGCAACATACACAGGGCTGTTCAGCGATATACGCGAATTGTTTGCACAAACTCAGGACGCAAAAGCACGCGGTTATCAGGCAGGCAGGTTTTCCTTCAATGTGCGCGGAGGTAGATGCGAAGCTTGTGCAGGTGACGGTATACTGAAAATTGAAATGCACTTTTTGCCCGATGTTTACGTACCCTGCGAGGTTTGTAAGGGCAAACGGTACAACCGTGAAACACTGGAAGTTAAGTTTAAGGGCAAGAGCATTGCAGACATACTTGAGCTTACAGTTGACGAAGGAGTGGAATTTTTTGAAAGTATTCCCAAGCTCAAACGTAAGCTGCAAGTGTTACAGGACGTTGGTCTTGGTTATATAAAAATCGGACAGCCTTCAACAACACTTTCAGGCGGTGAGGCACAGCGAGTGAAGCTTGCAACAGAGCTTGCAAAACGGCCCACAGGCAAAACTATTTATATACTGGATGAGCCTACAACAGGACTCCATACCGCAGACGTGCACCGCTTGATAACAATGCTTAATAAACTTGTTGACTCAGGTAACACAATTGTGGTTATTGAGCACAACCTTGACGTTATAAAAAGTGCCGACTATATAATTGACATGGGTCCCGAAGGCGGTAATGCCGGAGGCACCGTGGTGGTAACAGGCACACCCGAAGAGGTTGCAAAGTGCGATAAATCCTACACGGGTCAGTTCCTGAAAAAAATATTGGATAAGTAATAATTAAAACCTCCTTTTGCATATAAATATATATACGAGAGGAGGTTTTTCCATGGAAGAAAAAATACATAACATAACACTCGAGGATAGGTGCAGACTGTCTGTTACTGCATGTAGCAGTGTTGTAAGTTTTAACGAAAACGAAGTTATCCTGGTGGCGGAGAGCGGAACCTTGAGCATTAAAGGCACAAATCTAAATGTAGAAGAAATGTCCAAGGTGAGCGGCGACGTTTTAATCACAGGCGAAGTAATTGACAGCATCACATATTCGAAAGGGCACAGAAAAAGTAAGGAGGGCATGCTCAGGAGGATGTTTAAGTGATTGTATCGGACATGGGTCAGGCAAGGGTGTTTTTAATAAACATCCTTTTCGGAATGCTTTGCGTGGCTATTTACGACTTGTTTTACATTGTTGCAAACCGATGTATCAAAGGCAGGCTCTGGACTAATTTAACAGATGCAATCTACCTTTTTGTAACCTTTTGTGCTCTTTTGTATGCAGGAATAAAATTTAACTTAGGAGCATTGCGTTACTATCAGATTTTTGGTTTGCTTGCAGGCATTTTTATTCAGAGCAGTGTGTTTTCAAAAGTGGAAAGAAAGCTGTTTGACTTTCTTTTTAAAGCAGCGGGAAAAGGCATGCTTTTTATTGTAAGATGTGTGTGGTTTCCTGTGTCGTTTGTGCTCAGAGGTATATTCACTTTTACAGAATTTTTGGAAGATAAGGCTGTTTATGTTGGTCATAAAATAAACAAAAAGGTAAAAAAAGTAAAAATAAAAAACACCAAAAAGAAAAAAACTGTTAAAAAAAGGTTCAAAATGATATAAAAACTCTTTACAAATGAAAAAAATGATGTATAATGTATTTGTTATACAGAAGGTGGGGTATTGGAATGAAAAACACAACATTGACCACAGGCAAGCTCATTGGTCGTATATGCTGGATTGTTGTCATCATAATAACCGTAATCTGTCTGATATCTCAGCAAGTTATAATTAACAAATATGCTGATGAGGTAGAAAAGCTTGAGGACGAAAGAGACGATTTGAAAGAACGGAACGAGGAGCTGGCAACCATGACTGAGTTGTCCGACGAAGACTTTGAACGTGAAGCACGTAGGCAAGGTTATGTCCGCCCTGATGAAGTTATTATCAAAGAGGCTGAGTAATCAGGCTGCTACATACTGAAGGGAGATAAGTTCATAAATGGCTTTGGAAATTGGTGCAATTGTTGAGGGTAAGGTTTCAGGTATTACAAACTTTGGTGCATTTGTTGATTTGCCCGAAGGTAAAACCGGTCTGGTACATATTTCGGAGGTTGCCCGTAATTATGTTAAGGATATTAAAGAGCATCTCACTGTGGGACAGGTTGTTAAGGTAAAGGTGCTTACCATGGACCCCGGCGGAAAAATCAGTTTGTCTATTAAAAAGGCTGTTGAACCCAGGGCAAAGGCAGCCGCTTTTTCCGGTGCTCCGGCAGAGGTTGACTTTACTCGCCGTTCAGACGAGCAGTTTATGGCGCTCTCTTTTGAGGAAAAGATGGCAAAATTCAAATCCACCAGCGACGAAAGAATGCAGGACATTAAACGCAATACTGACGCAAAGCGCGGCAGCTACAGAAGAGGAAACAACTAAATAACGTTGTAATATGAAAAGAACGAAACCAGGCGGCTTCGTTCTTTTTTTGTCCCTTTCATGAAAACAAAAAGAACCATACCAAAAGGTACGGTTCTTTTCTTATGGTGCGAGAGGCGGGACTTGAACCCGCATGGTCTCCCACACGCACCTTAAACGTGCGCGTCTGCCGATTCCGCCACTCTCGCATATGATTCGCTTTTTGCGACAAGAGTTATTATAACAGGGTGAAAGTGATTTGTCAATAAGAAAATTTAAAAAATACAAAAAAATTCACCTTGTTGTAACATCTGTCAAAATAATCAAATTACTTTACATTTTAACGGGATTGTGATACAATATTTAATAGAATATTGTGTGAAATTTGTGCTTTAAGCAGAAAGGTCATAAGCTTATGGATAAGTTAATCGATAAAGTGAGCAGCCGTGAGAGTTTAATAAAGCTGAATACAGAGCAAATGTATGAATTGGCAAAGGAAATCCGCGAATATATTATTGACTGTACTTCACAGAACGGCGGTCATTTAGCTTCAAGCCTGGGTGCTGTTGAGCTTACAATTGCGCTTCACAGAGTTTTAAGGCTTCCAAACGATAAAATTGTGTGGGACGTAGGACATCAGAGCTATGCCCACAAAATACTTACCGGCAGAAAAGAAAATTTGAAAACACTTCGTAAAATTGATGGAGAATGCGGCTTTTGTGACCCATGTGCCAGCGAGTACGATACGTATACCTCAGGGCACACTTCAACATCTCTTTCCTTGGCATTGGGCGCAGCATGTGCGAGAGATGCTCTGGGCTTGAAATATAATGTGGCGGCAGTTATAGGCGACGGTGCGTTGTCAGGCGGTCTTGCCATGGAGGCAATGAACAATATTGGTCAGGAGCAAAAGAAGATGCTTATTGTCCTTAACGACAATGAAATGTCAATTTCTGAAAATGTTGGTGCATTGAGTAATTATCTTACAAGAGCAAGAACAAGTGCCGGATACGTAAAGTCAAAAAGAGGCATTGACTCCGCATTGGAGAAGATTCCCAAATACGGTAAAGATATTGCAAGTTTTGTGAAAAGAACAAAAGAGCATGTGAAATATTTGGTATCACCGGGTGTTTTGTTTGAAGAGTTTGGTCTGACATACCTCGGACCTATTGACGGGCATGATATACGCGGAATGGAAGAGGTGTTCCGCAGAGCACTCAAGCTGGAAGAACCTGTTGTTGTACATGTTGTTACAAAGAAGGGTAAAGGCTATGAGCTTGCAGAGAAGGAGCCACAGAAGTATCACGGAGTATCCCCTTATAACAAAATGGTTGGTGTAAGGGAAAGCTCAAGTGAAACCTATTCCTCTGTTTTTGGTGACGAAATTTCCAGTATCGCAAGAGAAAACGATAAAGTTGCGGTTATAACTCCGGCAATGACTCTTGGCAGTGGTTTGATGGACTTTGCCAAGGAATTCCCCAACAGATTTTATGATGTGGGAATTGCAGAAGCTCATGCGGTAACATTTGCGGCAGGACTTGCAGGTGGCGGAATGGTGCCTGTGGTTAGTTTGTATTCTACATTTGCTCAAAGAGCATATGATTCAATTGTTCATGATGTTGCAATAAGTAATCAGCATGTGGTGTTTGCAATTGATCGTGCCGGAATTGTTCCCGGTGACGGAAAAACACATCAGGGAACCTTTGATGTATCGTTCTTTTCTTCGTTGCCTAATGTGAAAATATTATCCCCGTGTTCTTTTGATGAACTTAGAAAAATGCTCAGATATGCAGTAAATGAATGCGATGGTCCCGTAGTTGTCCGTTACCCCAGAGGAGGCAGTGAGTATGTATACAATGCAGCTGAATTTGCCTTGTCTCGTGCGGATTATATTAGAAAAGGAGATGCCGTTACAATCTTGGCGGAGGGGACAACATTGCACTCTGCGGTAAAGAGCAGCAACATTCTTTCGGGGAAAGGCATTACCTGTGATGTTATAAACGTGCGAACTATTGCACCCATTGACATTGAAACCATAAAAGAAAGTGTGTTGAAAACAGGGCGACTTGTTTGTACGGAGCAGTCCATGCGTCGCGGCGGAATGGGCGAAAACGTTATCAGTACCCTTGCCGCAATGGGGGTTAAATGCGAGTATATCTCTGTGGCATTGGAGGATTTTGTTACTCACGGCGAATACGATGCAATAGAGAAAAGGTATTCATTTGACAGTGAAAGCATAGCAGATAGAATAGAAAAGGAATGGTTTGATGGCGAAGAGAAGGCTTGATTTATACCTTGTTGAAGAAGGCTTATGCCCAAGCCGTGAAATGGCAAAAAGCCTTATCATGGCAGGCAAGGTGTTTGTTAATAATCAGCGAAGTGATAAAGCAGGGGATACGGTAGCTGAAAAAGATAAGGTTGAAGTCCGCGGTGAAACACTTAAGTATGTAAGCCGGGGCGGATTAAAGCTTGAAAAAGCTATGGCAAACTTTCCTATAAACTTAGAGGGTAAAGTATGCATGGATATCGGCGCCTCAACAGGCGGTTTTACGGATTGCATGCTTCAGAACGGTGCAGGCAAGGTTTTTGCTGTTGATGTAGGATACGGTCAGCTTGCATGGAAGCTTCGTTGCGATGAACGTGTTGTAAACATGGAAAGAACCAATATCCGTTACGTTACACGCGAGCAGATTGAAACCGAGCTTGACTTTGTTTCCATAGACGTTGCCTTTATTTCCTTGAAGCTTGTTCTTCCTGTGGCATATGAGCTTATGAAAGAGGGTGCTGAGATTGTTGCCCTTATTAAACCGCAGTTTGAAGCCGGAAGAGAAAACGTTGGGAAAAAAGGTGTTGTAAGAGACATCAATGTTCATAAGGACGTGGTTGAGAATATTACCGGATTTGCACAGGACATGGGCTTTAACATTAAAGGATTGGACTTTTCGCCTATAAGAGGCCCCGAGGGTAATATTGAATATCTTATGTATGCGTCAAAAGAGAAAAGTGAAGCTAAAGATTTTACAGATGAAATAGATAAAATGGTGGAAAAAAGCCATCTTGAAGCTAAATAACAGGAAGGAATGGCTGTTTTGAAAAAAATTATATCAATTGCATTGTCTTTTATAATAGTGTTTTCTGCCTTGGGGGTAAATGCAGCAGGACTTGTTACAAATACCGTTATAGACTTAAGTCAGGAAGCGCAGCATTATTATAATACCAAGGTTGCCTATGCCGACATGACTGTAAAAAAAGTAAATAAAGGCTTATATGAGGTTTATCATTACACTCAGAGCGGTAAAAGTATAAAAATTCAGTTGTTCAAAACCGATTGGGGAACCTGGAACTTGGGGGATATGAATATCATTGATAACGGCTATGAAAAGAACGTTATAGGTGGCGGCACTGACTGGGAATATGTTTTCAGAGTTTATAATCCCATAAGCCAGAACCTTGAATTTACAGGCGGCAACCACGGAAGCGAGGTTTGCACATCCCTTGTTATGCGCGACGATGTTACAGGGCTTGCGGTGAATCCTGAGGTTGGAGAATCCGTTTATGTTAACAGACTCGTTATTGAGGAAGAAACAACAATACTTCTTGCAAACATGGATTATTTGCCATATGCAAACGTTAAAAGAGTTTATACAATAGTAGGTGATACCGTAAACCTTGACTGTGAGGTAACCTTTGTGAGAGATGTAATGATGGCGCAGTCCTATTCTGCAATGGCTTGTGTAAATAAGGATTTTTCACGTTACAGTACTTTTGACAATATTGCACATCATAAAACAGAAGCTTCGGGTACATGTACCAACAAGTACTATGGAAACGTGCCTGCATCTGTTTGTTACCTCAGTGGAGATGACTATTCTGCAACTGTGACGGTGGGCATATACAACGAAAAGGACATGACCGACAATTTCTCAAACCGTGACAAAACTTTTATATGGGACGTGTCCGAGGGATATAATAAGCTCTATTTTTCGAAATTCAATATGACAACACTTGAAACCATAACAGCAGGCACCGTTTGGGATTTTGGAGCATATTGGAAAGTTAATTTGCAATAGAATATATCAGAGCGGGAAAAAATTTCCGCTCTGTTTTACAATTTAATGCAACTTTTGGTAAGTTTAAAAAGTATATATTATAGGAGTGTAAATTGTGGAAAAAAGAAGCGATAAAGTAATAAAAGAATTTTTAGAGTTTTCAAAATATCCCCACGGCTCGGGCAATGAAAAAGCCGTTGGAGATTACCTTGTAAATTGGGCAAAAGAGCATAATTTAATGTGCGAAATGGATTCCTACGGGAATGTTATTATGGAAAAGGATGCTTCCGAAGGCTATGAAAACAGCGAAAGAGTTATCCTTCAGAGCCATATGGACATGGTGTGCGTTGCAGATTCCGACAAGGAATACGACCCGGAACGTGACCCCATTGAAATTTACCGTGACGGTGACTTTTTAAAGGCTAAAGGAACAAGCCTTGGTGCCGATGACGGCGCAGGTGTTGCAATGATGCTGTATATTTTGTCGGACGACACCCTAAAACACCCTCCAATCCGTGCAATTTTCACAGTTGAAGAAGAAACAAGCATGAAGGGTGCGGAAAATCTTGACATAAAATACCTGGACGGCAAGTATCTTTTAAACCTTGACTGGGAAGAAAAAGACAGCATTTCCTCTTCCTGCTCCAATACTGTTGAAGTTATTTTTGACGGAGCGGTTAAAAAGGTGAAAAATGAGAAAAAGGGCTACAAAATAAATGTTATGCACCTTTTGGGCGGTCACAGCGGGTGTGATATTAACCTGCCCCGAGGCAATGCAATAAAGCTGTTGGCAGAGCTTATTTTTGACCTTGACTGCGATGTGGCAGCTTTTACGGGAGGCAGAGTGAAAAATGCAATATGTGCAGAGGCGAGCGCAACCGTAGCCTATGATGGTAATATAAAAACAGCTGTAAAAGATTTTGAAGAGGCAGTTAAAAAGGAATACCCCAATGAAAAAGATGTTATGTTCACGGTGGAAGAATGTGCCGTGGAAGAAGTGCTGGACAAGGCAGATAAAGACAAATTTATTGCATTTTTGGTAAGCGTACATTCAGGGGTGTTCTACATGAGTAAATACACTCCCGATTTTGTTGAAACAAGCCAGAACATTGGTGTTGTAAGACTAAAAGATGATTTGCATATTGAAATACTTGCACGAAGCAGTTCAAAATTCCATTCCGAAGAGAGAAAGAGAGCGGCAAAGGCTTTGGCAAGAACTTACGGATATAATCTTTCTCTTCCAAGCGAAAACCCTATCTGGGAAGAAAAGGGCGAAAACGAACTTATCAGAATTATGAAAAAAGCGTACAGGGAAGTAACCGGTGAAGAGTTAAAGGTTGGCGGTGTTCATGCAGGCTTGGAATGTGCCTTTTTCTCGTCTGTTAAGCCTGAAATGCAAATGGTAAGTGCAGGTCCTCAGCTTTATGATGTACACTCGCCAAAGGAAAGATGGGAAATTTCTTCCTTGCAAAGCACTATTGATTTTGTAATAAGAGCACTTGAGTTAATGCAGTAATTGCATCACTCCCTCAGTCGGCTTCGCCGACAGCGGTGAGCAGATAATTGCATCACTCCCTCAGTCGGCTTCGCCGACAGCTCCCTCGGGGAGGGAGCCTGATGTGGGATTTTAGTGAGTAGGTGGTTAAAGTGGATTTTAAAGGCGCCATATTTGACATGGACGGTACAATACTTGATTCCATAAGTGTGTGGGATAAAATTGATGTTGATTATTTAGAGGCAAGGGGCATTAAAGTCCCTGAGGATTATGCACGAGCTATAAGTACAATGACAGGTGTTGAATGTGCTGAATATTCAATAAAAAGGTTTAATCTTTCCGACAGTGTTGAAGCTTTGATAAAAGAGTGGGACGAAAGAGCGCTTTTTGAATATTCCAATAATCTTGAATTAAAAAAGGGTGCCAAGGAGTATATTAAAAAATCAAAGGCGAGAGGGGTTAAAATAGCCCTTGCAACCTCTTCAAGTAAGACCCTTTACGAAGCCGCAATGAAACATACCGGAGTCTATGACCTTTTTGATGCATTTGTTTCAACCGATGAAACAGGTATCAGTAAACGAGACCCTCATGTTTATCTTTATGCTGCTGAAAAGCTGGGTGTTGACATAACAGAATGCGTCATTTTTGAAGATGTTCCCGAAGCGGTAAAAACTGCAAAAACCACAGGCGCTGAAGTGGTTTGCATATGGGACAAAAGATGGGATATGTTTAAGGCAGAAATGAAAGAAATTGCCGATAAATATATTTATACATTCGATGAAATGTAAGATTAGTGCAGAACGAAGGAATAAATTCTGAGAAGCAGAATTTGATTAAAAAGTTGCTTGCAACAAAAGGAGTGATTTTATGAAAAAGTTAGTAACGGTACTGTTGGTATTATGCATGGTGTTTTCCGTGTTGCCTGTGTTTGCAGACGTTGTAAATGCGGAAGAGGTTCTCTTAATTGTTAAGTCAAAAATTGATGTGCCCGAAGATTTAACAGAGTTTGAATATGCGCAAAGTACATACAATAATTCAGTATTCCTGGGGTTCATGTGGTATAACGAAGACTACTCCAAGGAGTTAACTGTTTCCTGTAATGCTCAAGGACGGATTGTAGAATATAACTATTATGAAGAAACAGACTATTCGGCAAGCCGTAGCCTTATTGGATATAATCTCTCAGATGCCCAAGTGTTGGCAGAGAATTTTGTGAAAAAAGCACTGCCCGAGTTTTATGAAAAGGAAACAGATGTACTTTGCCTTGATGAAAACAGCACAGCAAGCTCCTACTCAGGTAGGTATAAGTCTTTTGCCTTTACATTTAAAAGAAAATGTATGGGCGAAAACGTTGAATCCAACTATGTTACCGTAAGGGTGCGTGCCACAAAGGAAAAAATATATGTTCAGAGCATGTCAGCACAGTTGGATGCTTTTGACGAGCTTGCCAAAGCGGAAAAGTCTTTAAGTCAAGCAAAAGACATTGGTGCCGTTGAATACACAGAAAAGTTTCCCGTAAGGCTTTACTATGCAACTGATTATTACGGCGAAGAAGAGAAAGTTTCCCTCTTTTACTCCATAGACAAGGGCTTTGTTTCAAGTGTTAACGGAGAGGCTGTTACACAGACAGGCTTTGACAATTTCATGTATGCAGGTTCCGACAGTGCTACGGAAAGTGCAATGGGTTCATCAAATAAAAATGCTCTTACTGAGGCGGAAGTTAAAGAACTTGAAGAAATGGATTCATTAGTTCCCATTAGTGCAGTCGAAGCGAAGCTTAGAGGGATAGAAGCTTTTCGCATTACAGAGGATATGAAAATAGTTTCCACAAGCACTAATAAATACGACGAAGGCTATACCGTCCGTTTTGTGCTGGAGGGCGAAAAACAGAGGACCTCTGTAACATATAACGGCGAAACAGGCGAAGTTACAAGGCTCTATTCTTATAAGATAAATTCTTCCCAAACTTCTCAGGCGGAGAAGAAAACAAGCGACAGCGCAAGTCAGGTTCCCGAAGAACAAATTAAAGCAGTTGCAGAAGAGCTGGCAGGGGACAAAATAACCGAAACAACACCTGAGTTTAATAATAACGACAAAACCGCAGCATTGAACTGTGAAAGAGTTGTAAATGGTGTTCCGTACCCTGAAAACAGCATCAATGTTACATACAGCATAGAAGAGGGTTATGTAACAAGCTACTACCTATATTGGGACAAAGACGTGTCCGAATTCCCCAACCCGGAAGAAGCTGTGGGATTGGAAAAGGCTCAGGAAATTATTTTTGCCATTGCGCCCTTGTACAATACCCTTGTGAAAACAGAAAACGGTTATGTGCCCGCAATATCAATTTCTAAAAACGTTACAATAAATGCAATAACGGGCGAAGACTTGTATGCAACAGGCGAAGAAAAGGTTAAGTATACAGACATTGAAGGTCATTGGGCGGAGAACATGATAAATGCTCTTTGGGAGCACGATATTTACCTGCCCGGTGAAAATTTTAGCCCCGACACTGCAATAAACTTAGCAGATGTGTTGCGATTGTTCTTAGCATGCAGAAGCAGCGGAGCTGCACCTGCTTATTGGACAAAGGACTATGTGGTGACCTATTGTATAAATAATAGCTACATTGCAGAGGGCGAGCCCGATAAAATAGTAACACGCAAAGAAGCCTTTGACATTATGGTAAACATTTTAGGTTACGGCGATATTGCATCTTACGATATTTATAAATCAAGCTACACAGTCATAGACGGCTGCGGCAGCGCGGAAATATTGAAGGCAATGGGCATTTTGATTGGCGACACAGCTCGTCCCGACGACAATTTAACACGTGCGGAAGCGGCTGTTATGGTATACCGTTATTTAAGTGAATAACGATATACCAAATGCAGAATTAAGGAAACAACCCGAGCATTGCTCGGGTTGAATTTTTAAATAGAATGTTCAAATGTTTATAACAAATGTCGGAAAGGGCGGATAATAAGCCGCAGGAAGCCATAAAATATTTTTTTATTTAACGTTATCTCTTTGGGTTTGTAATTTTCCCGAACAATTTCCTTGCCGTCAGACAACACAACTTTGCTTTTCTTTGCATATCCATTTTCCATTTCACGTAAATGAGCATTCAATTGGGTGCTGTCAATTACAAGCATCATTTCTGTATCAAGATAAGTGCTTCGCATATCCAGATTATATGAACCGATAATGGAAATGTTTTGGTCTATCAGCATTGTCTTTGTGTGCAATGCCTGAGTGTTCATAACTTCGTATATAGTTGCACCTGTTTTGTTGATTTTTTCTTTGTTATTCAGATAATCCGTACACCCCCACGGGTTTGAACCTTTTTCCACAGCATTTATCATGATTTTGAGATTAGCCGATTGGGAAATTTCTGTAAGAGAACGGTACATTACACCGTTACAGATTATGTAGGGTGTCTGAATTAAGACATCCTCTCCGGATTTTGCCAACTCCATGATTTCCCAAAATATTCTTGGCTCTTTATTTTTGTCATGTGTTTCATTTGTAATTAATGAAATTTTATTCACTTCAAACGTATCATTATCCCAGTCCTTATATTCGGTAAAATCCCCATAAGTTTGCTTGAGACTTTCGTATTTTTCTTGAAAAAACCGAGCATATTTTTTCTGCTCCGTTGCATCTGCAACAGCCTTTTTGCTTTTTGTGCAATCCTCATTCCATATTGACTCAAAATAGGATTGCAGGCATTCGAAAGATTCTCCGTTTCCAAGCTCTGTTTCATACACAA
Source organism: uncultured Oscillospiraceae bacterium (assembly GCA_964604615.1). Lineage (GTDB taxonomy): Bacteria > Bacillota > Clostridia > UMGS1883 > UMGS1883 > RGIG1927. Next base: position 26,376 of record CAZRZU010000011.1, read on the forward strand.
GAATTTCACGGTCTATATTAACAGTTTCTTTATATGTTCCGAGAAAAATATCATTGGTATTTCTTCCTCCGAGTAAATACATGGAATTATCAATAATCAAGTATTTATCGTGCATGCGATAGTTTACCTTATGAAGATTTGTCAGTCTTATGGGATTATAGAATTTCACCTCAACATTTTCATGAGACGCAAGTGCATTAAAAACAGCATTATCCCGTAAAAAAATGGGTTCATAAATTCCATCGATTAAAATTTTAATTTGAACATCTCGCTGAGCTGCTTCGTACAATGCGGCAATAACTGCTGTTCCGCTGTTGTCGGTACGCAGATCAAAGGTGGTTAGCACAATTGTATCTTGGGCAGACGCAATCATTCTCAGCCGCCATATTAAAGCCTGTTCATTGTCATCAATACAGAGAATTTTTTCTGTACTTCTTTGATTTGATTCGTATCGTTGTTTCATACACTTCTCCTGATAATCCTTGCTCACTTCTTTATGAAATATCGGCGGCAATAAATTAGCAATGAAAAAGAATATCAAACAAACAAGAAGGATTTTACATATAAATTTAAATATTTTGAAAACTTTTTTGCCATACCTCATACCCGTCTCTAATGATTTTTAAAAATAATATAGTGCCTGAAAAGGTGTTTTCGGTTTGTATCTTAAAATAAAGAGTACGATAGGTTTTATAAAAAGTCAATAGGCAAAACTAAAGACTTGCCCCTTTGTATGGCACGTTCGCATATATTTTTATTATGTGAATTAAAAGATTTATTAATGTGAGGGAACGGAAGAAGCAACATACCTTGACTTTTGCAATGTATAATGATAAAATTATATTGCGACATAAATCTGAATAAATTTGCCTAGACTAAGTATGTGTTTTTTACTTCGGTAAAAATGCATGCTCTATTTCGCATACTTGGTGTGGGATTATCAGATTTGTGTCGCAGCAAACGAGGCGTGCATTTTTCGTGCGTAGCTTCGGCTGCGCACTTTTTAGTTTTAGAAAATTTAACAAAAAATGAACTTTGGTCGTTTATATGTTATAAGGGAGTGAGTTGAGTAACACGAAGTTTTTGCGTTGGAAACAGATTTGGAGGAACAGGTAGAAGTATAGTTTACCGTGAGTATTACCCCATATTGCGAAAAAGAGGGATTGTGTTATATTAAGTATTATCGTGAGGAGGAAAAGCAATGAAACAATTAATTGATTTTCTTGAAAAGTTAGAAGATAAGAAAATATATTATAAACTAAATAAAGTGCGAGATGCCGTAATGGTAGAAGTTGCTGTTCCGGGAGAGCGGTGGGAAATTGAATTCTTTGCTGACGGAAATATAGAGGTTGAAAAATTTGTCAGCAATGGTGAAATTTTGGACGCTGATGAAATTGAAAAACTATTTATGGATTTTGATTGAGTAAGGAGGATGTTATATGAAAAAGTTACTTAGTTTGCTTGTTGTTATGTGTCTGTTGCTTGGTTGTGTACCTGTATCTGCTGAGGACGGCATAGAGGAATTATATCTCAACGTTGAATTAAAACGTTATAGTGGTAATTCCTTAAGCTATGATATAATATTTGATACAAATTGCCCCGAAGTGTATCAGGATGTTTATTATCCTGATGGTACACAGCGAGGAAAGACAACTACATACTCAGGTAGTGTGCTGGAAGCTGGTGGATTATATTGCAGTGACGGTAATTATTGGGATTATGACGGAGAATATTTGATGGTGTTCCGGTATGGTGATTTAAAGGTAGAGCTTATTTATACAATTGAAAATTCCGACAGATACAAGGCATGGTGGGTGCGTACATACGGATATACACCCGAGGATAAAACCCCAACTAATTCCGAAAATACAACTAATAAGAGCAGTGGAACAAACAAGGTAAGCATCATTGAAGTGAGCAATGCATGCCCGATGCTGGATGAAGGAGCCGAAGTTGAAATTACAGTTAAAAGCAGTAAAACCGTAAGTGTAGAGGTGGAAGACGAAGAAGTTGTTGCAGCCACACTTTCGAACGGAGTGTTGAAAATAACCGGCTTAAAAATGGGCGAGAGCGCAATATGGCTTCGTAACAGCGATACATATACAACTGTTGACGTAATTGTTTGTTATGATGTGGCAAAAAATGCAAGCGAGTGGGCAAGAGATGATGTAAGAAAAGCAATTGGTGATGGATTTGTGCCAAGCGAATTACGTGAAGAATGGACAAGAAGCATAACAAGAGAAGAGTTTGCAAAAATGGCAGTAAGGTTTCTTGATTTGGAGGGTGTAATTAGTGCCAGTATTGCACCTGCTCCTTTTACTGATACTGAAAACCCTTATGTGCTTGCAGCATATGAGGCAGGCATAGTGAAAGGGGCAGGGGAAAGAAAGTTCAACCCCATAGGCAACATAACAAGGCAGGAAGCCGCAGTTATGCTGATGCGTGTTGCAAAATATATGGGAGCAGAAATTGACATGCTTGTGCCCGAATTTAATGATAATGATACAATTTCTTCATGGGCAGTTGACGCGGTCGGTTGGGTGCAGGAAACAGGCATAATGCAAGGCGACGAAAATGGCAATTTTAACCCATTGGAGGAGTATACCGTCGAACAATCTATTGTGACATTTGTGAGGCTTGGAGAAATTATGACCGACAAGAACATATAATTTGTTGTATAAAAGGAGGAAGAAAAAATGAAAAAGTTATTAAGTTTAATGCTTGTGTTATGCATGGCATTTAGTGCAATGCCTATCTTTGCCGCAGAAACGGAAGAATCTTCCCAAACGAAAATACCCGACACCTGGAAAATCATGAGCAAATGGAACAGTACATCACAGTTTTGGGTGGAGATTGAGGGTGACGTGTGTACAATAATGGCGGTTGCAGAGCATCGTGATGGTGAATTGACGGTACCGTTTAAAGGTATATTCAAAGTGAAAGATAATGCTTCATATACATATGGGGATTCAGTAGAGATTAATACAACATTAATAGATAAGGATGCATTTAAAAAAGGTGCAGAAGGTGTAACAACAATTACATTTGATGACGGCTTTGAAATTTTGCCGGACGGATTGTGTGAAGGAATGAAGGATTTAACTACCGTTAACCTGCCAAAGAGCTTGTATGCAATCGGCAACAACTGTTTTAAAGATTGCGCCATGCTTGAAAATATTAATCTTGAAAATGTGCAATATATGGGAACAGATGCGTTTTTGGGAACAAAGATAACTACCGAAAAAGAAGAAACAGCAGAGAAATTTGAATACAACGACCCAATAAGAATATTGTCTGTTTTGGGAATTATGGAAGGCTACGAAAACGGTGATTTCAAGCCGGATGAATATTTGACAAGAGCAGAGGCTGCAAAAATTGTAGTAAAGCTTTTAAAGCTTGACGACGAAGCGGAACAGGGGGAAACAATGTTTTTTGATGTGCCTGCAGGCCATTGGGCATCGGGGTACATAAATGTTGCAACGGCTAACGGTATTATTTATGGCATGGGTGACGGCAATTTTTGCCCGGATGCAAGTGTTACATATTGCCAGATGATAAAGATGCTGGTAGCAGCTACGGGTTGGGAGCCTGTTGCTGAAGGCTTCGGCGGATGGAACGGTGGCGGTTACTTAATTGCGGCACAGGAAGCTGGGATTATTAATGAGACACCATGTTTTATATATACACGTGTAACAAGAGGCGAGGTTGCACAGCTTTGCTACGATACACTTACAGTTAATTTAAGAGACCAAACCTGTTGGCAGGAAGTGACAGATAAAACCATCCTGTCAGCCTACTGGGATATGGAGGTTATAGAAGGCAAAATAGGCACTGTGGACGATGGCAAGGTGTTTGTTCGTATAACATCTAACAGCGCTTCGTATGAGGTTGGAAAGGTGTATTCCTTTGAAGTTGCCGACAAAACAGTTACACTCAACGGCGGGCAAATGATAAAGGCAATTGCAATGGAAGATGAAAATGTGATTGCAGTGGTTGTTGATATAAGTGAATAAAACAAAGAAAGCCCAACTCTTGTGGGGCTTTCAGCATGTCGATAAAGTGTTATCGACACGCGACCTCAAAGGCGGACTAACGTCCTTCAGCACTTTGAGGTCTGTTTTTTTTATAAATAAAAAAGTGCGATGACTCGCACTTCAACACCCCTACCCCTCAA
>CAZRZU010000012.1:0-29456 GCA_964604615.1 uncultured Oscillospiraceae bacterium
CATACATACATACATACATACATACATACATACATACATACTCTGGTACTCTCATTTGGGATAATCTCAGATTTTTGCGGGAACGCACCCAAAAGCTGTGCATAAATTATATGCACAGTTTTTGGGTGCGTTTTTTGCATTGGAAATTTTAACGGGAGAATTAAAAATGATATACGTAGTTCTGTTTGTTCCGGAGGCGGGCAAAGAAGCATTGATAAAAAATTTAATTTCACAATGCATGGGCAATGCTGATTACAGTTATATGTGCTTTAGCTATAAGATGGATTTGTTGGATTACCTCAACAAAGCGCATCACGAGAAATGTTCGGTGTTTTACTATTGCACAGATATTGCCGATGGACTGGAAACAGCTGATACGGTACGTCAAATGAACTCCAAATACCGTTTCAATCTGATATGCCCCGAATACGACGACGTGGAGAAATTGTTTTTTGCAGGAGTTACATATTTTATTGAAGCACCGTTTGAAAATGAAAGTATTTGCAGATGTATTGAGAATATTAAGGGATTTTACTCAAGCAAAGTTCAAAGACCTGTTTTGCTTAAATGCAAATCAGGTACAGAGGTCATACAGACGGGAGAGATTGACTACGTAATGAGCGATAGACGAAAGGTTGTTTTTTTCGGCGGAGGTACGGAGAGGTCGTTTTATTACAAGCTTGATGAAATAGAGGTAATGCTTGGCAACGGGTTTTTAAGGTGCCATCAAAGTTTTATAGTCAATATGGATAAGATTAAATGCTTTGTTCATGACGGACTGATGCTGGAAGATGAAACATTTATACCCATAAGCAGAAAAAAGTATTTTGAAGCAAAGAAAAAGTATCTGTCATATGTGACAGGCAACAGAGAAGTTGTGTAAAAACGTCTGAAAATGTAAAGTTTGGCATTTGAAATGTATTTTTTGGCACTTGGTAAGAAGAAAAATCAAGTGTAAAATATAATCAAAGAGAAAAAGAAAGAGAGGCAATTTATTATGGCAATGAAGCAATGTGAAAAAGGACATCTCTATGATGACAGCAGGTCAAACCGCTGTCCGTACTGCTCCGGTGAAAGTACTTTAGGCACATCAATTTCTCTTCAGGGAGGAGTTAATCTGGCTAATGTAGAAATCGGTGCAACCGAAGCGCTGCCATCGGTAAATGAGATTAACGTTAATGACGTTCTTCCCCAAACAACACCTTTGCAGGACACAAAGTACGGAGCAACCGTGTTCCTTGATGATGAAAAGAACTCTGAAATCAAGCCTGTGCGCGGCTGGTTGGTTGTTGTTGAAGGCAAAAAATGCGGTATGGATTTCAGAATTCATACAGGTCAGAACAAGATAGGAAGGTCAAAAAGTAACGACATTTGTTTTGATTTTGACCAGAATATTTCCAATAACAACTGTTGCTCAATTATTTACGATGACAGAAATAATTCATTCTTTCTTAAGTCGGGAGACGGAACAAACAATATTTACGTAAATAACGAACTGCTTCTGGATCCTATCAAAATTAAGGATAACGACATCATCGAAATTGGAAAAACAAAGCTTGTATTCAGAGCACTTTGCAACGAAAGCTTCCAGTATGGTGTTTAACAGGCGGTGCACTTATGTTTGCTAGTGTGTTAAATAAGCTCTTTAGGACAAAAACCAAAGATAACGTTACAACTAAGGGGAAAGCACAGTCGCTGACGGTGGAGCTTGACAGCGGGGTTAACATACATGTGGGTAATGCCCAGCACCGTGGAGCCAGACCATATCAGGAGGACAGCTGCGGTTTTTCAGCGCTGACGGCAGATGCGATAAATGAAAAAGGCATTTTAGCGGTGTTAGCCGATGGAATGGGCGGACTGGAAAACGGTAAAGCGGTTAGCGAAAAGACAGTTGCTGAGTTTGTGGGATGGTTTAATGAAAACAGCTGTTGTGATGGCGGAGTAGACCTGAAACTGTTTGCGGAGCAACTCAACGAAGCTATATGCCGGGAATTTTGCCCTGATGGTAGAATTACATCGGGTACCACACTTGTATGTGCCATGGTAAAGAACGGCGAGCTGCACTGGCTGTGCATAGGAGACAGCAGACTATATTTAAAACGCGGAGCAAGAATGTATCAGATTAACGAAGATCATGACTATCTGAACATGCTTCTTTCGGATGTGCTTTCGGGCGCAATGACAATGGAAGAAGCTCTTTCGGAACCGCAGAAGGACAGTCTTGTGGGCTGCATAGGAAAATGTGACCTGACGTCCTTTGAATATAGCAGAAAAGGTTTAAAGCTTGAGGACGGAGATAAAATTGTTTTGTGCTCAGATGGAGTATATAACGGTATTTCTTATGAGGCATTTAATAATTTTTTGGAATCAGAGCCCCAGACTGCGGCTGAGAAGATAGCAAGAGAGGTTATCAAAAGCAAAAATCCCTGCCAGGATAACCTGACGGTTATGGTAATGGGATACAGTGACCCTGTAAAAAAGGAAGAAAAACAAAAAGAAATTTAAACATATAAAGAGAGGAAGATATGTTATGAAAAAGACAGTTAAATTATTAATCAGTGTTATGCTCATATTGTCATTGGTGATGGGCATGGCTGCAATTTCGGCATATGCAGATGAAGATGTAGAGGAAATGAGAAAGAGCAGTGTATATGTGTATTCTAGTTTTAAGTTTTCGGCAGCTAACAACAGTAGTATTGCATTTACATATTATGCTACGGGTACAGGCTTTGCCGTAGGTAAGGTTGGAGAACCCGTTCAGTACATTGCAACAGCAAAGCATGTTGTAGTTCAAGATTCCGGTATTTATAATGTCTATTATAACTCTGCCGGCAATATTGTGGACTTTGACGAGGGTGTAGAGGGAACAAAGGTGCCTAGATGGTCTGAAGACGGCGGATATGCTGTGTATACAGATTACTTTAATGTAACAACAAATGAAGTGAGAGCTATCTATTCCGAATCTTCTGCTGATTATACTACAATGAGCATTATAGCTGTGGCAACCAGTGACGTTGCAATATGCAAGCTTGCATCTGATCCCACAAACAAGGTTAAGGCATACCCCTTGAAGCTTTATAATGACACAAAAGTAGGCGACGAAATTTATGCAGTAGGTTATCCCGGTGTTTCAATGGCCCTTAATGACGAGGGCAAGTATGACTATTCTGACTCCACGGTAACCAGCGGTATTATTTCCAAAAAGCAGCTTACAAAGGGTCTGTCGGGCGGTAACGAACAGTTTAATACTTACCAGATAAGCGCGGAAGTTTCAAGCGGTAATTCCGGCGGTCCTGTTATTACAGCGGAAGGTGCTATAATAGGTGTTACTTCGCTCATATATGCAAACAGCGCGCAGGTTGCAGCTGCAAGATATGCTGTATGTATTGATGAACTTGTAAAGCTTCTTGATGCTAACCACATTCCTTATACATTGTGGAATGAAGCTCCTCTTCCTGTTGGTGACTTCTTTCCTGTTGGTGACTTTACTGATGATGTTGCTAATACCGTTCCTGTAACAAATAACGACAATAGCAACAATGGCAACAATAACATAGGTATGATTATTGCAATATGTGCAGCATTACTTGTTGTAGCAGCAGTTGTATCGGTTGTAATGACCAAAAAGCGCAGCAATGCAGGTTATACCGCAGGTGTAGGAACAAACGTTCAGATGCCTGTTACTGCGCCCGTAAGCCCCGAAACAGGAAAGAAATGCTATATTATAGGTGTGACAGGTGTATTTAAGGGCAGAAAGTTTGAAGTTAAAGACAAGGTTGTAATTGGCAGAGACTCTTCCAAGTGTAATGTTGCTTACCCTGTTGACCAGCCCGGAATCAGCGGCATTCATTGCCAGATTATCCGCGAAGGCGCATCAGTTAAGCTGAGCGACTGCAATTCAACATACGGAACATTTACATACGACGGCAAGAAGCTTGAAGCAAATGTTGTTGCAATGCTCCAGAACGGTTCAAAGTTCTACCTTGGCAACAAGGACAACACATTTGAAGTTCAGTTTAATTGATAGGTTGTGACAATATGGTGTTTCGGACATATGCTTTAACAAATCAAGGCAGCCGAAGCAATAATGAAGACTATTATGTCTGCGGGGACGGAATATGGGTCCTCGCAGACGGCTTAGGCGGACATGATTGCGGTGAAGTTGCATCTCAAACAGCGGCAGAGAGTGCTGTTAAATTGTGGAATGACGGCGGTAAAAGCCTTGAAGATGAAGCAATAAACAACTTGATACAAGAAGTAAACAGCATAATACTTGAAGCTCAAAAAGCAAACGAGAAATCCGCAGGAATGCGCACAACTCTTGTTATGGCGGTAACTGACGGTAATACAGTTAAGTTTACCAATGTGGGAGACAGCAGACTGTATTATCTGAGAAACAATGAGATTATTAAACAAACAAGCGACCATTCCGTAAGTGCCGCAGCTGCCAAACTGGGAGACATTTCTTATTCTGAAATACGTTTTAATGAGGATAGAAATATTCTTTTGAAGGTGCTGGGAAACCCTGAGGAATTAAAACTGAAGGATGCACCTGTGGCGGTTCATGCACAGGCAGGAGATGCATTTTTGCTTTGCTCGGACGGCTTTTGGGAATATGTTTACGAGCAGGAAATGGAAATAGACATTACCAAGGCTGAAACTCCATTGGAGTGGATGGAGTTTATGGCAAAAAGAATTTTGTTAAGAACAGAAAATAAGGACAATGATAATTTTACTGCAATTTGCGTAATGATTGAAGAATAGGTTAACCGAGGGGGAGGCTTTGGCAATAGTTAGTGTGTCAGTGTGCTCTCCCCCGGGAAACTTTTTTATCATATAGGAAATTGCGCGCAGAATGTGCGCATATTTGCTTATAATAAAAGTTTTCCTTTTCGCCCCCCAAGAGTGGGGGACTGAGGGGGTTGAAGTGTTGAAAACACTTTTTACTGAGAGAGAAAATTACTTTAAGGCAAGGTCAAGAACATGTAAATAATATAACGTGTTTATTTGGATGATGTTGCCTTAAATGCTATATATGAAAAAGCAAAAACAAAATTGTAAGGCGGTATGTGTAGTATAGTATCGTCTGTTTGGTGTTTTTTGTTGTTAAGTAATTTGTTTCATAAAAGTACGAATAAAGAGTTTTGATGTAATGAGTGGTGATAGGTTTATGTATAAAGGAAATAATACTATGCTGTTAAGGCTATGCGCAGGAATAGTGGATGGCTTTATAATTGCGTTAATAAGCGGTTGCATTTACGGACTGTTAAGCACGGTTGGTATAAGTATAGTTGCGCTAACAATTATAATGCCGCTGATTTACATTACATACTATTCCACGTTTGAAACATCAAAAATGCGTGCAACGGCAGGAAAACGGCTTGCAGGTCTTACGGTGTGTTCAGAACATAAAAGACGTATACGTTACAGCATTGCATTAACAAGAAGCATAATAGCTCTGGCATCCACACTGTTTTTGGGAGTTGGGTTCTGGATAGGTTTTTTTTCTGCCGACGGGAAAACCCTTTGTGATACTGCCACAGGAACGCGAGTAGCGGCGGCAAAGGAAAAGAAAATTAACATGGGTAAACCGATGGTTAAGGTTGTAAATGCAAGCCTTGAAGAGAAATGTTACGATGTTTCTAACGGAGGGCTGACGTTTGGAAGAGACAGAGAAAAGTGCAATGTAATATTTGCAACCGATGAACCTGCGGTGAGCCGATGCCACTGTACGTTAAACTACAATGCAAAAACAAATACATTTATGCTTGAAGATTTGTTTTCCTCACAGGGGACTTTTATAAAAAACGGGACGAGGGTTGTCCCCGGGAAAATATCAATATTAAACGACGGGGATTGCTTTTATTTAGGTACCCCGCAAAATACATTTTGTGTAACAGGGAGGGAAATGTAAATGCTGAATATAAATAATAAACATTTGTGCCAATACTGTTTTGCACAGCTTTCTCCCAAAATGAAGTCATGCCCCTATTGCTCAGGTACAAAAAACAACGATAAATATCCCACGGCTTTGGCAGAAGGCTTGATTTTGATGGGAAGATACGTAGTCGGAAAGGTGCTGGGCAAGGGCGGCTTTGGTATTACATATTTGTGCTACGATTCAAAAGAAGACCGTACTGTGGCAGTAAAAGAATATTTGCCGGATTCATTAACTCATCGAAATTCCGGTGAAAGTATAGTACATGCGTACACCGATGATAGGGAAACCCATTTTCACACCGGGGTTAAAAAGTTTTATGAAGAAGCAAGGCTTGTGTCGAGATTTAACGGTAATCCGAACATTATTAGTGTGTATGAATTCTTTTATGAGAACAATACAACATATTTTGTTATGGAGTATTTGGATGGTATAGATTTTAAAAACTATATATTCTCTCACGGAGGAAAAATAAGCGAAAGCGAAGCAGTGTACATACTTTCACATATGGGAGAGGCACTGATGGTTGTGCATAGTACCGGAATTTTGCACCGTGACATATCTCCCGACAATATATTTTTGTGTCAAAACGGTAACATAAAGCTCATTGACTTTGGCGCCGCAAGACAAGTGTTGGGTGAGGCATCAAAGAGCTTGTCAGTAATTTTAAAGCAAGGCTTTGCGCCCCTTGAGCAGTATCAGAAACACGGGAAACAAGGCCCATGGACTGATATTTATGCTCTGGGAGCCACAATGTATTTTGCGGTAACCGGAAAGCTTGTTGACGATGCCATGAGCCGTCTTGACGATGATTTGTTAGACTTAACGGGAGTGTCGGAAAAATTTGGAGCAATACTGAGAAAGATGCTTTCCGTAAAGATGGCTGACAGATATCAGGACGTTTTTGCCGTAAAGAGAGATTTGGCAGAATTGGAGATGACCGCAAAAGCACCGGTATTGCCCGAAAAGAAAGAAACGAAAAACTTTTGTGAAAGATGCGGAAGCGAGATAGCTGCGGGAGCTGTGCTGTGCGAAAAATGTCAGAGTACAGGCGACAGTAAAATAAAAAGCATGTTCCAACCATCGAAAAAAATAAAAACAGAGACAAAGGAAAAATTGGTGGAGAAAAAGGTAAGAAAGCCTAAGGAGAAGAGAGAGAAAAAACCATTTGTTTCACCTAAAATAGATGCACGTATACTGAAAATCGGCGGTGCGGTCATCGCAGGTGTGGTGGTGCTGACACTTAGTATTGTGGGTGTAGTGTCGGTGGTTAATAATAACAGGCATGCAGAGCGTATTGTAATAAGCACAGACACAAAAAAGCAGGAAGAAAGTCAACACGTAACTATTTCCAATGTTCCGGAAGGCATTATTATTGCAATATGGGATTCATATCAGCTTAGTCCGGAAATCAAGGGTACAGAGGATGCGAACCCTGAGTATGCTTCGAGCAATGATGCGCGCGTTATTGTTGACGAAAACGGGCTTGTAGGAGCCATTGGGATGGGTAAGGCGACGGTTACGGTAACTTGCGGAGATGCGAAAAAGACTGTTGAAGTGACCGTGCGGAAAAGAGTAGATAAAGTACAGTTGCAGGCCAATTTTGATGCTGCAACGGCATTGCTTAGTCTTGTAAAAAACGATAAAACTATTAACCAAAGCAATATAGCAACCTACATCACTGCTCTTGAAAATCTTGTGAGACCTTATGAAAGTGTAGATTTTTCAACCTTGGAACAAGTAAGGCTGTTTGATATTGAAGAGATTTACAATTCTGAAATAAAAGAGGCATACGATAATTTGAACAGTGCCTATGAGACAGAAAAGAAAAAAGTCAGCACGACTACGACCACAACAAATAAGAAGACTACCAAGAGCGGCAGCTCCGGTAGCTCGGGTAGTTCCGGTGGTAGCTCGGGTAGCTCCGGTAGTTCCGGTGGTAGCTCGGGTAGCTCCGGTAGTTCCGGTGGTAGCTCCGGCAGCTCGGGTAGCTCCGGCGATTCCGGCAACGTTTACAAAAATTTGCCGCAGGGAGATTTTTCTGGGTCGCTGGGAGATTTTGATGAGTCGCAGGGAGATTTTTTTAAGTAATGTAAGGAGAGGTTATCATGAAAAAAATTATGGCTTTTTTGCTGATACTGACACTTTTTACAGGTGTGATGACGGTATCGGCGAGCGATGTAGTTAAGGTTGTGGTTGATGGCTCAATGGTAGAGTTTGACCAACCGCCCGTTATAATTGAAGGACGTACTTTAGTGCCTGTAAGAGCGGTTGCGGAAAAGCTGGGCGCAACGGTTAAATGGAACAACGAGACGCAGACTGTTACGGTAATGCTGGGAGACGTTGGTGTTGCCCTTGCCATAGGGAATAACTACATGCCTGTTACAGACCTTAACACCATGCAAATATTGTATGTTGTGACATTGGATGTTCCGCCTCAGAACATAAACGGAAGAACACTGATGCCTATACGTGCGTTAATGGAAGCATTTGGATGCACGGTTGATTGGGACAGCAACACGTCTTCGGTATTGATTTTTACTCCCGATTATGATCCGACAAAGGTAAGAAATACCATCATAATTGGTGAATAGGAGGTTGAAAAATGAAAAGATTTGACATAAAGAAGATGATGGCTCTGCTGTTGTCCGCCATTCTGCTTGTCGGTTGCTTTGCAATGAACATTTCGGCAGCCACAACAACATCTAAAGCAGTTACCACAAGTGTACACATGGTGCTCGGCATGGGTAGAACAACTGCTATTGTCGAGGGTAGGCTTAGTGTGAAAATGGTTGAAATGGCAAATTCAAGCAAAGATGAGAACGCAATGTTCAGTGCGCCTTTGTACGACAGCGGCAAGGCATATGTTCCGTTACGATTTTTGTTTGAACAGTTAGGTTATACTGTTGAATGGGACAGTGCAACAAGTGCAACGTCTATAAGAACAAAGGACGGGACAGTTCCTATTTGGTATAATGACGTATTGCTTGGCGCTACGAAGTTTAATGCTCAAAAAGTTACAATTCAAGGAAATAAGTTTACAATAACTCGCAAGGATGAAGATGACCTTGTTGTTTATGGTGAACAAATGAAAACATTCTTCGGAAAAACTTATATGGCAGTCAGTGACATTGAAAGATTTGGTTTTATAATTTACGAAGATGCAAAGTATGGCGCTATACATATAATGGGCAATACATCATCTCAGGAGTATGATGCTGTTTTTGAAAAAGTATTTACTGAAATAGATGGTACGGCAAAACAGGCAAAAAGTTATTCTTTCTACACAAACCTTACAAAGAGTGCCAACTTTACAAATATGCTTAATGAATATGTAAGTTACGGCACAAATAACAACAATCACCTGAACAATTCCCTCGCATTGGTAGCCGGCGGAAAAAAGATTATAGGAATTACAGAAAAGTCCGGAGATAAGCTTATAAAGGTTGTACAAAGCGGTGCAAGGCAGCTTGCCTACGCAAGCTCGGGTACTAAGAAATACATATACTTTGTTTCTGCTGAAGACAGAAAAATGTATAGAGGCGAGTTTAATGCCAGCAGCGGTGATGTAACCAAAATTGAAAAGGTTGCGTTGCCTGACTATTTGGAGATCAAAGGCTTTTCTCAAATTATGATTATACATGACAAGTTGTTCTTTATTGCCTATGACTATGCTCCTTACGGCGGATATGTATACGTGGCTCAGGTGGGACACGAAAAAGACACTACTGTAAGGCTGACCAGACACAGAGCTTGGAATATACATGTTACAAACGACTTTAAGCTTTATTATACAAACTTGGATCAAAACTGCGAGCTTTATGCCATAGACCTCAAGGATGCAAGTCTGCTCAATAATATGTGGACATATCCGGAACTTGGTGTTGTGGGACAATGCATGTTTAGTTACGGCATTCAGTTCTTTGATATTGACCATACAAATGATTCTGTAATGTATTATACCGATATTGACACAGGTGCAATTAACGAGGTGGTTAACGGGGTTATAACAAAGGAAATTGTCAAACCCAATGGCTATGCATTGTATAACTTCCTTAATTTGTATACGGCAAATGACAGCAGAATATTGTATTACATAGAATATCCGTCAGGCAGAGTAGGAAATTATAACTCGTGTAAAGTTATGGCATATGATTTAAAGAATAATAAGTCGAGCACTATATATAACAGCAATTCGATGCTTATTGAGCTCTCTATAATGGAAGACGGACTGTACTGCACAAACAGCGACTATTCTGAACTTTACAGAATTAATTTGAGTTCAGATGGAATCAGCATAAAAACATATACTGCTGAATAAAATATTAAACGGTAGAAAAAACATATAAAAAAATAACGAGCTGAAGCAAACATGATTTTTAAAATCATGTTTGCTTCAGCTCCTTTTTTGTTTATATAAATAGTTTGTATTTTTGGGCATGGGTTAAAAAATGCCTAAAATTAAGAAAAATTTTAAAAAAATTATAGACTTTTAAAAATCGTAGATGTATAATAGAGTAACGGATTTTTTTGGAAAAGGAGATTTAGGCATGAAAAAAGTTTTAGCTGTTATATTGAGTGTTGTATTAATATGCTCGATTCTGACTGTACCCGTGGCGGCAAGCGATGTTAGTGCAACGGTGTCCGGCAGAAAAACCGATACACAAGCTGTTTTCTATGTGGAAACGGAAAACCTGGGAAGTAGCAGCGAAGAAATCTTCGTTTACATTGCTTACTTTGATTCGAACTCGGTTTTTGAAAAAATGGAAAAAATCACTGTGGTGGTTGAAGCTCAAAGCAGCGACAGTCTTGCTTACTTGAGAGATCTTGACGGCGGAACTGTTAAAATCCATGTGTGGGATCAGGGCATGATTCCTCTTTGCTCTATGTCAAGCGGCGAATGTACAGAGGTTGATACCTTGGCGGGTGAAAAAATCAGCATCACAGAAGCTGACGTGTGGGCAAGCAATCTTAATTATGCAACGGCATCAAATGCAGTTGACGGCAGTACCACCACAAAGTGGAATGCCACCGCAGAGGGCGACTTTGTCACAATGTACCTTGGCGGAGATTACCTTGTGTGCAACGTAAACGTGGACTTTGATTCTGTAAACACTACATATGCGGTGTACGTAAGTGAAGACGGTGAAAACTTTACCGCTGTTACAGAAAAAACAAGTACAGCTGACGAAAGTGTTGACCTTTCAAACTTAAGATGTAAGTATGTGCGCGTTGTAGCCTATGGCGCAGTGGGTATTAACGAGATTGCAGTATACGGCTTTGATGACACCGAAGGCGAGATACTTATGGCAAGTGAAGACATGGCGGATGATTGGGCATTTTCTGCTATGGATGAAATGACATATACAGATTACCAGCCTTTAATGGGAAACAAGCTCTATGCAGAGGTTGACGGCGATGGACTTGTTTTATATGATGCCGTGGGCCGCGACGGAAGCTTGGGCGAAGAGATTGAAATTGATTCCGTAACGGTAAGCCAGGAGCCTGAAAGCGCAAATGCGGCAACAAATGTGCTTGACGGCAATACTGCTACAATATGGACAGCAAGCGGTGTAACAGACGATGCACCTGCAACATTAGTTGCAGATTTAGGCTCTGTAAATTATGTTTCCGGTGTGGGAATTGCCTTTGGTAACGGTTCCTCCAGAACGTATACTTACTCGGTAGCGGTAAGTACGAATAATTCGAGCTATACAACAGTTGTGGAAAAGACAACTGCGAAGAGCACGGATGATATTCAGACAGCATACTTTGCCCCGACAAATGCACGGTACATAAAAATTACATTCTATGCAAGAGTTGACTCCTCTAACAACGGATGGATAAGAGTTGCTGAGGTTGAAGCATACGGAGGCGAATCTGTTGAAGGTGCAGGCGGAGTTTTGGCGCAAAAGATGCTTACAGTGCCTGATGACAGAGGCGATTATGAGATTACATTTGAATTAGAGGTTCCTTCAACAATTGACGGTGAAGATACAAATGCATATTATTCGGGCATTTCACTTATGGACGGTATTACCACTGGTGGCGCCGACCTGGATAATCATGCGGCAGTTCAGATAAAGCTTGACAACAGCGACAGTAAGCTTGCGGTTAAACAGATTATAAGCAACTATTTTAATGAAGGCTCTCCTGTAGATTTGTTTGAAAACACATTTAACAAAGATGAAAAATTGAGCTTTTCTCTTTTGGTTTCGCCCGACAACAGAACTTGCTTTGTTACAATTTCTGATTCTCAGGTGACAGAAACACAGGTTGTGTATTTCTCATATTCAGACGCAGAGCTTGCACGAAATCGTGCATGGGCATACACAGCTCCGGCAACCATTACGTTTAATACAGGCGCAGGAGCGAAAAATCAAATGACTGTAACAAATCTCCAGCTTCGTGCCGTTGACCGTCAGACGGGAACACATACAGGTGTTGACCCCACAAACGGAATAATAAGACTGGAAGCAACAAGACTTGATTCGTATCCTACAAGCGGCACAGCTTACGGAAGATACATTTATCATAACGGCGAAGACGGGGTTATAAGTGTTGCGGCGAATAAGAATCCTGCAATAACACGTTTTGTAGAACGCAGAGGTCTTATCGGTACGGGTGTATCGTTAGAATCTGTTACAAAACCCGGATACTTTGTAGTTTGCGAAATGGGCGATGCCTATTACCTTAAAAAGTTTGAAAACACAGGCGAATTTATGGCAAGCGCAACATTCTACAAAGAAGCTGCCGATAATGTAGGTTACTATACAGGCAGTACATACACATACCGTGCATACCTTCAGGGTGCAAATTCGGACAGCAGTGCCATGGAAGACAAGTACCTGTATGACTCAACAAGCGATTACATAACAGGTGACGTAAAGCCCTGGAAGATGTGGTCTGCCGCACAGGCAACCTTCTACCTGCGAAATGAAGGTACGGCATATGCAAGCGATAACTTCTACGGAAGCTCTATCGGAAGCCAGTGGTGGACAAATTACCCCTGGAAGAGCAATAACCCCACTAATGATTCCTACAACTTTACGGCTCTTATTACTAAGAATAACGTAATTGTTGAAAACGGTGAGCTGCTCCTTAAGGCAACAAAGATTGATTCCGGTGCTTGGCCCACGGATACAAGCGGTGAAACAGGTAAGCAGTACAACGGTGACTTTGGCAGAACAGACTGGGTTAAGTGGGCAGGTTACGTTGGTGTTGTAAGTATTCAGGACAAGGTTTACAACAAACAGTGCTTTGTTGAGGGCAGATTCAAACAGCCTGAAAGCCCTATTGGTTACTGGAACGCATTCTGGTTAACAGGTCGTGACTCATGGCCGCCTGAAATCGATATTTTTGAAACACTTTCATCAAAATACGGTCATAATGCATGGCATACAGCACTTCACGGTGAAGGAGATTCTGACAACAGATTTGGTAAACAAACCAGCAGTAGCATAAACGTTGCCACAAGTTACCATACCTTTAGTATGGACTGGGGCTATGACTACATTAAGTTCTATGTGGATGGCAGCTTGTTTGCAAGCACTCAAGCCGACACATCCCTTGCATATCAGAAGAATATGAGACTTATCCTTAACACCGGTATTGGCGGTTGGGAAAATGAACCCGACGATACAATGGTATGGAACGACGGACTCCGTTGTCAGTGGATAAGAAGCTTCCAGTATTAAGCATTAATTACCTAAAAATCACAAAGCGAGACCGATGGGGACAGTCCCCCTTTGGCGAAATCGGCACACGATTTGCCAAAGAAGCCTTGCGAGGCTTTGTTGGGACGGTCCTCATGTGGTCATGGTAAACGTCGAAAATGCCCTTATGGGCTTTGGATATAAAAAATCCGTAAAGGAGATAGCAAAATGAAAAAAATATTTACAATTGTAATAAGCTTGTTGCTTGCCTTTGCTATGACAACAACAGCATCAGCTTCAACAATAGCATCTCTTGTTGCGGCAGTCGGCACAGATGACGACAGAACCGTAACGGTTACTGTTACTTACAACAGTCCCGAGGAAGCACAGGAATCTACCCTTTTAGTTGTTAAAAAGGGTGTTAGCATTGTAACGGCAACCGCTGACGAAATTCGTTACATAGACCAGAAGGTTGTAGACGGCAATACTGTTACATATTACTTGAAAATGGCAGAGGGCGACCGTATAGGGCAGTATGATTTGTATGTGGGCGGTACAGCCATAGATGCGCCTGCATCAACAGAAATCAACTTTGACATGGATGCAACTACAACTATTAAGTTTGTCAACGAAAACGGTGAAGAGATAGCATCTCAAATAATGGTATCCAGCCAGATAGGCGATACAATTACCATTAGCAAATATGCTCCTCAGACAATCACCTACGGTACAAGCATTTACTCAAAGGATTCAAGTAACCCTTCAACTTTTGTGGCATCATCGAGCGCAAATAATTTGACAATTACTTACACCTACCTTTCTGAAAAGCGCGAACAGATAACAGTTAACGGTGTGAGCTACGACCTTGTTACCGACAACCTTATCTATAACGGTGATATGTCAAAAACTACAAACGACGGTACGTATACATACGTAACAGGCTGGCAGGGCGGTTATGTAAATAAGGTACATAATCCTCTTTCCGATAGACCTTATCTTTATGAAGGCGGCGGTTGGAGATCCACAACAGATATGCACTTTATCTATACTGCTGCAACTGAAAGTGACCTTGCCTATGTTACAACACCTGCTGTATCAACAATGACAAACAGTGAGCAGTATCCCTTCAAGAGTGATGCAAGTGAAAATTACATGGCAGCCGTTCTTACAAGCTGGATGAAGGATGCAAG
Organism: uncultured Oscillospiraceae bacterium; assembly: GCA_964604615.1. Taxonomy (GTDB): domain Bacteria; phylum Bacillota; class Clostridia; order UMGS1883; family UMGS1883; genus RGIG1927. The sequence continues at coordinate 14,784 of CAZRZU010000012.1, forward strand.
CGATGTAAATACTTACTTAAAGGCAGAAGCCGGCAAGCAGTATTATATGTCCTTTGATATAATGGCTACAAGTGTTGCAAGTTGGCAGAATAACGTAATAGGCTTTACTGCTGTAAGTGTAAACGGAGATACACATGCAAATTCAATCCCCGGTACTAACGGCGACATTAATACTCTTACATGGGTGTTGGATAGCAGTATTGGACGTGGCAGATATACAACAACAGCAAACCAGTGGATAACACTTGATAACGTTGCAACAGCAAACAGTGATGGTTACTTTATGTTCCAGTTAGGTTGGGCATTTGAGTGGGGTCAGGTTTCTGTAAGAAACTTTAAGATTTACGAAATTGAACCCTCTGCAACAAATAAAGACATTATTGTAACTTACACTGTTAACGGCACAACAGTTGATTCAAAAACACAGACCATTAATACAAGTGCTGTAACAAAAGCAAACTTTGATGAGTACTACTACCGTGCAAATGGTACAAATACACTTTACTATGCAGCAGCACAGAGCATCAGTGACAGTACAACTGTTGAAATGACATTGCTTGACAACTGGGGCAACCTTACAACCAGTGATACAGTTTCTACCGATACAGCGGTTTACAAGATTGTAAGCGGCAACCTTGTTCCCAATGGTAACTTTGAATACGGTATGAACGGTTGGTACAGCCGTGCAAATAGCACACCGCCCGAAAGCTATTCAATCACAACAAGTGACAAGCCCTCATCTTCAACCCGTGCGGCACTTTCGTCAGGTGCAGGCGGTGCAACAAGTACAAACTCTATTAAACAGGCATGGGACATCGAAATTGGCAGCACATACTATTACAGCATGTGGGTTAAAGCAGGCGACCAGTGGCATGGTCTTGGTCAGTCCGATAGTCCTTCCACAGAAGGATTGGACCTTGTAGGCAATGGCGGATTCGGCACAGACAGTACATGGGTGCAGAAGACAGGTGTATTTACAGCAACAAACGAATACCTTGTATTCTTTGAAGGCTGGGGTAGTGTAGGTCTTGCAGACGTGGAACTTTACAAAGTTGAAGTAGATGCTTCACAGTCGGCTGCAACAACAATTAAGTTTATTGACTCTTCTGACAACTCAACCGAAATTGCAACAAGTGTTACAGTTAACGGTATTATAGGCAGCACAATTGACCTTACAGACACAAACCTTGTTCCCGAAGCAATTACATATAGCGGAAATGTTTATTCCAAGGATTCTTCCAATCCGGAAAGCTATACAGTAGTTGGTAATACAGATGTTGTTAAGATTACATACACAACAGATGCTATTACTGAAATTGATGTAACAAGTGTTACGGTTATCGACGGTAACAGTCCTGTTCTTCCCACAACTCTTGGTGCAAAGACAGGTGCAGGAGCAGCAACTACCGTAACAGTATCCTCATGGGATACATCCTCTCTCTCTGTGGGAACTAACACTGTTTACGGCACAATTGACGGTCTCACAATAAAGGCTGAGGCAACTGTTACAGTGCTTAGTAAGACCTTTGAACTTAACGATGCCACAAGTACAACAGCAGGTAGCGGTAATGTTCTTAATTTCCCCGTAAACCTTAGCGACGAATTCTACATGGAATTTGACTTTGTATCAACAAACATTGCAAATAACTGGATTTACATTTCAGCAGACGGTGCTCTTTGGGGCGCAGGGCAGATTGGTATCGGTACAAATAATGATACTTCCGGTTCGCTCAAGGCTCAACCTGTTGACGAAATACTTGCAACAATCACAGCCGGCACTACATACCGCATGTTTATCCGTGGTGATGCAAGCGCAGACACTTATGATTTAACTGTTTACGATGTGAATGCAAAGACAACAGTTGCAGCCGTTACAAACAGAAGCTTCAGAGCAGCAAGTGATTACATAAACTCTATTAACCTCTGCACAAATGGCGGCGGTGAATACACACTTTCCAACATTAAGGTTCATTCCGACACAGCAAGTGTTGAAACATACGTTGTAAACGCAGTTTCAGGCACAACAACACTTGACTCCTTCTCGGGATATACAGGTTCAACAGATAAGCTCGGTTATGACGATAATGCAGTATACCCCAACGTAAAGATACCTTATTTTGAAGGTTATGTGTTCAAAAACAAGACGGTTTCCGGCTCTGTTGTAACACTTAACTATGAAGCTACTGAGGACGTGGCATTCTTTGACAATGTAGCCACAGACACAACTTTTGTATCCCTTAACATGCTGGGCGCACATGATGCGTTTACAGCGAACGTTGCAAGCGGCAATAAGGACGCGGCAGGTGTTGCTCAGGGCGACAGCGGTTCACAGGGTGCCATGACAGGTATTGGATTAAACACAAGTAAGGCGCAGAGCAAGGATACACTTACAATGCTTAACCACGGTGTAAGATACTTTGACATCCGTCTTTCACGTTCCGACTCGGATTCAACTTATCTCTACATCTATACTGCACCTCATACAAACGGTGTGTTCTACACAACTCACGGTTATCTCGGTGACGAGTTCAGACCCATTCTGTACACAATTGCACAGTGGGCTAAAGAACACCCCGGTGAAATTGTAGTTCTTGACTTCCAGGAAATGTGGGATAAAACAAGCTCCGCAGGATCTTCCGGCGACAGTGTTGCGCAAAGCTGGGTTGATCTTAATAATCTTCTCACAGAAACAGGCATTTACGACTATGTAACAATAAATAACGGCACAGACCTTAGTGCTGTTACATACGGAGATCTTACAAATAACGGAGAAAAGGCAGGTATTGTGCTCTTCGGCAGAGCAGTTGCAACAGATGCTTCTGTTGGCAGCTTCATCCTCCGCGGTACAACAAGCACTGCTTTTGACGGTAAGATGTACTCCAACTACAGCTTCGGCGATGCAAGTGTGTCAAGTAGCTCTCTTGCAGCAGACTACATTCAGGCTCAGGTTGACCATGCATATTCACAGACAGGTACAGTTAATAACATGTATCGTGTAATGCAGGCTATAAGCTCCACATCTAACCTTATTAACCAGGCAGGTACAGATAACACATATATTACAAATGCAGTTCAGTCTAACCCCACATGGCTTACAACACTGCCTGTAATTATGGTTAATGATGCAACAGTTAATACAAGCGACCTTCTTACAATTCTTAAAGCTTGCAACGTACCTGTTGATGTTACAATGAACTACTCAACGGACGGAACAACAGTTGACTCCGGTACGGCAAAGCTTATGGTTGGTACTCTGTATACAGGCGGAGTGGTAGGTGCACTTTACGCAGGTGCAAATGGCGAGTATGCCGTTACAGAAGCAGTAACAGGTGAAGTTCCCGTGCCTTATAACGGTTCAATCACACTCACTGCTGAAAAGCTTGGTAATGTATACTCAACAAGAATAGAAAACAATGTTCACTCTGTTTACTCAGGTAACCTTGATGATGATGCAGTTTATGCAGGTAAGACAAACTTTGCGGCATATACATGGGGCCAGGACAATGACAGACTTGGTATAGCAGTTCTTACAGCAGAAAACGGCAAGGAATACTATGCACTTTCTGCAAACGTTGTAAGAACAAACTTTAACCAGGATTACAGAAACGTTAAGTTCTATGTTCTCCCCGTAAGTGAATACAGAGCACTTGACTTAAGCGACAAGGATGCTCTTCTCGCGAAGCTTACTGACGACACCCTTGTTGCAACAATTAACCCCGATAACTATGGTGTTGGTACACGTGAAATTGCACTGGATGCAACTAAGATTGTCGCAGCCGCAGCAAAGGGCGATATTGTAATCATCGGTAATGCGCAGGGCGGTTTGTACGGTATTGAAGGCAGTAGCATGGCAATTGTTACAGGCTACAATGTAACAATCGGCGAAGAAACGTCAGTTGCTTATGGTAGCTATACACTTCCTTCCGGTGCGGTTGCATACTCCGATGCTGAAACATGCAAGGTTTACGAGCCTAATGAAGTGGTTGCAATCACAGCTGACACAGAATTTATAAGCTATGCATCCCTTGGTATAAACACGATTAATGGTGCACAGGTAAGAATTGGTGAAGGTGTTGACGAAAACGGTAAGGTTTCCACAGGCAGCGGTCTCCGCTTTATAACAACAATTAACCTTACTGATACCCTTGCTACTCTTTCTCAGGAAGAAAGTGTAGAAATGGAATTCGGTGTTGTAATTACAGCTGACGGTAGTGATGCCTCGGTTACAATCAAAGCTGAAAGCTGGCAGGATGGCGATGCTAAGACGGTATTCACATCTGCACTTACAAACCTTGCAGAATCTAACTACAACCGTAAGTTTACGGCAACTCCTTACATTACAGTTGACGGAAAAACCTTCTACGGCGAATCTGTTACAAGAAGTATTTATCAGGTTGCAGCAGGCTTGCTTACAAAGGGTTACAGTGACGGAGATTACGGCCAGAGCAATGACTCCACAGGCACAAATTACGACAGTATGCCTCCTGTACTTATAAACGTACTTAATGCATACGTTAACCAGACAGGTGTAAGACTTACACTTTCTGATAATACTGAAGCAGGTGCACTTACAGCTCGTACAGGTGATGATAGCGGTGCTTACACAGGCGATGCATTCTTCACAGTTGGCGACACAACATATGCTGATGGTAAGTATACAGTTACTCTTACAGCTGTTGGCAACGCAAAGATTGACGTTGACCTCTTTAACGAATACGTAAGAATTAACAACAACAATTCTAAGGTTAGTCCTGTTACTACAATCACAGATAACGGTGATGGTACATACAAAATAGTATTTAACTATGCAGATATGTAATTAACCTAAACTTAAAAAGCTCTCCTTCGGGAGAGCTTTTACTTTTCTTGCTCACTGGGGACAGACCCCAATGCGCAAAAATTGAAAAATTGCAAAGCTGAAATATTGAATTTTGTTGAAAAAAGCTGACATTATGTTGACAGAAAGACTGGGGTGTGTTAAAACAAAATTATGAAAATGAAAGGACGAGGAAATTGATTTATAAATTCAAAGATTATAAAAAAACACCCATAATCAGAAATCATCTTAACATGGGCGGAAGCAATCCGAAGGGTGAGCGAATAGACGTTACAAACGTTTATTTTGAGCGAGGTGGAATACCGCAAATTGATGTTATGGGGGAATACCATTTTACACGGGACAGAAGGGAAAACTGGTATGAAGAATTGTGTAAAATGAAGGCAGGCGGTGTGAGCATTGTTGCAACGTATATTTTCTGGATATATCACGAAGAAATTGAAGGCGAGTTTGATTTTTCAGGCGACAGAGATATACGTAAATTTGTTGAAGATGCCGCCCTGGCAGGGCTGGATGTTGTAATAAGGATAGGTCCCTGGTGTCATGGTGAATGCCGTAACGGTGGCTTCCCCGACTGGCTTTTAAAAAAGCCCTATAAGCTCAGGGACAATAACCCCGGTTATATGGAAAAAGCGAGAATATGGTACGAAAAAATTTACAACGAAGTAAAAGGTTTCTTTTATAAGGATGGCGGACCAATCATAGGGGTACAGTTTGAAAACGAGCTTGTAGACAATGCGGAGCATTTGCTTGCTCTTAAAAAATTGGCTCTTGAAATAGGCTATGATGCGCCGCTTTATACTGTTACCGGCTGGAACAGCATGTACGGTGCAAAAATCCCCGTGGATGAAGTGGTGCCCGTGTTTGCCGCTTATGCGGAAGCACCGTGGGCAGGACATACAAACAAACTGCCTCCGTCGCCCCATTATGCCTTTAACACAATGCGAAACGACTCCGCAGTCGGATACGATATTATAAAGCCTTCCGAAAAGGACGGATGGATGCTGCCTTATGAAAAATATCCTTATGTAACATGCGAGCTGGGAGCGGGACTTCATCCCACACATCACAGGAGAATGCTCATAAGCGGAATGGACGCATATGCAATGAGTCTTGTCAAGTTGGGATGCGGGAATAACCTTATCGGGTATTATATGTACCACGGCGGAGTTAACAAAATAGGAAAGCTGTCTACCTTGAACGAATCAAAGGCAACGGGATATCCAAACGATTACCCTGTTCTTAATTATGATTATCATACGGCTCTTTCATCCTACGGTGAAACAGGGGAGCAGTACGGACTTTTAAATTTGCTGCATATGTTCGTGGCAGATTTTGGAAACATTCTTGCTCCTATGGAAAATGTGGAAGCGGAAGAGCTTATAAAAGCAACCGACTTAACAGCTCTTCGTTACTGCATGCGTACTGACGGTAAAGGCGGCTTTGTGTTTGTTAACCATTACCAAAGACAGTATGAACTTGAAGATGTTAAAGATGTAACAATCAAAACATTGGATGTGGAATTTCCTTCTTTTGATGTGTGCTGCGACAAGGCATTTATACTTCCGTTCAATTTGAAAATGGGTGGAAACATGCTTGAGTATGCAACCTGCCAGCTTCTGGCAAAAGACGGCAACGCATACTTCTTTGCAGCTGTTGACAACATTGCTCCCGTATTTAAATTCAGCGGCGAAAAACCAATTGCCGTAAAACCGGGGCTTGATTCCTGTATTGAAGTTGATGAGGTTAAAATTGTGACTCTCACCTTGGACCAGGCAAGGTATTTAAGAAAGCTTGACGGAAAAATTTATTTGGGTAACAAGTGCGATATATACTTGAAAAACGGTAAAATAGACTGTGTACAGGCAGGAGATTTTGATTATTTTACTTATACGGAAAACGGGTTTGAAAAAACAAGCATCAAAAAAGAAGTTGTTCCCTGTAAGGTTGAATTTACTGTTGTAGAAGAACCTTTTATGCCACCCTATGTTGACCAACTTAATTTTGGCGGCGAACGAAAGAGAACCTGGAAAAAAATAAAGGTTACGGGAAGCCAAGGCTTTGTTATAATTGAGGGCGAATATGACGTGGCGCAGATTTATGCGGACGGAGAGCTTGTTGCAGATAATTTCTACTGCGGAGAAGAGTGGAGGGTGCCTGCAATGCTTTTAGAGAACAGAGAATGTTATCTGGTTACAAGCGAAATGAAAAATGATTTTTACAGGGAGTTTTAAAACGTGAAATTTATGGATTTGTCGGGTGAATATAAACTTTTGATTGACGGAAAAATACGCAATGTTAATCTGCCCGGAACCCTGGACGAAAACTGTGTTGGTGAAAGAGAGCTGACCGCTGAAAAGTGGCATCCTGATGCGGCAACGGAAGCGGTTGATACAGATGTTATCACAACCAGGTTTACAAGAAAGCATGCCTATGAGGGCGAGGTTTGTTTTACCCGAAGCTTTCCCTTTGACAAGCTTGAGGAGAAAAGGTATTTTGTTAAGGTTGAGAGGGCACGTCAACTGGGGTTTATTTTTAACGGGGAGCACGTGGCAGAGTACGAAAAAGGAACACTGTCAACTCCCTATGAGTTTGAAGTGACAGATTTGTTGAAAAAAGAAAATGAAATAGTTTTTATAAGCAGTAATACATACAAAGGCTTACCTGTACAGTCCATCAAATATTCGTCAGCTGCGACAAATGAAACCCAGACAAACTGGAATGGGCTTTTGGGCAAAATCCGGCTTGAGGAAAGATGCTCAAGTTTTATAAAATCTGTAAGGGTATACCCCGGGGAAACTCATCTTGATGTGACTGTTGAAATTGACAGCATTGAAGATTGTATTGCCGGGCTTTGCTTAAAGAGCGATGCAACAGACAGTGTGAGCAGGGATGTGGAGTTGCATAAAGGGATAAATAAGATTCAGTTTTGTAACGTGCCTTATAAACCCCATGTTAAAAAATGGGACGAATATGAGGGCAACCTGTATTCAATGACGGTTTCTTCCCAATTGCATGAGCCAATGTGTGTAAATTTCGGAATAAGAACTTTTTCAGATGACGGCAAGGGGCATCTTAGCCTTAACGGGCGCAGAATTTTTTTGCGGAGTGAAGCAAACTGTTGTGTGTTCGCTTCTTCGGGGCATATGCCCATGGCGAAGGATGAATGGAAAAAGCATTTTTTGTTGTACAAGGAATATGGAGTGAACTGTGTGAGATTTCATTCTCATTGCCCTCCTGAAGCGGCATTTGTTGCGGCAGATGAACTGGGGATGCTTGTACAACCTGAGCTTTCAAACTGGGATCCCCAAAATGCATTGGAAAGCGACGAAAGCCTGGATTATTATACGGCGGAATTAAAAAGCATACTCGAAACATATGCGAACCATCCGTCTTTTTGCATGCTTACCATGGGAAACGAGCTTCAGGCAGGTAATATAGGACTGGAAAGACTTGCAGCTCTGGTTAAATGGGCACAAAAAGCAGATTCTACCCGTTTGTATGCAATTGCATCAAATGCCTTTTACGGACAAAAAGGAGCAGATGATAACAGCGATTTCTATACGGCATCAAATTACTATAACTGCATGCTCCGCGGAACCAATGCAGGCTTGGAGGGGCATATAAACAACCAATACCCGAATACCCTTAGAGACTATTGCGATACAATGGAGCAAATCCGAAAAGTTTATAAAAAGCCTGTCTTTTCCTTTGAGGTTGGACAGTACGAGGTTTTGCCCGACTTTAAAGAACTGGAAAAGTTCTCGGGTGTTTTAGATGGAACTAATCTGGAGTATATAAGGCAAAAGGTTAAGGAAAAAGGATTTTTGCAAAAATGGGAAAAATGGGTCGAAGCAAGCGGCGAGTTAAGCCTTATAGCCTACCGCGAAGAGGTGGAGGCAGTATTGCGAACTGAGCAGATGTCGGGGATTTCGCTTTTGGGATTGCAGGATTTTCCCGGACAGGGTACAGCATTGGTAGGCATGATAAATTCCCATTTTGAACCAAAGCCTTACGATTTTGCTAAACCTGCAAATTTCAGAGCATTTTTTACCGACTGTTTGCCTTTGGTTAAAATGGACAGCTATACATTTACCGTTAACGCAAATCTTGATTTTAACCTTTGTTTTGCAAACTATTCGAAGGAGGATGCGGGCGGGAGAATTACATATTCTCTTGATGGTGTTGGCGAATTTTGCGGTAAGGAGGTTGTTTGCAAAAAAGGCGGGCTTACAGAGCTGGGAAGCTATACAATACCACTTAACAAAATAAAAACATCGGGAAAATATATGCTGCGTGTACGCGTGGGAGACATCGAAAACAAATATCCCGTGTGGATATATACTGACGAAGGCTACGAAGTTGAAAATGTGCACATATGCAGGGCTGTGGATGAAGCAAGGATTTATCTTGATAAAGGCGAGAATGTGTTATTGTCTCCACCTGCAACAGAGGAGGAATTTCCTTGCAGCATAAAAACTCATTTTACAACAGATTTCTGGTCATGTGTAACATTCCCTTCTCAAAGTGGATTTATGGGTATTTGTGTTGATCCTGAGCACCCTGTGTTTAACAAATTCCCAACTGACAGTCATTCGGATTATCAGTGGTGGCCGTTGACAAACTCCCGTGCAATGATTCTGCCCGATTACATTGACCCCTTGTTTGACGTTATGGATTCATTCGTAAAACTGCGAAAGCTGGGATTTTTGCTGGAAGCAAAATGCGGAAACGGGAAGGTTATTTTAAGCAGCATGGGTCTGCTGGAAAAAATGCAGTATCCGTCCGTAAGGGCAATGGCTGAAAGTATATGCAAATATATGGAATCCGACAAATTTAACCCTGTTCAGAGTTTAAGCATAGAACAGCTGAGAGGCATTATGAAAGGATTTTAAAAATCTGCGGATTTTTATTCATTAATTTAATAAATTTAAAAGCAGACTTTTTTAGGTCTGCTTTTTAAATGGGAAAGTTATGTTCTGTTGAAAACCGTTCTTATAATGTCTCTCTTACAGGAGAAAGTAAGGATATTAAAAAATACTATGTGCAAAAGCGCGACAAAAGCTGCTTTGATTAAAATTACAAGTTTATGCGTTAAAACAACATAATTCTATTTACTACTGCATTTACAGTTGATAAAATAATATACAATAAGGAGTATATTTGCTAAGATAAGTATATGGAGGATATGAAAATGAAAAAATCAGTGTCGATGTTATTGGCAACTTTGATAGTTTTAGCAATTGTTCCAATACATAATCAGATTTACGCAGCAAACAATATAGTTGCATTTCCCGGTGCAGAAGGTGCAGGCAAGTATGCCACAGGGGGCAGAGGCGGTACGGTTTACCATGTGACCAATCTTAACGACAGCGGTACAGGCTCTTTCCGTGATGCTGTTTCGGCATCTAACAGAATAGTAGTGTTTGACGTGGGCGGAACTATTGAGCTGCAATCTGACGTTGTTGTAAAGGGCAACATAACAATAGCAGGGCAGACAGCTCCCGGCGGCGGTGGCATAACCCTCCGTGGCGGAAAAATAGGCATGGGCGGAGATAATATTATTATCCGCTTTGTTTCTTCGCGTCCCGGTGAAAACGGCGACAGCGAATGCGACGCATGGGGCGGCAGCAAAGGCTCAAACTCGGTCATTGACCACTGCTCCATAGGTTGGGCAAATGACGAACAGTTTGGCTTGTATTCAAACAATGTTAACCAGACGGTGCAGTATTCCATAATCGGTCCCTCAAACTGTATTTCTTATCATGCAAAGGGCGCACACGGTTTTGGTATAATGCTGGGTAAAGCCAACAACACATGGCACCATAATATGATTGCTCATAACATTTCCCGCAACTACCGAGGCAAGTCAACAGGTGCAATAGACTACGTAAACAACGTTATATACAACTGGGGTTATCAGACAGCATACGGTACATTCGGTCAGGTTAACTATGTAGGCAACTACTTTAAGGCAGGTCTTTCCACAACAGGAGGTTACCGCTATGTTGACCTTTCAAGCGGCACTAATTACTCCAGCTTCCGTTTTTACCTGACGGGCAACAAAATGGTAACAAGCACAGGTGCGGATTATAATACAAGCATGAACACCGACAACTGGAACGGATTTGACTTCGGAAGCTCGGGTCTTACAAGGTCAGACCTTGAAATTACTTCTCCCGTGGCAGTATATGATGTGAACGGCAATGACGCATCCGTGGCATATAATGCACAAACTGCCGACGAAGCATTTGAAACAGTTCTTGACTACGCAGGTGCAGGTATCAGGGCAGATTTGCGTCCCAGGATTGATAAGCAGGTAATGGAGGAAGCAAAAACAGGTACCGGTTACCTTACGGGCGGACGTGATTTTGATACTCTTACTTCAAGTGATACAGCTTTGAATGAAGCTATTGAAAAGTATAACATTAAGGAAATGAATTATGATGAATACTATCCTCTCCCTGTTACTCAAAAGGAAATAACAGACTCCGACAATGACGGTATGAGCGATGAATGGGAGTTGGCAAGAGGCTTGGACATTACCCAAAACGATGCAATGGGCGATTATCTGGGTCAGGGGTATAACAATATTGAATATTACATAAATGACCTTACGATAGATGCTTTTCCCGAAGGTGTTGTAACACTGTCGCCCGAAACAGTAGTGTTGGGTGACAACTATGAAACAGCAAAGGAAGCGGCAGATGCAATTGTTTTTTCTACCACAACAGTGAAAGAAAAAGGCGATTTGATTTTGCCCAGAAAAGCCGCAAACGGTGCAACTATTACATGGGCAAGCTCTTCTGAGGCAATTGTTGTAACAAACAACACAATAACAAAAGTTAACCGCCCGCAAACTGCGGACGTTGCGGTGACACTTGTTGCCACTGTTACCTGCGGAGATTTTTCATTAAACCGCTCTTTTGTTGTAACAGTTGTAGCACAGCCCTTAAAGTTTGACTTTGGTGACGGAGATGTACAGTCTGGCTTTGTGAAGGTTTTGGCATCTAAGCTGTATTCTGAAAGCTCACCCTACGGATTTACATCAACCCTGAGTAACATGACCCGTGCTCCGGGAAGCATTCCTTCAGGCTATGAGGCTTTGCATAATGACCAGGTAACAGGCGAGGGAACATTCAAAGCAGAGGTGCCCAGCGGAAAGTATACGGTTATTGTGCACTACGGATGCTGGAATACAAACTTTGGCACAAACTTTACAATAGAAGGTATAAACACGGGAAACCTTGATGCAACGGAGGCGGCGCAGTTTGTTACAGAGGTTGAGGTAACAGACGGTGTGCTGGACCTTGCAATAAACAAAGGAAGTAAATCCTACGGCGGATATATAAACGGACTGGAAATATTAAAGCCCGAGTATTATTTTGACTTTGGCGATGGCGATGTGCAGGAGGGTTACACAAAGGTAAATGCGGCAACTGTCTATTCGGACAGTACACGTTACGGTTTCTCGGACACATCAACACAGTACGATATGACACGAGGCCCCGGTGGAGTGCCTTCAGGTTATGAAAACCTCCACACAGACCAGGTGCAGGGGACAACCTTGTTCAAGGCAAAGCTGCCAAACGGAAAATATACCGTAACAATACATTACGGATGTTGGAACACAGGCTACGGCACAAGTTATGTTGTGGAAGGTGTATCTTCGGGTAATCTTTATTCAACGGTAGCAGCAGAATTCGTTGCAGAGGTGGAAGTAACAGACGGTGTACTGGACGTTGCAATAAATAAAGGTGCTAAGTCCTACGGCGGATATATAAACGGCATGACAATAGTCCCGCTTGAGGCTGATATAGCTGCAGAAATAACATATTCTTCGGGTACTGTTACCGTAACGGCAGACGGCATTTATGAGGCTATCCTTATTCATGCTTCTTATGAAAACAGTGAAATGACAGACGTGAGCATAACTCCTCTTGAATTTTCGGAAGGTGCGGCAACTGTAACAGGTATAAACCTTAAAAAAGGCGACAAGCTGATGGTATGGGAAGGTGTAACAGGGCTGATACCGTTGAGTGAATTGTATATACCCTAACAAAAGACAATGGCGGCACTTATTATTGCAGGTGTCTGATTTTAGTGGAACGGGATTTTTTCTTTGGTTTACAGATAAAAAAAGAAAAATTAAAAAGCGGATTATTGATTCATGTAAATAAAAGCATAACAGAGCATGTTATAGGGAGAGGCTGTATTAATTGAATTTGTAAAGAGGAATATGAGGTGAAACCATGGCAACAAGCAAAGAATATTTGGAGTATATTTTAGAGCAATTGTCTGTTCTTGAAGGCATTACATATAAGCGGATGATGGGTGAATATATAATTTATCACCACGGGAAAATCGCGGCATATCTTTGCGACGACAGGCTTTTGGTAAAACCGGTACCGTCTGCAATAAAAATGATGGATAATGCTAAATATGAGCCGCCTTATGAAGGAGCCAAGGATATGCTTCTCGTTGAGAATGTGGACGACAAAAGCTTTTTAACTAAGCTTTTTGAGTCAATGTATGATGAATTGCCTGCACAGAGAAAAAAGAAATGAAATGCTGTGAAAATGAAACTCGTGCAGACAAATTAAGCAGAGAATATACAGGCTTGGCGCCTGAAAAAACATTTAAGAAAACAGGAGGATAAAAATGGGTAAATCAATTTGCGGTGCTGCTTGTACCGATTGCGGATTTGGAAAAAATAATAACTGCAAAGGTTGTGACCAATCAAAGGGATGTCCTTTTGGAAAAGAGTGTTTTATCTACAAGTACATAAAATTAGGTGGTATAGAAAAATATAACCAGCTTAAACAGACCATAATTTCCGAGTTTAACGGACTTGGTATTCCCGGTATGCCCGAAATAGAAGATTTGTATGCCATGAACGGCTCATATGTAAACATAGCATACCCTATGCCAAACGGTTATGAGGTAAAAATACTTGATGATAAAAAAATTTATCTGTGCAATCAGGTTGAGTGTGAATTTAATGACGGCGAACTTATAAAATGCTTTGGATTGGTAGCAGGGATGGATTTCTTGCTTGTTGCAGAATACGGAGAGAACTGCACAAATCCTGAACTTGTGGTTTATATGAAACGCTGATAATGTGTACGGATAGTGGATTGTTTAATTCATATTACTGTTTTATACTTAAATTGTGGAGGTGAAGGAAATGGATTTATGTAAAAATGGGAAACTCCTTTGCGATTTAAGGAAAGCCAAAGGAATGACACAAAAAGAGGTCGCCGATAAGTTAGGTGTTGTGCCAAAGACTATTTCAAAATGGGAAACAGGACACGGATTTCCCGATGTATCAACCATATCTGATTTGGCAGATATTTTCGGTGTAAGTGAACGAACTATTTTATCAGGGAACCTGAAACAAAATTTGGAGGAAGTAGGTAATATGAAAAGAACAAAATTTTATGTGTGCCCTGATTGCGTAAGCATTATGCAAGGCACCGGTAACTGTCAGGTTGTATGCTGCGGCAAACAGGTTGAAGCATTAAAGGCAACCGAGCCTGACGATGAGCATTTAATAAAAATTTCTGAAATTGAAGATGATTTTTATATTGAGTTTGATCACGAAATGACAAAGGATCATTACATAGGTTTTGTATCCTATGTGAGATTTGACAGAGTTCTTACTGTAAGATTATACCCCGAACAGGAAGCTGCTATCAGATTCCCTAAAATGTACGGCGGAAAGATTTGCTATTATTGCAATAAGCATGGATTATTTGAATATCAAATGAAATCCCGCCGAAAGGATTGATTATATATTTTAATTTAAGGAGAATTGCTGTTTGAAGAAATTGAGC
>CAZRZU010000013.1:0-29453 GCA_964604615.1 uncultured Oscillospiraceae bacterium
GGTAATATTTTTTTGTGTGAAAAACGGTGTACATTTCTTCACTCGTAGTTTATATTTATAAAAAATAATTCTACATTTGTAAACAAAGGAGAAGAAAGACTATGACATTACAAAAAGAAGTGGAACCCATAAAGAACACTAAAGACATCAATAAAATAAAACAGTATTTATATGGCAAACAAAATAAACGTGATTACTGTATTTTTGTTGTAGGTATAAATGTTGGTTTAAGAGCAGGAGACTTATTGTCTTTAAAAATTGGAGATGTAACAGACGGCGAAAGAATATTTGACGATGTTACCGTTAAAGAACAGAAGACAGGAAAAATAAAAACCTTTGTACTTAATAAAAGTTCAAAGGAGGCTATACAGACATATTTAAAATCAGAAAAGATTTATAATTTAGACGATTATTTGTTTTCAAGCAGAAAAGGAGGACGTTTAGGCGTAAGACCATTACATCATATTATCAAAACCACTTTAAGAGATTTAGGTATTAAAGGAAATTATGGTACTCATACATTAAGAAAGACAATGGCTTATCACAGATACATAAATAATGTACCATTAGAAACACTTCAAAAAATGCTCAATCATTCATCAAGTGCGATTACATTAAGATATATAGGCATCACACAAAAAGTGATTACAGACTGTTACAACGCCATTAATTTATAAAGGAGAGTTTATAATGTTATTTAGTGTAAGAAGTATTTTTGAAAGTACAACAAATGAATATTTAAAAATAGTTTCAGAAGATGGAAAGTATGGTGTTACAGATTGTAGAGATAATTCATATGTTATCCCTTTAGAATATGACAACATTTTTCTTTATGGACCTAATACTTTCGTATTATATAAAAACGGAAAGATAGGAATAAAGAGAATAGACACCAACGAGAGTGATTCAACTTTTAATATAGTAACTATATCAGATTGTGAATATGACACCTTAGACACCTTTTGTCACAACTTATTACTCAGTAATGATAATGGTACAAGGGTTTATTTTTCAAACACAAAAGAAACCAAAGATTTTACAGATGTAACAATAGATGATGTGTACTTTTATTGTTGCGATGAATCAAATCAATATATTATCAATGCTGATTCAGGAACAGTTGTACATCAAAGACAATACAATTCATGTAACAAAGAGGTATACTGTTTCTGTGGCAATACAGATAATGGACCCGTTTTCTATGATGCACATAATGGTACATATATTTATCCCAAAGAAAATAAATATGTAGCCTATATGCACTTGTTTAACAGACCTATCATCATAAACGGCAGAAACATTGTTAATATAACGGAAGAATATGACGGTATAGGTGTTATAGACTCTTTTGGGAATACTATTATAGAAAATAATTATGACAAGATAAATATAGAAATAAAAATAACGGCAATTAACAAAGATACCAAAATAGAAAAAACACTACCTGTTTTCAAAAAAGTTATTGGAAAAGGTAGTGTTGATGATGTTTTAAATTGGAATTAGAACACATAGAAGAAGTTGGTTATAAAGCAACCCCCTTTCTTTATTGCTGCCATCTCTTTTGAATTTAAAATACAAATTCTAACTTGTATTAATTAATTTTTATCTTATTTAATGACGAATCAGATTCCCATTGTTTTCTTGTAGAAGGATAAATTCTTAATTCGTCAAAATCCGAATAGCTTGCAAGAGATATTTGCAATCCGTTTTTATACATAGCCATAATACCATACGTTTTTTGGTTGTTTGTCATTTCCTGGTAATATTCAACATCAGAACTATTCGTTAATGCTTGCAAAGCGAGCAAATGTATGTAGGTTGCATAATTTCTCATATTTGACGTTTGGTTTTCCGCTGATAGATAAATTGAAACATAGGATATAAGTCTACTCTCTTTTTCTACAGCCACCTGTAGTGCCATAGGGCAACTCTGAGGATATCCGCTTGTGTTTAAAGCATATGCATATAAATCGCACAAAATTCCCTTATAATCTTCACCCGAATCTACTAATGTGAAATCTGAGGAACTCAATTTAAGACCATCTATTATAGCAAGTTTCATGGATATATCTTCACCAAGTTCATTTGCATAAGTATTGTAATTACTTATAAATTCGTCAAGTGAAATGTTAAACCTTAACGAATCATTTTGTGTTGATTCTAGTGTTGAAAAATAAGCAACGCCATTATCTATAACAATAGAATCCGCATATTTCAATGATTCCTCGGCTTGGTCTTCTCTGACTTTCACCTGTGATACATACTTCCCGTTAGGAAAAAGTTCAAGATATGTTTCGCACGCATTTGCAGATATAGCAGCATCACTTGACTTAGTTTTTTCATTTATATCATCTTCTATTTCTGCAAGTATATTTAAAACATCGTTTTCAAGATCTTCATACGTTTCGGCATAATTCTCGTTAAACTCGTTTGCTTTAACCACCGCTCGTCTTAAGTTTCCATCCTCATAATATTCTACGATTTCATTATATGTTTCTTCAGCTTTGTTTCTCTCTGCCATTTTATATTGATGGTTAACGAACATAAAGATAGCAAGAGGAATAATTATGATTAATGCAAAAATAACGATTATGGGTATCCAGTTCTTCTTTTTTGTTTGTGTTGCCTCATATTTTTCCGCTGCTTCAGCAGCCTGACATTTTTCACAAATGCCACCCTCCATAAACTTTCCACACTTTGGACAAATACTTGACATAACAGCACCTCTTTCTAAATTTATAATTAAATTATATCATATAATTACAAAATGTCAATTGCAATTTGCACGCAATAATAAAGTGCTAAAATAGAGTGTATAAAAATGTGTTTTATGCACTTATAATTGTGTTGAGGATGTGATTATATGTTTAAAGTACGTCATACAGAAGAAACCACCAACAGAACATTCAGATTTCCAAAATCATTGTTGGAAAAGATGTCAAAGCATGCCCAAAAAGAGAATGTATCATTAAACAGTTTTGTTGTACAGTGTTGTGAGTATGCTTTAGAAAATTTAGAATCTGCTGAAAATGAAAATAAATAATTATTGACCTTCTTCATATACGGAGAAGGTTTTTTCGTATCAAAAAAAGACTTCTTACATTATTATAACATAAACAACGTAAGAAATCTTCGACAATTTGTCCAGTTATAAATAAAACGAGAAGATGTAATTTCTTTTGGATATACTCCATTGAAAATTACATCTTCTTTAATTATTATGGATACAATTAACTCATTCTTATGAAATATTTATTTAAACATAGAAATAATATCACTCAAAACCTATTTCTAAAAACATTAGTATCCAGTAATGAAATTATATCAAATCTTTTTTATAAACATTTCTTAAGTGTTCCTAAGTGTTGAAAACATGTTAATTAAACTTTTCTAATTTATACCAAGTCAAAGATAATTGGTCATATGCCCTATGAAGTAAAGGTAATATCTCATGATACTTTTTAGGGTAATACATAAAAACAGTATCTTCTAACGTCTTTATTGTATCTTTAGCAAACAACACATCATGTTTAAATTGATTCTCTTTCAAAGATTCCATATTAATCACCGCCAATAAAATATATTTTTATTTTATTGAATAACCATAAAGTCTCATTGGATTAATCTTCTTTTTTGTTAATTTCATAAAAATTGTCCAACACTTTTCCTAGTTTAAATAGCGCAACCATTTTAGTATATTCTATGTAATCTTCAAAATTTTTAAAATTGTGTAGTTTTGATTCATCTGTTTCTCTGACTCCACAAACAAATTCATATAAGACATCGAAAAAACTTCTCGCAATATCTTTATCTTCCAATATTTGATTTAAGATTTCTGTTCGATATTTATATTTTTCGTTTTTTCTACTGTTATGTGCTCTTAACCAAAGTATTGATTCGTTTGATAATCCGGTTTGTATGTGTATATCCACATTTTGCGGTGGACACCCCGTGATTATTTCAAAGGGGGTTACTTCAAAAAATTTTGCCAAAGTCTTAATATCTTCTGTGGTTAATTCAGTTTTTCCATTAATCAAGTTTGAGATATGAGATTCTGACATGAAACAATCATTTGCAATATCTTTATTTTGAAGTTTTCCCATCAATTCTGGATGTTTCCTTATATATTGTATTTTTAATCTTTCATAATTTTTTGAAAAGTTCAGATTAACTTCGTACATATAAATCCTCCTTGCTTTTTAGTCCTCACTAAGTATAATAATATTTCTTATTAATCATTATTGGATATTTTAAAATTCAAAATTATTTTATTTTCCCTCAATATTCTTTCGATTTTTTTATGAAAAATTGACTGATAAAAAGTAAGATGTATAATAAAAGCACAGTCAATATTGATTAATCAAAAAAGGTCGAAAGACGTATACGTAAAATAACTAACATGTATTTGAGGTGAAAATATAAACCAACAGGAAAGAAAAATCTCTGTTCAAAAAACCTCCGATTTAGCCATAAACGGTAATGATAAGGTAACCGTTTATTACTCTCCCACCTTTATGTTAATTACACATAAAAGTTATAATTCAGACTTTAATTACCGCAAGATATCTAAAACTGAATTTGTCAACACAAAAACAGGAGAGTTAATAACTGTTGACTCAAATAATAACACCTACCGTTCTATCTCCTCTCTCCGAAGAAGTTTCTTTAAATTATCATTATTAATTTATTCAAACTTTTTCGGAGATAAATCCGAGGTCTTTATAAGCCTGACCTATAACAAAAGAACTTCTGATTATAACAGGCTGAATGGAGATATTAAAAATTTTTGGGCTAAGTTCCAAAGGTATAATAAAAAACCTATTCCGTACCGTTGTTTAATAGTAATTGAATATCAGAAAAGTGGCAATCCACATCTACACTTATTGTTAAAAAGACTGGACGGAGAGGCGATAGATTTATCGAAAGATTTTATATCTAAAATTTGGAACAACGGTAGCGTTGACATACAAAATTTATACGATGTTAACGGTTTGGTTGATTATCTTAATCCATTTAAGGTAACTAAAAAGTTAAGAAGTTTAAAATATTACAAAAAATGTATGCAGATTTATCGTTGTTGCGGTCTCTTTGACCGCATGAAAAAGAGTTCAATGACCTATGAAAATGTTTTGAATTTAGCAAAGGAAAATAATTTTACTGAAATTCAAAACGGTTCTTATGAGGTTATAGAAACCTCTAATGATAAACTCGCCAATATAATTACTATAAAAAAACTAAAAAAATTAAAGGAGCTTTAATTATGAAAGATTTATTAAACGAAAACATTAATGAAACAACTTTAGTGGATGATATTGCGGATTTGATAGAATTATCTATACCAAATAATAATAAAGTTGTTCCTGTAAAAAATTCAAAAAAGACAGTTGAGCCCGACTACAAAGTGCCTAATGAACAAATTGCCTACTATATTGATGGTCAAGTGATTACTGCGGGTGTTAAAAATCCCAATATCGAAAAACATGTCGTCACGATAAATAACGAAGATATTGTAACTTTAAAAGTAGATAACTACTGTGTGCATTTAGGTCTGAGTGACCGTAGCGATGTCAATTTTGATGTTGCCAATATAAGAAGAACGAAAGCTGGTTATATTTTTAAACAACGAATCATCTACAAAGATGCTTTGCGAATTTTGAAAAGAATCGGATATAAAAAAGAAAGTGAATTCATATATATACACAAAACCAACGATAAGGTAACAAAATATAATATATATGAAGAGTGGACACACAAAAATCATGGTGTTATCTGTAAATATTTATCAGATATAGTAAATATTTAATATCGTGCCTTAGAGATAAGGCGAGATTTAGACCTGTATGTTTATCATATTATTCAGGAATAGGTCAAGTCTCTTCCTGAATAATATTTTTATTGTATAGCCGTATTTTAACTATGTACAATTGTAAAGACAATGTATATAATTAAAAAATTAATTACAACTACGGCATTGTAAGAAGGGAGGAAGTATGCTGACTACTACTATGTGTGAAACTAACAATTCTTCACACGATGTATTACAGCAGAAAAACTACGGTACATTGTATAAACAATATACAAAAGACGGATTAACCGTCAAAGTCTACAGTCCTGAATTATCGGAAAATGAGCGAATAAAAAAGGATGTAGAAATTAGAAAAAAAGTGGCTGAGATTATTAAAAAGCTCACCTCTTAAATTCTGAGGCAGTCGCTTTATGACTGCCTTTATATTTTATCAAAGGAGACTCAATAATGCAAGCTATATACGCCAGACAATCAGTCGATAAAAAAGACAGTATCAGCATTGACTTTCAAATAGAAGAATGCGAAAGAGAGTTAAAAAAGGGTGATGATTACAAAGTTTTTTTTGACAAAGGTTTTTCAGGTAAATCAACCAACCGACCACAATTTCAGGCTATGATGAATGAGCTCAAGGAAGGAAATATATCAAGAATTGTTATC
Organism: uncultured Oscillospiraceae bacterium; assembly: GCA_964604615.1. GTDB lineage: Bacteria > Bacillota > Clostridia > UMGS1883 > UMGS1883 > RGIG1927. The sequence continues at coordinate 6,464 of CAZRZU010000013.1, forward strand.
TACAGACTGGATAGAATAAGCCGTTCTATAAGAGACTTTTCAGCAATGTTAGAAGACTTTATAGAGTATGATGTAGAGTTAACTTCTTGTGCTGAGAAAATTGATATAAAAGGGCCTATGGGGCATTGTATCGCATGTGTACTTATGACATTTGCCGAAATGGAAAGAAAGACAATTCAACAACGAGTTATTGACAATTATTATGCCAGAGGCGAAAAAGGTTTTTATTTAGGTGGATATGCACCCTTTGGTTATCGAAAGATTGAAACAAAACTCGAAGGTAAAAAGACCTACGCCTATGAAGAAAATACAGAAGAAAGTCCTATTGTCCAGCAGATTTACGCTGATTATATTGATGGTAAAAGTCTTGGTGCTATCGCAAGATATTTAAACGACTGTAATGTTCCCACAAGAAAAAACAAACCGTGGAGTCCTACATGCATTTCAAGAATGTTGAAAAACCCTGTGTATGTAAAATCCAATGCAGATATATATAACTATCTGTCAAGCCGTGGGGCTACGATAAACAATCCTGTTGATGAATTTGATGGTGAACTTGGTTGTTATGTTTATGGCAACGAGGAAAAGCGAACAGGTTCCAAGTTTGTGAACCTAACTACTGATTATGTAACACTTGGGCAACACAAAGGTATTATTGAACCTTCGGATTGGTTGGATGCTCAATACATATTCAACAGTAAAAAAGGTCACAGCAACCTCGGTACTGGAAGTTTGTCTTGGCTTCAAGGCTTAGTTAAATGTAGTTGTGGATATAGTTACTATGTCAAAAAGAGCAAAGGAAAAAATAAGGAATATAAACATCTTTACTGTAGAGGGCGTAAAAACAATTCTTGTCCTTATCCAAGAATAATGAGACCTGTTGAAGAAATTGAAAGTTTTGTAGAAGGAGTTATATTAGAGCAAATAGCCTCTCTTAAAGGAGAAGAACAAGGAGATATCATCAAAGATACCCCTCAAATAAACAAACTCAAAATAAAAATTTCAGAAATTGACCAAAAGATTCAAAATCTTATAGACCAGCTCGCCAACGGTTCAACAGTTGTTTCAAAATATATAAATTCAAATATTGAAATTTTGGATAAGGAAAAAGCAATGTTATATGATGAAATAACACAGCTTGAATTGAAGGCAAATAAAAACTATAAAATTCGTACAAAGGTTGATAGTGTTTTAACAGATTGGTATTCTTATGATATTGAAACAAAAAAGAAAATCGCAAAAGAATTAATTTCAAAAGTCATATTAGAGGGTAATGAAATTACAATAATCTCTAACTAAAATTTATGTTTCAACTAATTACCTTTCTTCCGGGAAAAGTTGCCCCCGCCACCGCAGGAGAAATTATTCGCAAAACGGCTTGCAACATAGTAAACGAATTGCGAATACAAAACTGAAGGGAGGACTTTCACCCAGTGGCTCAGCCGAAAGTAAAAATAGGCTTTGCGTTAACGGGGTCCTTCTGTACCTTTGACAAGGTAATACGTGAATTAGAAAAGCTTACCGAAATGTATGATGTAACTCCCATAATGAGTCCGGCTGCATTTTCCACCGACACAAGATTCGGCAGTGCAGAAAGTTTCCGGGAAAAAGTTTCACGCATTTGCAACAAGGAGATTATAACAACAATTTCTCAGGCAGAACCAATTGGTCCGAAAAAATTGTTTGACGCACTGATAATCGCACCTTGTACAGGAAATACCATTGCAAAGCTTGCGTCAAGCATAACAGACACGTCTGTTACAATGGCGGCAAAGGCTCATTTAAGAAATGAAAGACCTCTCATTATTGCCCCGTCCACAAACGACGGACTGGGCGCCAATGCTAAAAATTTAGGTTTGCTCTTAAACACAAAAAACATTTACTTTGTTCCCTTCGGACAGGATGACCCCATAAAAAAGCACAAATCCTTAGTTTCCGATTTCACACAGATGCTCCCCACTATTGAAGAAGCATTAAACGAAAGGCAAATTCAACCTATTTTATTATAAAAATTACCCCACCGCAAAATGCGGAGAAAAAGCAAATAAAAGAAGCACTCAAACTTAAATATTCGGAAATACAATTTTTCCTCAAAAAAGGAGGTGTAAAAAACAATTAGTTTTTACACCTCCCTTTTTATTTATTCTCCGTATACTGCTATTTCGCTGACACTGCTCCAACCGGATATGGTGTTACCTTCCACCTCCAGCTTAACATAACGCATGCCTTCATCGGGAAGAATGTAAAAATCCATATAATCCCCCGAGTAAGGGATGCTGTTACCGGAGTAGACAGTTGTCCAGGATGAATTGTCGCTTGATACTGATAATGTAAAAGGAATTACTCTTTCGTCGCTATATTTTGCAAATGCAAGCTTGATTTCAGAAAGCTTAAATTCTTCTCCCAAATCCAATACAATATTATTTACTCCTTGACTTGCCCATACGGTTGAAGTATTGCCATCGACTACATTCTTTGCAGGGTTATTTGCCTCGGGTTCGGCAGATGCCCAAATACTCACAGGTGTGAGTTTTCTCACTGCTGAATAAGTTTTGTCTCCCAACCCTATGGGAATAAGAGAGTTTGTCTTTTCCCAAATGAAGAGACCAATCCGATAGCCGTCTGTGCTGCGGCTGAAGGTCATTTCACCGTATTCAGGTATTGAAGAGAGGGATACGGATTCGCTTTCTGCAAACACCAGTGCGCCGTTTTCGTCATAAGCCGCACCCACAAGCACACCTTCCGCTCCGCTTGCATCATAAGCAAGATACTTCACTTTATTGCCCTCGGCGCTTACAAACTGCACCATAGCATCAGCTTTACGGGTTGTGAGGGTGTATGTGAGGTTACTAAGTGAAGCTCCTACGGAAATACCGCCCGAACCGTTAACTGCCGCCCAATATTTTAATGTTTTGAAGCTTCTGCCGTCAAGGTTAAAGGTTTTTGTGTACACCTTTAATTGGTCGCTGCCTGCAATGCTTGCGGTACAAGTGTTTGCATCATAGTCAAACTCAATTGTTACATACCATGTGGTACTGCTTCGGTTCATGGGCTCTTCACCGTCGCCCGAAACAGCCCATGAGGACTGAACACCCACAAAATCACCATCCATAATTTTTGCGGAGGTTGCCCCGGCAGAAGATGTGTACCACTGCGCAACGTTCAGAATGTTGTTGCCGTTAACGTCCAGAAATTCCAGTCCAAAGGAATATTCGTGACCGTCCCAGTTCCAGTTACTGCCGTCAATTTTTCTGCCGCCTGTATTAAAGCGGAAGGAAACGGTGGCTTTGTTTTCATAATAAGGATTAAACTCACGGATGAAATATGCGCCTGTTGCGCTGTCTGCGAGGTTAAGGGACGCATAGTCTACACCGCCTGCAAACGTTGCATCGGTGGACTCGAAGACATTATCGCCCAATACGTCAAGAGTTTGCACTCCTACAACAGTAACCAAGCAAGTGTCCATAAATCCGCCGTCACGGGTGGTGGCAGTTATTGTGCACATGCCCTCGCCCACAGCTGTTACATTGCCGCCAGAAACTACGGCAACACCTTCATCGTCACTTTTCCAGATAATGCCCTTTTTAGTGGCATTTTCGGGATACAAATTTGCTTTCAGCTTGTATGTCTGGTTTTGTTTTAAGGTAATCTCGCTAGCGGAGAGGTCAACCCCTGTAACAGGAGTACCTGTTACGTAATAGGGTACTGTATATGCCGTTACGGGCGCAAGATAGTTCTGTGTTACACCCAAGGAATTAACCGCCAATGCCGCCGAGCCTATGTAATAGCTCGTGTGCGGAGGCTGGTTGTAAGCCACATTCTGACATGCAATGGCAGTACGGTACTGGCTGTCGTGCATTAAAGTTGTGAGACGATATGTTGTGGGGATAACACTTGTCATAATACGTAAATAGGGAGTTTCTCCCTCACCCTTGCCAATGGGCATTATTATTTCTTCTCGCCAGTCGCCCCAAAGGTCGGCAACAAGTGAAGGAGTCTGTTTAGAATAGTTGTTTGAAACAGCAGGAAGATAACCTGCCCCGTCATTATAAAATCTTATTGTCCAACCGTTTGCTGCATCAAATTTTGCCAGCTGGTTATCGTCTAAAATTTCACGAGACAAATCTCCGTCCCAGTAAAGTAAAAAGTTTGTCATTGCTCGGGAGTTTGTCTTAGGTCTTACACTAACTACGTTACCCGCCAGATCGTGGGTTTCGTCAAAGGCAATACTCCAGCCAAGGCTGAGTGCATCGGGGTGAGTTTTCGCATATTCATCATCAATATTTGCCATTACACCTCGACCGTTGTCTGTTCCGGAGCCTGCGGCAATATTATAGAGCAACTCACCTGTTGATGCCACTCTTAAATTTTCCGCGTATGCAGGCTTGTCTTCCTTTACCGAAAAGACCTCCTGCACCCCGTCGTTATTGAAGTCAGAGGTGTGCATTGCATCACCGTGACCATGACGGGTATTACCCAATACAGTTTTACCGTCATCATCCAGTGTAGCTGAACCGTAAACAATCTCATCTTTTCCGTCGTTGTCAATGTCTGCAATGGAAAGATTGTGGTTACCCTGACCGTACATAGAACCGCTTCCTGATGATGTGCCCTTGTATTCCCATACCATTTCCAATGTAGAACCATCCCATTTATATGCACGTATTACAGCAGCAGCATAGTAACCGCGGCACTCAATAAAGTAGGGTGTTTTACCGTCAAGATATGCAACCGCCGCAAGGTAACGTTCACTTCTGTTCCAATTTGAGTCACCCCAAGAGGATACAGCATCACGGGTAATGCCTTCAGTTGTATACAAAGCTTCTCCTGTTTCGCCGTCAAAGATTGTAACGTATTCACCGCCTGACGTGGGGATGCCCTTACCTGACAGGTGAATGGCAGTATTATCTGCATTTCTTATTTCTTCGGTGTCGCCTACTTCTGTAACGTATTTGCCTGTGCCGTCAATTGTACCGGGTGCTGTTTTCATGGCAATTTCACTTTTGCCGTCGCCGTCAAAGTCATAAACCATAAACTGCGTATAATGAGCACCGGCACGAATATTTTTACCCATGTCAATACGCCACATATAGCTTGTATTATCGGGAGAAATTTCATATCCGTCAATATATACATTGCTTGTGTAACCGCCTGAGGCAGAGTCTTTAGAATTGCTGGGGTCCCATTTTAAAACGATTTCGTAATCGCCGTCACCATCCAAATCGCCCAAGGAGGCATCGTTTGCGCCTGCCTCTACATCACCTACCGTATAATATACACCTGTACCGCCGTTGGCTGTACTCGTTGCCGGAGGTGTAAAGATAGGTATGTCTACAATATTAAATGCGTTGGGTCGGCTTGTTCCGCTATTCACTAAAGACCCACGTGCATAATTTATATTGGTGGAAGGAGTTACCTTCTCAGCATTTGTAATGCTTTCGCCCTTTTTCACCACGCAGTACACATCGTTTGCCGTGCCTGCCGTGTCTGTATAGCAAGTGGCATTGTGTGTACCTGTTGTATAAATTTTTACACCGTTACGGTAAATGTCAAATGCCTGGTTTGTAAGGCTTTCATCGCCCAACAGTCTCCAGGAGAGATACACACCTGCACTTATCCCATTACTGGGTGCCGATGTTGTTCTAACAGCAATAAGACCGCGGTTTAATTTTTCCATTTGCCGCGAAGTTGTCTGGTATCTGGGAGCATTTTCCTCAGCGGCCGCCACCGGGCAACATGCACAGGAAAGCACCATGGCACCCGCCAGAACTGCGCTTATTATTTTTTTCATTTTTCTCACTCCTATAATTTATTTCCTGTACTTTGTGGGGGCTATGCCGTAATAGCTCCTGAATGCGGTAGAAAAATACAACTGGTCGTCAAAGCCTGTACTAAGTGCCACCTGACTTACGGACAAGTTTGTTTCACGAAGAAGCTTTGCGGCAGTTTTAAGCCTGTATTCCATAATATATTTTTTGGGAGAAACACCCATCTTTTCCTTGAACAAGCGGTATAGGTAGCTACGGTCTATACCCACATAATCGCTGAGTTTTTCAACGTTGATGTCAGCATGGTAATAAAATGTATGTATATAGCTTATGGCAGCCTTTACATATTCGTCTGCCATGGAACTGCTTTTGGGCTTGTCGGAAACCAAGGTTCCCAAAAACTTATACAAGCATCCCACAATTTCGTAGGGATTCTTGGTTTCCGTATCGACCAAGGTAAGAATAGCCTCTTCGCCTCCGGACACAGAAAACATTACGGGGTTATCCGCAGTAAAGCTTGTGGCAGAAAAATACTTTGACACAGCCGTACCGTTAAATTCCACCCATGAATATTCCCAGGGGTCGTCCTCAGATGCTACATAGTAGGTAATTTCACCGGGGTATATAAGAAAAACGTCTCCCGCTTTAAGGTTGTAGACATTACCCTTTACAGAGTAGGTTCCGCTACCTTTGTGTATATAATGAATAAGGTAATTGCTTCTTACAAAATTACCTATTGAATAACCCGGCACACAGTCCTCATGTCCATATTGAATTATGTTGAAATCCGCAAATTCACGAAAACGGTTTACCACTGTTTTACGCATATTCTCAACACCTGCCTTTTTATATGAATAAGGATATCGCAAAATCTAATGTTTTGTCAACAAGCATGTCACATTTTCAAATATTATTGCAACAAAATCATATACAAAACCTTTTTTTGATAGAGTATTATATTGTTGAAGAAGGTGAAAATATGGATTTATTAAATTATGCGAAAAAAATTGCATACAAATACATTGATGAAAATCCGGAAAACAAGCTTTCATACAAGGCTTTTTACTCAAAAGGAGTTGTCCGCGGAGAGGATTACCGCTACAATGCAGACATGAACCGAATTTTTCCCGGGGCAAAAATCGGCGATACTGCACAGCTCAAATGTGTGTATCTTTCCCCCGATGACGGCTCGATAGGCATGAGCATTACTCTTTTGGGTACCACGAGCCTTTTTGTAAACGGAGAAAAGCTTTTTGAATCGGATATTTTTACAGAAAGGAACAACCACATCGATAACAGGCTTAACGTACCTGTAAAAAACGGTGTTAACGAAATAGAGCTTCATTTTAAGAAAACAGCTCTTGGTTTTGGTTGTGTATTCGGCACACATCTTGCCAAGTGGGATTATATCTTTATGAGTCCTACCGATTATAATATGGAGGGCTGCATTTACAGACTCAATGACGGAGACTGGTTACCAAAGCTTCCTTCATATGATGAATCCTTGTTAAATGCCCTGGGAGAAAAGGCTTTATTTGAAAAAGGCTTTGACCCCTCGCTTTTAAAGCTTCCCGAAGATGATATGTGGGTTCGCCCATATTACGGCGCAGGGAACTTTGGCAGATGGAACTATCCCTTAGGTGTTGTAATGTATGGGTTAATGCGTGCCGCTTCTCTTCTGAATGACGAGAAAATTGAGAACTATACAAAGGCGCATATACAGCGCACTCTTGACACGTTTGACTATGCCATGTGGGACAAGGCAAAGCACGGCGGTGCAGCAAGTCTTCACAACCTGCTGTCAAGCATAGATTCATTGGATGACTGCGGAGCTTTTTGTGCGGCAGTAGAAGAAGCTACATTATTATATGGTATGAACTCAGATAAGGTGTGCGGCTTTGTAGCTGACTACATAGAAAATACCCAGCCCAGAAATCCCGACGGTTCCTTTTGCCGTCAGCATCAGCTGCATAGCTTTCATAACGAAACAATGTGGCTTGACGATATGTACATGAGTGTACCCTTCCTTGTAAGGTGCTACCGCCTGACCGGTGAGGAAAAATATTTGACTGATGCAGCAAACCAGTTTAAGCAGTATAAAAAATGGCTTTACATGGAGGATAGGAATTTAATGAGTCATGTATACGACCTGAGACATTCTATCCCTACTCTTGTTCCATGGGGCAGAGGCAACGGCTGGTTTATCTTTTCATTAACAGAGCTGTTGGACGTTTTGCCCGAAAATCACCCCGACAAAGCATTTCTTGAAGAGTTTTTTACAACCCTTGCAAAGGGATATCTTAGGTGGCAGTCAGAAGACGGCAGATGGCATCAGGTTATTGACGATGATGAAAGCTACCTGGAAACAAGCTGTACGGCAATGTTTGCCTCAAGCTTTATGCGCGGCTACCGTTCCGGTTTGCTGGGCGAGGAATATAAGCTTTCTGCAATACGCGCAGTAGAGAGCATCTGCGCCAACTGTGTTGACTGGGAGGGTAACCTTTTCGGAGTATGCAGAGGAAGCGAATTCAGCTTTTCTAACGATTATTATAAATATGATTTATTGCCGCGGACAAATGACACTCACGGCATCGGCATAGTTCTTTTGTCAATATATGAAACACTTACCTGACCCCCACATGACAGAGCATCCGCGGATGCCTGTCACCCTACATTATAAAACTGTTGCAATTACCTAATCAAACCATAATAAAAAATACAGGAGGAAATTTTCATGACACTAAATGAAATAACGCGATTAAACTTAACTTCCGCCGGCAAGTTCTGCCGCATGTGGCTCGGAGATATAAATAACGACGGCAGAATGGAAATTGTTATGGTACAGCCTGACAGCCACTTTGACGACCGTTACTGGCCTCACAGCATGCAGGCAGCGACCGCATTTGACCTTGAAGGCAACAAGCTTTGGCAGATAGGAGAAATCGACCCCGATGCACAGCCCTCAGGCGCCGACATTCCCTGCCAGATATATGACATCAACCGTGACGGTCAGCTTGAAATTATATGTGCAATGGATGACATGCTGTGCATATACAACGGCAAGGACGGTTCACTTATATCCAAGCATTCTTTGCCCGACGAGCATGCTCACGATTGCATTATGATATGCGACCTTGAAGGAAGTGGCTATGCACAGAATATTATAGTAAAAAACCGTTACCACAAGGCATGGGCTCTCGACAAAGAGTTCAATGTAATGTGGGAACACGAATGCAACACAGGACATTACCCCTGGTGTTATGACTTAGATGGCGACGGACACGATGAGGTTATACTGGGATACGACGTGTTAAACTACAAGGGTGAAACACTCTGGACTATTGACATGAAGGACCATGCAGACTGCATCTGGGTTGGTGACATAAATGGTGACGGCAATGTCGAAGTTGTCATAGGCGGCGACGACTTTACCGCATATTCCAACAAAGGCGAGCTTCTCTGGCGCTTTACCGATACAGTTGAAAGCCAGAATGTTGCCATAGGTAATCTCAGGCCTGAGCTTCCCGGTTTGGAGGTTTGCGGTCTTGACCGTATTGATCGTTCCAACCCCGGCCTTGACGGCATTTTTATAGTATCTTCCACAGGCGAATGTTTGTTTAAGGAAAAGCGCACCGTCCCGGGCTGGAGCAGTGTATGCACAGTTATAAACAACCTGGACGGCAAGCACACAGACCATATTCTTGCATATCGCCGTGGTCAACTGCCCAATGCGGTGTACGATGGTTACCTTAACACATTATTCACCTTCCCCTTTGACGGCTACGTTGCCTGGGGCGACCTTACAGGCAGTGGCACAGACCAGCTTATTGTATATTCCAATGATGAGGCAATAATTTACTCCTCTAATGTTATTGACATTACAAAAACAGAAAACAAAACCCTTCCCCAGCCCAAGAGGCTTTATAACAACACCCGTTACTGGGGTGGCGAAGCATACCAGCCCGGCAAATGACATTACTCTGAGCCATCCCTCGCCCGCTTCGGGCAAGGGATGTTCACGCGTTCATTTTAGAGAAGGGGCATGTTCCATACTTTATAAATATGTTGCAAATAAATCAATTCAGGAGGACATATAATGAAAAAATTTGTATCGGCATTGATAATTTTAATGGTTTCCCTTTTTGGGATAACCGCCATGGCAAAAGACAACGGCGGTCTTGTTGCAGTAAAAGTTGACGACGGAGTATACCTTTCCTGGCAGATGACAGAGGAAGGCACCTACAACCTTTACCGTGACGGTAATCTGATTTTATCTACAACAGCAACCAACTACACAGACCCTCAGGGCACACTTTCTTCCGTTTATGCATTGGAAGGCAAAGACAGTGTTACCGTATGGGCAAACAATTACCTTGAAATTCCGGTAAATATTCCCTCTCCAACAGTGGATGGTGTTACATACAGCCCCAACGATGCCGCCATTGATGACCTGGACGGCGACGGCGAATACGAGATTGTTTTAAAGTGGGACCCCAGTGACTCAAAGGATGCGGCGACAGGCGGTAATTCCGACAGAGTATATATTGATGCATACAAGCTTGACGGCACATTTATGTGGCGAATCAACATGGGTGTTAACATCCGCGCCGGTGCTCACGACACACAGATGGTTGTGTACGACTTGGACGGTGACGGAAAAGCCGAGGTAGCACTCCGCACATGTGACGGCACAGTTGACGGCACAGGTGCCGTAATAGGCGACAAAGATGCTGTTTACACAAATAACTGGTGCGGCAAAAACATTGACGGACCTCTCTTCTTAAGTATTTTTGAAGGTGCGACAGGTAAAGAAGTTACACGCGTGCCGTACGACCCTCAGAACAATGAACCCAGCACAATTATTTTTGGTGATGACGCAGGCAACCGAAGCGAACGTTACAACGCATGTGTTGCATATCTTGACGGCACAACACCTCACCTGGTAACACAGCGCGGCTACTACGGTGGCAGAGCCGGCAAAGGTCCCGGCAGAACAGTTGTTGCAGCTTATACATATAAAAACGGCGAGCTTACAAAGGTTTGGCGCTTTGATACAATGGACGAAGGCAACGACATTTACATTGGACAAGGTAACCACAACCTCTCCGTAGGTGATGCAGACGGTGACGGTTGCGACGAAATTTTCTTTGGTTCTCTTACACTTGACCACGATGGCAGTGTACTGTGGTGTTCTTACAGAGGTCACGGAGATGCTCAGCACCTGGGTGACTTTGACCCCGACAACGAAGGTATGGAGTACTTCTCAGTACACGAGGGTTATCCTTACGGTTACACAATTCACGATGCGGCAACAGGTGATATTCTTTTCGACGAACATGCCGGCAAGGACACAGGTCGCGGTTTGATTGCGAATCCCGGCAACTTCCGCGGCAACTTTGTTGTTAACGTAGGCAGTGGTGCGCGAAGAGTTAACTCTTTAGGCGAAACAGTTACCGATGTTGACGACTGCGGTCAGAATTTCCGTATTTACTGGGACGGCGACTTATACGACGAATTTTTAAGCGGCACAGGAATTACCGATGTTGACACAAACGGCAAGGGTGTTTTACTTTTGGACACATGGAACGACGGATGCGCGGCAAACAACGGCAGTAAGTCCAACCCCTGCTTACAGGCAGATATGTTTGGCGACTGGAGAGAAGAGGTTATCTGGCGCACACAGGACAATTCCGCTATTCGTATTTATACAACAACAATCCCCACAGAGTTTTCCATACCTTCCCTTATGACAGACCATGTTTACCGCATGGGCATAGTATGGCAGAACTCCAGCTATAACCAGCCGCCTCATTTGAGCTATTATCTCGAAAGCGGTGTTAGATTGACCATAGATTCTTCCGAGGCAGACATAAACGGTGTTAAGCTTCCCCTTGATTCTCCTGCATATATCGCAAACAACAGAACAATGGTTCCCGTGAGATTTATCACCGAAGCATTTGATGCCACAGTAGGCTACGACAACGGTGTGGTTACAATTGAAAAGGACGGCTCCGTTGTTAAAATGACAATCGGCAGCTCCACATACAGCTTGAACGGGGTTGAAAAAACAATGGACACAGCTCCCGTAATAGTAAACGACAGAACAATGGTTCCCGTAAGAGTCATTGCCGAAGCCTTCGGCATGAATGTTGAGTGGAACGATACATCCCGTGAGGTTACAATCACAAGAGGAAAGGCAAGGCGTGACAAAGTGAAGATTTTTGTAGCAGGCGACTCCACAGGTCAGTCATACCGTGACAGCTATGCACCCCAGGCAGGCTGGGGGCAGATGCTTCACATGTTCTTTGACGACACTGTAATAATTGAGAACCGTGCCATGGCAGGCAGAAGCTTAAAGAGCTTCTTTAACGAAGGCAGATGGGGAAGCATCTTAAACGATGCACAGGCAGGAGATTATGTAATTATCCAGTTTGGTCATAACGAAGGTGCATACAACAAGCCTGAGAGATACATAAGCCATGAAGATTTTGCGGTAATGTTGGAAGATGAATACATTAAGCCTGCACTGGAAAAAGGTTTGAACGTAATTATTGCAACACAAACCCAATCCAGATGGTTCAACGAAGAAACAGGCACGATCTGGGAGCCCGGCAACGAAGTAAGCTATGCAACACTTCTTCGTGATGCGGCAGCTAAATACAACCTTCCTTTGATTGATATTAATGCTTCCTCCCGCGCTTTGGCTAATGAATACGGATTAGAAGGCAGCAAAAAGCTTTATCTTCACGCAAATCCCGGTGAATACGAAAAATATCCCGACGGTGTGGCTGACAACACTCATTTCTCCTATCACGGTGCCTTCAAAATAGCAGAGCTGATGGCAAAAGGCTTACAGCAGCTTCCCGATATGGCAGCAAGAAAAGAGGACGGATACAGCCGCATAGCAGAAATTTCCGATACTTATACTTTTGACGTACGTGGTTGGGGCACAGAAAAGGTGCGTGTTGCAATCACAGGCAATGCAAACGTAAAAATCAACGGCGCAACATACCTCGCATGGGATATGGCAGACACACTTATTACAGAGGTCGGATCAACAGGTATAATAACAGTGTCAACAGATGCAAAAGCAACTGTTGAAGTATTGCCTGTGTTTGTATTTGAACCGACAGGCGGCATTAATACAGCAAGCGGAGAGTATTATATGAGCCTTCCCGACGGCACATATGACTTTGCCTTTACAAAGAGCGAAAAAGAAAGAGCAAACATCTGGCTCAACGGCTTCCTTGTAGGTGCAAACGTTGACATGTACGGCACAGTGGGTGTTCCCGAAGGTACACGTTACGTATTTAAGGATGTTTGCATAACAGACGGCGCTACTGTTAAGCTTACAGAAAAATCATTTATGCTTAAAAAGGTTGAAGCATACAGAACTCCTTCTATTATTTCACGCAAAACAAAGGTGTTCATAGGCGGCGACTCAACACTTTGCAACTACTACCCCGTTATTCCCGAAACTGCTGAAAGCGAAATTGCTCCCGGTACAATCCGTACAGGCTGGGGACAGGTTTTAGACAGATACCTTTCCGACGAATACGACGTTGTTAACCTGGCATCTAGTGGTGACTGGGCGCGTAACTGGAGAGATGTTACATTCCCCACAGTATTGGAACATGCTCAGAAAGGCGACTACCTGATTATTCAGTTCGGAATCAATGACCGCAACCGTGACGACAAGACAAAGGACACTATGTACAACGCACTTAAGGATATGGTTGACCGTGCACAGGCAAAAGGCATTAATGTAATTCTTGTTAAGCCTCAGCCCTCCGTGGGTTATTCCTGGGGCAATGCAGGCGACTACGAAAAGCCCAACGGCAACAACGGAGGATTTTTCGAAGTGCCTCAGCAGGTAGCAAACGACACAGGCTGCACATTTGTAAACCTTTACGACCTTGTAGGCAACCACTTCGCAGAAGTGGGAAGAGAATACGTTTCAAAGACTTATCAGCTTTGGGATTACAATTCAAACACAATGAGCGACAAGTTGCATATTTCATTTGCCGGTGCAAACAAGTGCGCAGAGCTTTTCGCGAACTATGTGGCAGAAAACGGAATACTCAAAACACGCAATTACATGGAAGTAACAAGCATTGTTTCTGATGTATACGTATTTGAAAACGGCACCGACACAATTATAATGAACAACTCCGACGAAAAGAAGGATGTTTACTTAGGCAGCACATTGGTAACAGTTGCTCCTCATTCAACAATCACAAAGCAGGGTGTTTTAAATGAATAAAATTTTTGAAAACCTCTCGGTGGGTGAATATCTTTTAAAAGCCGAAATCAAGGCGCTTTCCGACACCGAAATCACCCTTTACGGCAACAACCGCCATTTCCTTATTAAGGAAATGGCGGCAAAGAAGGGCGATGTAATTACAAGAGAATTTGCCATAGCTCTTCGCCTTGCAGATTTTCAGAAGCAGAGCAATTATTGCCCCGACAGCTTAAACCTTACCCTTGAGGGAGATTGCATTGGAAAGTTTGAGCTTGTTGAAAAAAGTTTTCCCACCGTTTACACCATTGGCGACTCTACCGTCTGCAATCAGGAAAACTCAGATGGTTCATCCATGGAGCATTGCGGAGGCTGGGGTCAGGCATTACCTACCTTTTTGGGAACAAAGTATGCAGTAAGCAACCATGCTGAACAGGGTACCCATACACGTAATTGCCTGGACTGCCACTTTTCCAAGGTAGAAGCACAGCTAAAAGAAGGCGACGTTGTTCTTTGCCAGTTTGGTCACAACGACCAAAAGCAAACGTGGCTCAATGCACACGAGGGCTATATGGAAAACCTCATTGTTTTGGGCAAAAGAGTCAGGGCAAAGGGCGCAAAGTTTATTCTTTGCACACCCATAAACCGCCTCATATACGTAAACGGCAAGCTTAACAATTATCTCGACGATTACCGCGACGCGGTTATAGAAGCATCAGCAATTCTTAAAACGCAATGCATAGATCTGCACTCATTTACAAGCAGGCTTTACCTTGAAATGGGCGCCGGTGCGGAAAATCTGTTTTACCATGCACCGCAGCTTGACCGTACCCATCCTAACGATTACGGTGCACTCAAGATTGCCTCATTTGTTTCAGAAAACTTATAAGAAGGGGAATTAAAAATGAAAAAACTGTTTTTATTTACATTGATTATATGCATGCTTGCCTCTTCCCTCACAGCCTTTGCCTACGGTGTGACCATAGACGGCATAAGCTGTGACTGCGACATGCTTTTTCAATCAGGCACGGTTTACCTCAGTGTTGAAGAGGTTTCTGCCGCATTGGGAAAATCCACAAACTGGGACGAAAAAACACAGACTGTTTTTGTAAACGGAATTTATCTTTTCCCAAAAAAGGGCGAAAAAATAACCGTTTATGTTGACGGCGAAAAGAAAATTGAAGGTGAAGGTATTATTATGGACGGTAAAACATATCTTCCCGCCCACATTGTTGCAGCAGCCCTGGGCTATACAGCCTCCTGGGACGATGCCACAGGCACGGTAAGCCTTACAGGCACAACAGCAGAAAACGGTAATGCTAGTGTGGAAGAAGGCAAGTCCTATGCCATTATTAACAAGTCCACAGGCTATGCCCTTACCGTATCCGACGGCGGTTTGACAACTGCCAAATACACAGCAGCAGAAAGTCAGGAATTTAAATTTATCAAAACCGAATTTGACGGTTACTACCATATCCGTTCTGTATCTTCCGGCAAAAACCTTGACGTAAACGGTCACGGAACAACAGCAGGTGTGTCCATTATTCTCTGGGATCAGGGCACAGAAGACAACCAGAAGTTTGCCGTGGAAGCAGTTCCCGGCGGTGTAATTATCTATTCCAGAAACCGCAACTTGCCCATTGAACCTTCGGGCAGTGGAATTATCCAGAACACAAAAACCCTTTCAATAAACCAGAAGTGGGAAATCATCGAGTTTGGAAAGGAATATGTAAAGAAAGATGTTAGTGCCGGAGCTCCGTTAGTTGTTACCACAATTCCGGAAAAACCTGTAAAAGAAGAACCTAAGGTTATAAATTATGTGTTCTCATCAGGGAATCTTACCCTTACGGACACAAACGGACTTAACGTAACCGAATCCGAAAGCATTTCCCAAAGCGAAATGTGGACACTCAACGAGGTTTCGGAAGGAGTTTATATAATAACAAATGCTGCAACAGGAAAAAGCATTGATGTTAACGCACGTTCGTTAGAAGAAGGCGGCAGCATCATCACATATTCCACTAACAGTGATGCTAACCAAAGATGGATTCTGGAAGCTGAGGGTGACGGCACATATCTTATAAAGAGTGTTCATTCTTCTCTTTACCTTACAATTTCAAGCGATAACACTCTTATTCAAGCAAGTAAGAATACTTCTCTTAGTCAGAAATGGACTGTAACTCCCTTAAATTGATTGTGCAATTTGCCTAAAATTTCATTATTATAATTGGTCAATACAACAAAATCGCACAAAACAGCGAAGATTTCAATTGACTTTAGATAATTTTGTGGTATCATAAGTTTTGTAATAATTAAGTGCTTCACGAAAGCACAAGAAATACAGACAAAAAATTTTAGTGTCACTAAAAAGGGAAAAATAAAAGACGAGCTTTTGGCTCGTCTTTTTGTTTTATTTTACAGTGTAACCCCTGCCCTGGTTGTAGACAATCCAGGCAGATGAGACTGTATAACCACTTTCACCGTTTTCAAAAACATAAATCTTTTCGATATTATTTATATGGCTGCCTTCCGGCAGTTCATTACATATAGAATTTACTGCACTGATAACCGATACCTTACTGTCTGTCCCTTCGATTGTTATATGGGGCCATATGCCCTTCATATAAGCAATGTCGCCGTTTTTGTCAAGGGATACATCCAGGTATATACCCTTCACGGGAACAGAATCAATCATAAGCTGTACATACCCTGTGGATTCGTCAAAATATGCACCGGATTTACTGAACCCCGCTTTTTCCAAAGCCTTTAAAATACGGCTGCCGTTTTTGTCAACACTTTCCTTCAAGGTTGTATATTCTATCCCGCTACCCGATATAACAAGCTTTTTGTCTGTTCCGGGAGCTACAATGCTTTGCCCTTCACTTACATACTTTACCTTCTCGCCTATTAAAAGCTCCGTCAGATAGTCAATATCGTATGCTTCTGCCTTGACGATTTTTCTTGTTTCATAATAGCGGGGAACAAATTTTTTCTCAAGAGTTATGCCGCTTTTTTCAAGAATATTTTCAAAGCTTTCACCTGTACCTTCCGGCAGGGAACGGGAAGCATATTTTGTAAATGCCACATTTACAATAAGGAAAAGGTTAATAAACACTAAAATAAATATCATTACGTTTTTAATTTTAGACCAGTTCATAACACTCCTCCTTTACTTTTTAGGATAGGTTTCTTCTGAATTATTAATTTCGCAAAGCCATGTTGTTTTAAGAATATGCTCTCCTGAGTTACTGTCGTAATAGCCTGGATAAAGGTCTGCGATAACGCAATTTTCTCTTTCTGTAAACTGCCCTACGAAATAGTCCAGCGCAACCATAAAGTTTTCCTGCCGGGTTAAAGTGCCCGCCTCTTTATAAGAGCGCAAGAACTGCCTGTAAGAGATTATACGGCTGCCTTCGGTTACAATTTCAATAGCATGGTACAAAGGCTCTCTGCCCTCAATTTCGGCTCTTACGGCAATCTCTCTGCCTCCGTAGTAGTAATCAAAAATAAACTTGTTACCGTTTTCGGCCTCCTCTATGCCTGACACAAGCACGTTCAAGGGCTCGTCTGAAACACTTGCCCAGACCTTCTCTGCAAAATCGATGGCACTGTTTAAAAGCTCATACTCATTGTCCTCATACTGACCAAGGTCAATCCCTTTTTCGGGATTTACCGCACTGTATTCAATATAACCATCAGCAAAAACAGTAACCGTTGCATAGTTTTCAACGTAGTTTTCTCCGCCGTAGTCGTCACTGTAATGACGCAATGGCTTTGGGTTAAAGGAAAAGCTTTTGAGTATTTCTTCATGATTTTTGCCATCCATGGGATTTACTGCATTTATGTCCCCATAGGTGGACTCATTGTCAGAAAACAAAACAAGGTCGGATACTTTTACGTTGCCTTCACCCAAGCCCTCACCCAAAAGGGTACTGAATGCAAATTCGTAATACCCGTCACGGCGGTACTTGTTGGTATACATAGCAAGAACAGCCTCCGGGAAAGAAATTTCCCCATCTTCAATAAAAAACTGCCGCGCTTTATTTGTGTTTGCATCGCGCACTGCAACATAAACAGTTTCTTCTCCGTGAGGGATTATGATTGCATCGTGTATAATGCCTATATCGGAATGAAGCTTTTCAAAAGAAGTATTCAGAACCAAGGACAGCATTTTGGGGGTTACCGCAATGGGATACTCCACATACACACTCGGCTTTGAAAGGTATTCCAGCCATTCTTCATAGGAAATTTCCTTTTCTTCTTTTATCTTACCTGACAAAAGGCTTTCCAGGATAAGCCGTGTGTTTTCGTTTAGATTGTCAAAGGCTTCGTCAGTATTATAATAGGGAACCCAAAGTTCTCCGTCGTTAACAACTATCTTCCTGGGTTTTGATAAATTCTCCTTAGGCACACTGGTGTATGATTCCGTTGTAAACAGGCGCACAAAGGGAAGGTCCGAAAATGCAACATCGGGCCACTCTGAACCTAAAATACCGCTTTCAAACCATGACTGGTAGGTTAAAAACACAAGATTTATGAGCAGTATTATAATTATTGAGGTTTTTACCCTTTCCTTAAACATAAACCCTTACCTCAAAGTCTGTAAATTTTAAACAAGGGCTGCAGCAATGCCACAGCCCTTGTCTCTTTGTTTTAGTTTAACCAACCGTTCAGCTTAGACTGCATATTAAAGGAGAAAGAATTAACATCAGTCATAACACTACTGTTAACAACCGTAATTGTAAGGTATGAAAGCTGGTAGCCTCCACCTTCTGCTTCTGCGCGTACACAGATACGGTTTTCACCCTCCTTGAGAGCAATCTGTCGATAAAATACACCTGAAGAACCTATTTTGTATGTAGCAATTGTACCGTCACTGTTTTTCTGGGCTACAAAATTTGTGCCGTCGAAAACATAGAAACAAACACTAACACCTTCGTTACCCACACCGGTAATAGAGAATGTTGTCTTTACCGTTGTTGTGGATGCTGTATCAGGCTTTTTTATAGTTATTAAGTTGGAAACCGTACCCTGGCTCCCATCTGAAACCGTTGCCGGATGAGCAAAGACTGACAAAGACGCAGTCATAAATACAACTAAAACCAAGAGTACGGAAATAATCGTCTTCTTCATAACCGATACCTCCGTGAGGATATTCCACTATTCCTCGTACTCATTATACAACGCTAATGTTACAATTCAATGACAATCACTTTAATCCTATATTACAATTACATCCCCATTAACTGTTCAATATATTTTTATACATTAATCATAGGCAGGGTAATAATAACAGTTGTTCCCTTGCCTTCCTTACTTTTGATGTCAATCTTGCCTCCGTGAAGCTCAATGAGCTCCTTTGCTATTGCAAGACCTAAGCCTGTACCTCCGCTTTCACGGCTTCTGGCTTTATCAACGCGATAAAATCGTTCAAAAATGCGCGGCAAGTCCTTTTCCGGGATTCCGATACCGTCATCCGAAACACGTATAAAGGCTTCTGTGTATCCGGAACCGCACACAACATCCACTTTTCCGCCTGAGGGAGTGTACTTTACTGCATTGGACACAATGTTTGTTATAACCTGCTCCATTCTGTCCGCATCTCCAAAGAAGTTTTTGGTGTCTCCTTCTTTTCTAAAGCTGATTGAGATGCCTACATTATGAGCATTTATCTTCAATTTGTCCACAACATTTTGAGTAAGTGCAGACAAGTCAAATACCTTTTTATCCATAACTTTTGTGGAGTTATCAAGTTTTGAAAGAGTGAGCAAATCTGTAACTATGCGGGTCATTCGGTCTGCCTCTGCTTCAATGACTTTTATAAAACCAACCTCGGGAGTTTCTTCTTCTGCCATGTCAATAATGGTTTCTGCATAACTTTTGATTGTTGTAATAGGTGTTCTCAACTCATGAGAAACATTCGCAACAAATTCTCGCCTTGCCCTATCAAGCTTTGTCTGTTCAGTAATATCCTGCATTACAACAATAATACCGCCGTTTTTGTCAGACTCGTCGGCATAGGGAGCAAAAGATGTTTTTATGATTTTACTTCCCAATACAACCTGCTTTTCCACAACTCGGTTGCGGTCAAGATAATTAAGCTGCTCCAAGGTGATATCAAGCCCAAAGCTTTGCACAAAATCCTTAAACGACACTGTGTTGCGGCTGCCCAGAAATTCTGCCGCAGCATTGTTTATATGAATCATTTCTCCCATCTGGTCAAATGCAACAATGCCGTCTGTCATCTGAGAAAGAATTGCCTCAACCTTATTTTTTTCTGCGGAAATATCAGACAGGTTTGCATCGATACGTGATGCCATGTCATTAAATGCCATGGTTAGTCTGCCTATTTCATCACGGCTTTTTACTTCTATTCTGTGACCGAAAACACCTTCTGAGAGCATTTCCGCCCTCACCTGAAGGTTAGAAAGGGGCATAATAATGGTACGGGACAAAATAAGACCTAAAAATGCACTGATTAAAAGCCCAAAAACCAAAGCCCAAAGAATGTTTATAAAAATGTTACGGATAACGTCGTACAGCTCATCCTTGCTGTCAATAATATATGCAATATACATAACCCTGTCACCGTCTTTAACGGGCTGAGCATAGTCCATATATTCTGCCGAGCGGTCAACCTGACTGCCCACGTTCCCGTCAATGGCAGCCAGTATATTGGGTGTAATGGCAACCTCCGCAACATCGCTACGGCTGGACGAGAGCACCTTGCCTCCATCGGGTGTGAGAATATAATAATTTCTGTAAGAGTCAATCATCATTCTCACAGAATATATGTTCATAATCTCCGTAATTTCCTCAACGGGATTACTGCTCTTTGCCGCCGTTTCCAATTCAGCACACACCGAAGGGGTAAACCCTTGGGCAGACATTGTAGTTGCAAAGTCATCATGGTAATAGGCAGATATATTTTGCAGCAAAAAAGTACCTACGACTATCATGACAGATAACGTAAGCAGCAAAAATATTGCGATAATTTTCCACTGAATACTTTTAAACATATAACCACTTACCTCACTACAACCCACAATACGGGACAGTGGGTGACGGGCATTTGCAGATGCCCTTTTTTTAAGTCGTCTCCCGTCTTCAAAAAGCAGTCCTGTCCCTTTTACTTATAAAATGTTACAATTATCTAATCAAAGTAAATAATGCATAAAACAGCATTCTGTCTTTTTACTTGTTCATATAATAACCAATTCCGCGTTTTGTCATGATAATAAGAGGATGTGCGGGGTCGTCTTCAATTTTTTCGCGCAAACGGCGGATAGTCACGTCAACAGTTCTTACATCACCGAAATATTCATAACCCCATACTTTTTCCAGAAGCATTTCACGGGAGAACACCATCCCCGGTTGCGTTGACAAAAACTTCAAAAGCTCAAATTCGCGGAGTGTAAGCTCGATAATTCCGCCGTTTTTAGAAACCTCATAACGGGAATAATTAATTGACAAATTGCCGAAAGTTGCAACTTCACCGCCGGAAGAGTCGCCTGAGTCTGCAACACGGCGCAGATTTGCCTTTACACGTGCCAAAAGCTCACGCATGGAGAAAGGTTTTGTGATATAGTCGTCAGCGCCCCACTCCAAGCCTAAAATTTTATCAACCTCTTCTTCACGGGCTGTAAGCATAAGAATTGGCACGTTCTGCTTCTTTTCGCGAACTTTTTTCAAAACGTCAAAGCCTTCCATTTTGGGAAGCATAACATCAAGAAGTATCAGGTCAACATTTTCCGTAAGGGCTATGTTAAGACCTTCTTCGCCGTCATATGCACAAAGAACTTCGTGTCCGCTTTTCTCAAGATTAAATTTAAGTATATCAGAAATAGGCTTTTCATCTTCAACAACAAGAATTGTTCTTGTACTCATGTTCATTCCCCCTATTTTACAAACTATATTTTTCTGATTGTATTTTATAATAAATCCGTCTTAATGTCAAGTTGGGCAAAAAGTGTATTGATTTTAATTTATTTAACTGATATAATTATTGTAACTATATTAAGGAGGGTTTTACAAATGGACAAGAATTTAATAATAAAAGATATTGAAAGCGGCAAAACCGCTTTAGGTATCGAGTTCGGTTCCACAAGAATTAAGGCAGTTTTAATCGGCAGTGACCATTCTCCCATTGCTTCCGGCGGTCACGACTGGGAAAACAAATTAGAAAACGGCATCTGGACATATTCCTTGGACGCAGTATGGGCAGGTGTACAGGACGCATATGCCAAAATGGCAAAAGATGTTAGCGATACATACGGTGTAGAGCTTACAAAGGTTGGTGCTCTCGGTTTCTCCGCAATGATGCACGGTTATATTGTATTTGATAAAAACGACAATCAGCTGGTTCCTTTCCGCACATGGAGAAATGCCATCACAGAAGAAGCAGCTGACCGCTTGACAAAGCTTTTCAACTTCAACATTCCCCAGAGATGGACAATTGCTCACCTTTACCAGGCAATCTTGAATAAAGAAGAGCATATTAAAGATATTGCATTCGTTACAACACTTGCAGGCTACGTTCACTGGAAGTTAACAGGCAAGAAGGTTCTCGGTGTTGGCGAAGCCAGCGGTGTGTTCCCCATTGACTCAACAAAGTGCGACTACGACCAGGATATGGTTGAAGCATTTGACGGTCTCTTAAAGGTTAACGACCTTCCCTTCTCTCTTCGCGATGTTATCCCTGCTGTATTAAACGCAGGTGATGATGCAGGCATATTGACAGAAGAAGGCGCTAAGTTACTTGACCCCACAGGTAAGCTCCAGGCAGGCATCCCCATGGCTGCTCCCGAAGGCGACGCAGGCACAGGTATGGTTGCTACAAATTCTGTTGCTCCCAGAACAGGTAACGTTTCTGCGGGTACATCTATTTTTGCAATGGCAGTACTTGAGAGAGCACTCAAGGGTGTTTATACAGAAATCGACATGGTTACAACACCCACAGGTGCACCCGTTGCAATGGTACACT
>CAZRZU010000014.1:0-29077 GCA_964604615.1 uncultured Oscillospiraceae bacterium
TTTGGGGGCGTGAGGGATTTATATCATATCGCATTTGAGTGAAAGGAAAATATATGGCATCGAATAGAATGAGGTTATATCGCACGAAACAAAACAAGGCTTCATTAAATGTTGCCTGACGGGTCGTGGGGGCGCCGACCCCTACGGAGATGTTGCCTTGCGGTAAATTGATGGAATAGTTATGGTGTGGGGGTGTTAAAAAACTAATTGTTTTTTACACCCCTTTTGGTTTTACATAAAAGATTATTTATACCTCTTTTTTTCGTTTGTTTCCCCTAAAATATAGTCACAGCTAACGTTATAAAATCTTGATAATGCTATTATATGTCTGACAGGAATTTCGTTGAGTCCTTTTTCATAGCGGGAATATACTTGTTGCGTTGTATTAAGATACGAGGCAATTTCTTTTTGGCTTAGGTCATTATCTTCCCGGAGTTCCTTTATTCTTTCAATGTATGTTTTCATCAAATCACCTCGAAAAAATTTTAACATACACCACATATAATGTATTGACAATACACCACATGTGGTGTAAAATAAGAATGCAGTAGAAATATTAAAGGAGACTTTATAATGGGAATTTTTGGGGATATTTTCAGAGAAGTTGTTTCGGAAATAGGAAATGTGGTGATAGAAGAAATTAGTAAGGAATTTAATCAAAATAATTATGATGAACAGCGAGTACAAGAGCTCAAGGTCAGCATGGATAATTATTCCTTAGAAGAGGTAAGAGAATGCACAAAAAGTACAGATAATGACATGAAAGAAGCTGCCATAAGAACTTTGGACTTTAGAACACAATTTATAGAGGACATAAGAGAAAACGGAGAGAACAGCGACTTTGGAGCTTTAATTAATGAATATGACGATGAGGACTTTATTAAAATTTATATGAATTTT
Source organism: uncultured Oscillospiraceae bacterium (assembly GCA_964604615.1). Lineage (GTDB taxonomy): Bacteria > Bacillota > Clostridia > UMGS1883 > UMGS1883 > RGIG1927. The sequence goes on from CAZRZU010000014.1 coordinate 901, forward strand.
ATGGAAAAAGCGGAAAAACTTTATGGTAAAAATGCAGATGTTTTAATAAAGTTTTTGCGACATATGATGTTGATGAAGGGTTCTGTATCAAGATATGCAGAAATCGTCAGCGGATATTATGCGGATACAGATTATCTGGACCTGATGCGGATTACGAAGCAGGTTGTAAAAACGGTTGATACTGTTTTATTAGAAGAGGCATACAGAGAAAAATGGAACCGTGAAGAGCTTGTAAGAATAGCTACGTCAGATGAAATTAAAGAGCTTGAAGATGTGGAACTCATGGATTTGACTAACCTTGCAAGATGTGACAGCTTGGTGTATCACGATGATGGAACGTACCACTACAGCTATTTTGGATATGATAGAGATAAGGTATTGCACAACTGCGAGAAAGAAATTAGCAGATGCAGAAAGCATCTTTTGAAAACTTTTATTGAAGAATATTGCGACGAGGAATTTAGGCGGTATTATTCGTATTCTAAAGAGCGACTTCAAGCGATTGCCGATTGGAAAGAGGGGCAGGAGTGCGAGTATGAAAACGGATATGATTATTTTGACAGATTAATTGCAGCGTTGATGATTGAAATTAAAATAAAAGAGGAGGAATAATTATGGGAATGTTAGGAAAAGGATTGTTAGGATTATTATTAGGAGGCTCAAACAAGAATAGTATGCCAAGCTATCTGAGAAATGCTCAGGACTCATACGGAGGAAGCAGAAGCTCAAAGGTATGGTGGCGATGTGCATTTTGCGGAAAGCTTTGCCAGAATTCGGGCCTTTCCAGTCCGTCAGCAACTTTTGGCGGAAAGTGTTCCAATTCGCCTTACGGAACACATAGATATGAAAGAAGATAGAAAAAGGGGCTGTAAAATAGTCCAGAGTGCAAACGGCGAAGAAAAAGACTATAAAGAAGTCTCAAATATTTAAAAATACAGTTTTTATCATTAATGTAGAAAGATGTCGCATTTAAGCCACATCTTTCTTTTATTGTATGCCTTTTTACTATCCCCTTTTTGTTTGAAAAATTTTCGGAAAGGTATTGACATGTAGAATAATCCATGGTATATTAACTGTGTTAGTACAAGTAGTACAGTTTGAGGGGAGGCGCAGTATGATACACTTAGACTACAAGAGCGGAAAGAGCATACATGAGCAGATTTACGATAATATAAAGGAACTTATAGTAAACGGGGTATTGAAAGAAGACGACAAGCTTCCTTCTGTAAGAGAGCTGTCTATATCCTTGACGGTTAACCCCAATACCGTGCAGAAAGCATATAAGGAGCTTGAAAATGACGGATACATATATTCCGTGAAGGCAAAAGGAAACTTTGTTGCAAGGATTGAAAAGGCTGACAGGGAAAAGGAAGAAAAGCTTTTGACGGATTTAAGAAAAATACTTTCAGAGCTTAAGTTTTCCGGTGTGGAAGAGGATAGAGTTATTTCAGCGGTAAAAGAAGTTTATAAGGAGGAAAAGCATGATTAAGGTAGATAAGGTTGTAAAGCATTTTGAAAATTTTAAAGTGCTTGATGAAATATCAATAAATGTTCCAAAGGGTGCCATATACGGTTTGGTTGGTCCCAACGGAGCAGGCAAAACCACGATTATAAACCATATATCGGGCATATACAGACAAGAAAAGGGCACGATTATGATTGATGGGGAAGAGGTTTATGAAAATCCTAAGGTAAAGGAAAAGGTTTTAAGCATTGCAGACGACTGGTTTTTCTACAATACCTTTACCATTAAGCAGATGGCTCGGTTTTATGCTGATATGTACCCTTCTTTTGACAAGGAAAGGTATGATGCAATGAAGGAGATTTTCAATATTGACGAAAAAAGGCAAATAAGAAAGCTCAGTAAGGGCATGAAAAAACAGGTAGCATTTTTGCTCTCTCTTTCCTGCAAGCCTGAGGTGCTGATACTTGACGAGCCTCTTGACGGACTTGACCCTGTGATGCGTAAGCAGGTTTTGAACTTGGTTATTGCAGATGTGGCTGACAGAGAAATGACGGTGTTGGTTTCCAGCCATAACCTGAGAGAATTAGAGGATATATGTGATTATGTGGGCATCATACATAAGGGCAGAATGATACTTGAAAAGCCTCTGGACGACGTAAAGGGAAGTGTTCATAAATATCAGGTGGTATTCGGTGAAACAGTACCCGACGACCTTGATAAGGTGGAAAATGTGCTTCATATTTCAAACACCGGAAGTGTTTATAACATTATTATGAAAGGCAGCGACTTTGAATGTGATAACATTATGGGTCGCTATGAGCCTCGGGTTTGTGAAAAAATAAGCCTCACATTGGAAGAGGTATTCATATATGAGTTGGGAGGTCTGGGCTATGACTACAAGAACATTCTTTGATAAGGGTGTATATAAATCTACATTAAAGAGATTTTCGCTGGGTTCGGTTTTGTATTTTATAATGCTGTTTGTATGCACGAGTATGGTAATTCTTCTGGTTTTGGAGCCTAAGTCTTACAATGCAGATATAGCAATTAACTGGAACTACAACCTGCACGGGCTTATTTTAAGCGAAGATTTTATTTTCCCGTCGGCAATGATAGCTCTTTTTGTGCCTACTGTTGTATCGCTTTTAGTATACAGGTTTGTTCACTCGAAGAAAAATTCGATTTTTCTACATTCCCTGCCTGTTACAAAAACGGCAAATTACATTTCAACCTTAGCAGGTGCGTTTGCTCTTATGGCAATTCCTGTAATATTGAATGCGGTTGTGCTTTCTGTAATTTCAATCTGCGGTTACGGTTATTATTTTCACCCGGCAGACACTGTAATATGGGCACTTTTTAACCTGCTGATACTTTTTATAATGTTTTCAATTTCAACATTTGCGTCAATGTGCACAGGCAACAGCTTTGCCTTAGTGGTGATTAATGCGATACTTATATTTGCACCGCTTCTTATTGCATCTATTACGGAAACAATACTTGTAGAGTTTTTATACGGTTATTCCTACAAAAGAAACCTGCTGCATTTTGCTGCAGAGATTAACCCTGTAAATTTCCTGATGGAGTTTGCGGAACAGCTAACAAGCTGGGACGGTCTCAATTTCTGGGAGGGGTTCTCCTTTGTTAAGCTGGGGGCATTTTTGCTGATGGCTGTTGTTTTGTATGTTTTAAGCGGAATTTTATATAAATTAAGACATGCGGAAACCAGTGAAGACGTTGCGGGATTTAAGATTTTAAACCCCATATTCAAGTATTTTATTACCTTTGTAGGAACACTTAGTGTATTTTCGCTTTTTAGTCAGTTTATGGCAGAAAAGAAAGTCCTCTTTACGTTTATTGTTATACTTGCAAGCGTAATTCTTTATTTTGGCAGCGAGATGATACTTAAAAAGACGGTTAAGGTGTGGAATTCGTATAAGGGATACCTTGCATTTGGAGGAGTATTTACGGTGTTTATACTTTTCCTTGGCTTAACCGGCGTATTCGGGTATGAAACCTATGTGCCTGAGATTGAGGATATTGAAGAGGCTGCCATCTATGACTACTATTATCAGTCAGATGAACCTTTTACCTCAAATGAAACACTCAACAAGTACATAATTGAGGTGCACAGTGATTTTGTAGCAGAGGAAAACCGCTCAATTCTCAACCATGATGCCTACCATGATACAAGAATTCACATAACATACAAGCTGAAAAACGGCAAGGAGGTTACAAGACGTTATGGTGTAAGCTACAAAAAGAACGATGAGATAATGAGCGAGGTATATAATTACCCTGGGTATAAGGAAGCTTGCGAGGCGATATTTAATAAAAATATTAAAACCGTGGAATCAATTGCCATAGAGTCTCACGAAGTTTTAGAGGATGACGAGACTCTTTACGAGCTTGTGGAATGCATAAAAGCTGATGTTAAAGCGCTTGATTACGATAAGCTCCGCTTGGGTAGCGGTGCTTGGTGTACAATACGTTGTAAGGTAGAGGAAGAGACTGATACCTCTGAGCTTAATAAACCGTACAGCGATGTGTATTACGATTGGATTGAAGTTCGTATAAACAAATATTATGAAAATACAATTAAGTGGCTTAAGGACAATGATTATCAATACATAGTAAACAAATGCTTAACATAGAATGGGTGGCAGCATGATTAAAAAAGCAATTAAAATATCCGCTCCCTATTTATTGGCAGTTTTATGGTTTCTGTATTGCCTTTCGGAGATTAAAGAATCCGTTTTAAACCATTTTGGGTATGAATGGTGCGTTATAAATTCCTATGCACTGGGTGTGTTTTTCATATTGATTTTGATTATGGCAAAGCCTTTTAAGAAAGACATTTATGTTTACCTATTTGTTCCCATTTTGTTTTTTCTGGCAGGCTTTATCCTCAATATTATAGGTGGAAATATACCGTGCTGTACGGGAGGATAATAGATGAAGAAAAAATACAGTGGCGGTTGTTTTTACAACTTGTGTTGTTGGGATAAGGGTTGCTCACTGTAAATAAGCAGAGATTTATTACCGCAAGTATAATTGTTTATAGAAAACTGGCAAGCGGTAAAGAGTCTAGAATATTCTAAGATGACTTAAAAAAACGCATAAAAAACTTTTAATGAGGAAACCTACCTTGTGAAAGGTAGGTTTTCGTATGTTTAAACATGAAAAGATTTTATTTCATCCTGTTGAGGTGGAAAGACCAAACCCCATGTATGCGGCAATGCTTCAGGAGCAACTTGGGGGCGGTAACGGAGAGTTAAAGGCGGCAATGCAGTATATGTGCCAGAGCTTTAGAATAAAAGACCCTGAAATCAAGGATTTGTTTTTGGATATTGCTGCCGAGGAATTGGGACACATGGAAATGATTGCGCAGACAATCAACATGCTTAATGGTCATGATTTGGACGTGGAAAATGCAACGGTGGGGCAGATACAGGCGCATGTGCAGACAGGGCTTAATCCGGGTCTTGTAAATGCTTCGGGTTATTCATGGACGGCGGACTATGTGACCGTGACAGGGGATTTGTGCGCGGATTTGCTTTCTAATATTGCATCGGAACAGAGGGCAAAGTGCGTTTACGAATACCTTTATCGCCAAATTGAAGACAAAAAAGTGCGTGAAACAATTGACTTTTTGTTAAATCGTGAAGAGGCGCATAATGCAATGTTCCGCAAGGCATTTAACAAAGTGCAGAACACGGGCAGTAACCGTGATTTCGGAACAACAAAGGCGGCGAAAATGTATTTCAGTTTGTCCGAACCCTCAGAGGGAGAGGGCTTTAAAGACAGTAATTTCAGCGCTCCTGCCTTTAAGTAACAGTAAACCTTTTGTTCTGTTAATCCGGAACAAAAGGTTTTTGTTTGTGAAAATTATTCAAACATTGAAAACGGTGTTTATTTATGTTAATATTAATTTGCAGACCAATTCCGCTCAAAAGGAGGAAATGAGAATGGTGAACGTGAAAAAAGTTGTGACGGATTATTTGTACATTGCAATAGGGTCGTTTATTTTAGCTTTTGCCATAAATTTTTTTCTTGTACCTATGAAGATTTCAACAGGTGGTGTGAGCGGTGTTGGCACGATAATTTATTACTTTTTTAACATACCACTTTCGGTTACCACCTTGGTAATAAACCTGGTTTTGTTTGTATGCGGATATAAAACACTTCAAAAGTCCTCCATTGCAAAAACAGTTGCAGGAATAGTTTTTCTTTCGCTGTTTCTGGAAATTACGGAAAAGTTCGGGTCTTACAGCGAGGATATGCTAATTTCGGCTGTTTTTGGCGGTGTTCTGGTTGGTGTGGGGGTTGGGCTTACGGTGTGGAGAGACGCCTCCACAGGCGGAAGTGACTTTGCCGCATTGATACTGCACAAATTTATCCCTTATATTTCTGTTGCAGGGTTTATTCTTATTATTGACGGAATTGTTATTGCCGCATCGGGGATTGCCTTTAAAAACTATACCATTATGTTTTATTCGGCAATTTCCTTGTATATATCAAGTAAGGTTACAGATTTTATAATGGTCAGAGGTGACCGTGCCAAAAGTGTATATATCATTTCCAAAAAGCACAAGGAAATCGCAAATGAAATTATGAGTGATATGGAAAGAGGCGTAACGGGCATATACAGCAGGGGATTTTATAACGGTGAAGAAAACATGATGCTTATGTGCATTGTGAAAAGCAGAGAAATCCCCAAGCTGTTGGAAAAAGTGAAAAGGCTGGATAAAAATGCCTTTACAATTATCTCAGAGGTGAGAGAGGTTCACGGAGAAGGCTTTAAGGAAGAATAACAAAGGAGCGGTTTGAATGAGTTATGCAGCAAATAATAACAGGTACAAAAGTGCCCAATACAAAAGATGCGGGAAAAGCGGTCTGCTGCTTCCCAAGGTAAGCTTTGGCCTATGGCATAATTTTGGCAGCGAATGTGATTATGAAAACATGAAAAAGCTGTGCTTTACAGCATTTGATAACGGAATAACGCATTTTGATCTGGCGAATAATTACGGTCCCGTGTACGGTGCGGCAGAGAGTAATTTTGGCAGAATATTGAAAGAAGAGATGTTCCCTTACCGTGAAGAAATGATAATTTCAACAAAAGCAGGGTACGACATGTGGGAGGGACCGTACGGAAACTTTGGCAGCAAGAAGTATTTGGTTGCAAGCTTGGACCAGAGCCTTAAAAGAATGGGGCTTGATTATGTGGACATATTCTATCACCACCGTCCCGACCCTGAAACACCCCTTTGGGAAACAATGCATGCATTAGACAGTATTGTAAAGAGCGGTAAGGCTTTGTACGTGGGGCTTTCAAATTACGACGGAGAAAGAATGGCACAAGCCTGTGAAATTCTGGAGAGTATGGGTTGTCCTTTTATAATAAACCAGAACAGATATTCCATTCTTGACAGAACTGTTGAAAAGAACGGGCTTTTAGCTGCGGCACGGGAAAAGGGTAAGGGTGTTATATGCTTCAGCCCGTTGGCGCAGGGATTACTTACCGACAGATACATTGATGGCATACCTGAGGATTCACGTGTTAAAACAGATGGCAGATTTTTAAAAGCAGACAGAATAAATGTGGAAACTGTTGAAATGATAAAAAAGCTTGACGGCATTGCTGAGGAGAGAGGGCAGAGCCTTGCGCAGATGGCACTTGCCTGGGTACTTAGGGATGATGCGGTCACAAGTGTTTTGATAGGTGCATCAAAAAGTGAGCAGATACTTGACAACTTAAAGGCTGTTGAAAACACAACCTTTACAGATGAAGAAATTGTATTAATTGATAAAGCTGTAGATTGACATAAAAAACATCGCATATAAAAATGCGATGTTTTTTTCGTACTATTTTAACATTTCAATAAGCTGAGGAATTGCCGTTTCAAATTTTGCGCCGTACCAATGTGATTTGTCACCAATGGTGTTTTCGATGCAGAGAAGAGTGTAATCCGCTGCAATTTTTGCGGCTTCAATAGGAGTCCTGCCTCTTACAATAGCTCCTGTAAATGCAGATGCATAAACATCGCCTGTTCCGTGGCAGCCGCCTTCAAGCTTTTTATGCTCGTAGTAGGAGTATTCACCGTTTTCAAAAACTACAACACCTGTTGTGTGGTCGGTGTAGCTTACACCTGTGAGAACAATTGTCTTTGCACCCATATCTGTTAATGCATTTAATATAGAATCAATATATGCACGGTCATATTCGGTTTTATATTCAATCCCTGTCATAAAGCATGCTTCGGTGATGTTGGGAAGAATAATATCTGCCTTAGTGCAAAGAGAAGCCATTGCCTTTACAAATTCGTTATCAAAGCCATAGTAGAGATTGCCGTTATCTGCCATGGCAGGATCTACAATGTTAAGACCTTTATTGTGCTTATCCATGATTGCTTTTACAATGTCAATCTGCTGTGTACTGCCTAAGTAGCCTGTATATACTGCGTCAAACTGTATGTTTTCTTTGGCCCAATGGTCAGAGATGAGAGGCATATCCTCTGTTAAATCGCGGAATGTGTAGCCTGTGAAGCCGCCTGTGTGGGTTGAGAGAACCGCAGACGGAAGAACCGCTGCCTCAACACCGCATGCAGATATAATGGGGAGTGCGACAGTTAAAGAGCACTGACCTACGCAGGAAATGTCCTGTATTGTTAAAATGCGTTTGTAATCCATAGTTATCAGACCTTTCAAAGTTTTCTAACATTATAATACTACCAAAAAAGTTTGTCAACAAAAAAGAGAGGTCCTTAGCCTCTCTTTTGAATATTATAAAGTTTTTGTGCCCAGTGCAATGATTTCACCCTTGGATTCTATCGCCCAACCGCTTTCGCCACATGCGAAAATTGCGGGAGCAGCAACTTCTTTAATCTTTACTGCACCGTGGGTAACTGCATTGCCGGCTTCGTTCGTTACGTTGAACAAATCTGTTATGCCGCGAAGTGCAACGGTGGAATCGGAAAGAACCATGCTTCTGGGGATTATGTAGAGCTTTTTAACTGATGCTTCGGAAGCCATGAAAGCCACAAAGTCGCCGCTTTCAGAATTGCCGAAGGATTTGCTGCTTGATTTATCGGAGAGAACATCATCAAAATTTGTAATTCCAAATTTAAAACCGCCCAGACGGGAAATATTCTCCTCCAGATTGTTACGGTACAAAAGCTCAATTGCATTTTCTACCGCAGGAACATTGCCGGACTTTTTCTGCTCGGGAACAACAGCTGTTTCCTCGGTGCTTTCATCACTTTCCGCCATGCTTGGATGTTCATCCTCGGGAGAAGACGGGTCGGAAGCAGGCTCGTCTGCTTGTTCACTCACTGACTCACCCTCAGGCTTTTCAACGGAATCCTCATTTTCGCTGTCGGCTTGCTTTGCTCTTCTCTTGCGGGGCTTTTCTTCCGATGAAGCGCCGGAGGACTTTGAAGCTATAATTCCGCATGTTACACTTATAATTAAAATGATGAGAACAAAAATAATCAAAAGAAGGATAAGCTGCTGATATATACCTAAAGTTGCAAAGGCTGCAAAGAAAGAACTACCCGGGTTCAAGTCTCCGTTTATGGCTGCTTCGGAGATGGTATCTACGTCGTTTTTAAGAGCGGAAACCTCCGCATTCAATGAATCAATGGTATCGAGATGAGTCTGGATTTGTTCTCCTAAAATGATGTTGTTTTCGTCTTTCTGCTCAATTGTTTTTTTGAGCTCCTTAATTTCTGCGTCCTTTTCGCTTATAATCCCGCTAAGTTCAGCATTTTTTTCGTTTGCAGCTTCAAGACGTGAGTCCAGAAAAGCAACAGAAGAAATAACAAAACCCAGTATAAAGGTTATAATACATATTACAAGGGCAGCTGCTAAGGTTATAGAAACAGGTTTCTTTTTATGTGACACTTAAAAATCCCCCTAAATTACAAAATATACTATAATCTAACTTATTATAGCATATTCTTCTATTATAATCAACCTGTTAATTATTAATTTTTTTGATTGAAATTTCCTTTGGCATATTATATACTATATACTAGAGTATTGGGCGAGGTGATACCAGTTGTTAAAAAATTTAGAAAAAATTCGTGAGCATATGAATACAAACGGCATTGATTCGTGGCTCATAAGTGACTTCAGGGGGAGTAACCCTGCAATGTGTCAGATTATAGGTGAAAAATTTACAACAAGAAGAGCATATGTGTATGTGCCTTGCGAGGGAAGTCCTGTTGTAATTTATCATATTATTGATCGTAATGCATATGAAAAACTGCCTTGTGAAAGAATAATGTATGTGAAATGGCAGGAGCTTTTTGAAAACCTTGAAAGGCTCATGAAAAATGATAAAACTGTGGCAATGGAGTATTCCCCCATGTGTGCAATTCCCAGTGTGTCTTGGGCAGATGGCGGCATTGTTGATTATGTGAGAAGTTTAGGCAAAAATGTTATTTCATCCATGGACATGTTCACACTTTTAACGGCTGTGTGGAGTGAGGAAAATTATAAGTCTCATAAATATGCATCGAAAAACATACAGGAAACTAAGGATATGGCATTCCGCCTGATTGGTGAAAAGCTTAAATCGGGGGAATTTATTAACGAATACATGGTTCAGGAATTTATAACGCAGGAGTTTGACAGGCGAAATATGTATGCAACTGACCGTGCTATTGTAGGTGTTAACGAGAACAGTTCAAACTCTCACTATGAACCAACACGTGAAAAAAGCCGTGAAATTAAAAAAGGCGACCTGGTTTTAATTGACCTTTGGGCACGTGAAAAAACAGATGAAAGTGTATATGCGGACATTACATGGATGGGTTACTGCGGAGGATGTATCCCGGACGAGTATGTGAATGTATTCAATGTTGCAAAAGCAGGCAGACTTGCCGCATGTGATTTGTTATATAAGGCAGAAAGGGAGAACAGAACTCTCTTTGGCTATATGGTTGACGATGCGTGCCGAAATACTATTGCCGAAGCCGGCTATGGGGACTATTTTCTGCACAGAACAGGTCACAGTATAGGACCCGGTGCAACAGTACATGCCATGGGCGCAAACATTGACAACTTTGAAACCCATGACGAACGAGCTCTTCTGCCATGCACGGGTTTTTCAGTTGAACCTGGTATTTATTTGGGGAAATTTGGTGTTAGAACTGAAACAGACGTGTATATACATTCTGACGGACACGTTGAGGTGACAGGCGGAGAACAGGAGAATATTATAAAAATATTGGAGGACTGACATATATGCGTAAAACAAAAATAATTTGCACAATAGGCCCTGCCAGCAGCAAAAAAGAAGTTGTGGAAAAAATGATTGATGCAGGCATGAACGTTGCACGATTTAACTTTTCGCACTCCACTCACGAAGAACAGAAGGTTCTCATGGACATGGTGAAAGAAGTTGCCAGGGAAAAAGGTAAGGCTGTGGGCATACTTCTGGACACAAAAGGTCCGGAGGTAAGAGTGGGTGTTTTTGAAAACGGTAAAATGGCAATAGAAGCAGGGGATTTGTTTGCTTTCACAAAGGAAGCCGAAACAGCTGTGCCTTGTGAAAAAAAGATTAACATCTCCTATCCTAAGCTTATCGACGAGTGGTACGTGCAGTCGGATGAAGTAAAGAGACGTTATGAAGACCATAATCCTCATATAATTCTTGCAGATGACGGAAATCTGGAATTTGCAGTTATGGAAATAGGTAAGGAATATATTCTTTGCAAGGCGAAGCGGTCAGGTGTTCTTTCCAACAGAAAGAGCCTTAACTTCCCCGACTATGATATAGATATGATGTATTTGTCTCTCAGGGACGAAGACGATATACGTTTTGGCTTGGAACAGGGAATCCAGTATATTGCAGCTTCCTTTGTAAGGTGTGCAGAGGACGTTAAGGACGTAAGAAAGTTTGTTTCAAGACTGGGCTATACAGGTGTTGAAATTATTGCAAAGATTGAAAACCAGCAGGGTGTTGACAACCTTGATGAAATTATAGCTGTCAGCGACGGTGTTATGGTTGCCCGCGGAGACATGGGTGTTGAAATTCCTTATGTTAAGCTTCCTGCAACACAGAAAACTATTATAAGAAGATGTGCAGAGCGAGGCAGGTTTGTTGTTACGGCTACACAGATGCTTGAATCTATGATTACACATGCCCGTCCCACAAGAGCTGAAATAAGCGACGTTGCAAACGCAGTTTACGACAATACAACCTGTGTTATGCTTTCAGGTGAAAGTGCGGCAGGTATGTATCCCGTGGAAAGTGTTCAGGCTCTTGCCGGCATATGCCGTGAAGCAGAGAAAAATACAAAATTTAAAGATAAATATGAGTACATTGAGAGAAATACAAAGTATCCGTATATGTCTGTTATTTGCCATGCGGTGCAGAGTATTGTGCCTGAGATTAATGCAAGTGCTATTATTGCTGTTTCAAACGGAGGTACAACCATACGTGAACTCAGTCGTTTCCGCCCTGATATCCCCATTCTGGCAATTGTTACAAGTGAAAGTGTGTATAAGAGTCTTTCGGCATATTACGGTGTAGTGCCTCTTATGGGAAAAGCTAAAGACAAACCCAGAGATATTATCAAACAGGCACGAGAAAAGGCTATTGAGTCAGAACTTGTAAAAAAGGGTGACACAGTTATAGTACTCTTTGACAACGATATTGAAAGCCAGAACGGCACTAATACAATGAGCATTGAAGTTATATAAAATGAGCATGTCGATAATACTTTATCGACAAAATAAAAATCTGTTGCTTTTTGCAACAGATTTTTATTTTGTGTTTATAAATGCGGAAATTTCTTCTATAAGGGTGTCTATTTTTTCTTCAAAGGAAGATGAATTTTCGATTACTACGTGGTGGGCATGGTTCTGCCATGCTGAAACCAATCTGTCGTCAAGGGCAATTGCCTCGGAAGCTGATTCGTACCTGGCATTATTGTTTTCAAGAGTGTAACCGTCACTCCCGTTGGCTGCAGTTGTAAGGTGGAAGACCGCGTGGTATCTTGAAAGCAAATCGAATTCTGTCAAATCCATAAATGACAGTATAGTTGAAAACTCCTCTTGTTTTATATATGCTTTGTTGTCCATTGCACCGCGGTCACAGACCAAAAGAATTTTTGGAGCATCCTTGAGAAGAAGAGCACCCTCTGTATAAATCCTCTCTTTCTCCAACTGGAGCTTTAACAGGCAATGCTGAAATTCACTGTTAGTGATACAAGTCCAGGGGGCAATACCGCTTGAAATAAGCTCAGTTGCAGTTTCGGGAATGAAAACAACCGTGTAGCCGAGAGGGGTAAAAACATCTCTGATGCGTTCCAATGCGGTTGTTTTGCCTGCACAAGGCCCGCCTGTTATAACAATTTTCGTAATCTCATTATTCACTGACACCACATCCTCAAAGCAATTATAGCACGTTTTAAAAAAGTGCGCAACATTCAAAAATGGGTTGCAAAGTGGAGCTGTTCGTTATATAATAAATTGAATGAATATGATTGGAGAAATTACGTCTATGGCTACTTTAATGGAAAGATACGAAAGACTGAAAAATGTGGTGGTGGAACGCAAGGCTGAGTTTGACAAGCTTATTGCTTTTATGGAGAATGAAACAGAGTATCTCACCGCACCTGCTTCTACAAGATTTCATCTTTCAAAGGAATCAGGCCTTTTAGAACATAGTGTAAATGTTTGCGAAAATATGCTTCGAATAAAGCATGCCATTGCCCCCACCATAAGCGATGAAAGCTGCGTTATTGTGGCACTTATTCATGACCTTGGTAAGGTGGGGATGCCGGGGAACCCTCAGTATATAAAAAATGAGCCGACGGCAAAGCAAAAGCAGTACGGCTACGGAGCAAGTGTGCCTTACAGCTTTAACAACAATCTTACTTATTTGTCTGTTCCGGTACGAAGTTTGTATCTTGCGCTTCCCTATATAAGCCTTACAGAGGAAGAGGTTCAGGCAATTATTTACCATGACGGACAGTATGTTGACGATAATAAGAGTGTGGCAACAAAGGAATGTCCCTTGCTGCTGCTTTTGCAATTTGCAGATACATGGAGTGCATTTGTCACAGAGAAATAATTCTCTGTGACAATGAATAATGAATAATTAACAATTGATGTAGAAACTCGCAAGCAAGTTTCATCCGAAATTATTCCTTGTTCGTTATTATATATTCATTTTAAATCACATCGGAGGAATTTATATGACAGAACCGAAGAGTATAAGAAACATTGCAATCATTGCCCATGTTGACCACGGTAAGACTACTCTGGTTGACGCAATGCTTAAGCAAAGCGGTGTTTTCCGCGAAAATGAACAGGTAGACGAAAGAGTTATGGACTCTAATGACCTGGAAAAGGAAAGAGGCATTACAATTCTTGCGAAAAATACTTCGTTGGAATATAAGGGGGTAAAGATTAATATTCTTGATACCCCAGGACATGCCGACTTCGGCGGAGAGGTTGAACGCGGTCTTAAGATGGTTGACGGTGTGCTTTTGCTGGTTGACGCATTTGAAGGCTGTATGCCTCAGACAAGATTCGTGCTTAAAAAGGCATTGGCGCTGAACTTGTGTCCCATTATGGTTATCAACAAGGTTGACAGACCCAATGCGAGACCCTATGAAGTTACGGATGAGCTGTTGGATTTATTCATAGATCTTGATGCAACAGAAGAACAGCTGGAGGCACCTGTTATCTATGTTTCGGGTCGTGACGGATGGGCATCATTAGCACCTGAAAAGCATCCTGATGATTTAAGTGTGCTGTTTGATACTATCTTAGAGCATATTCCGGCACCAAAGGATACCCGTGAGGGCAGCTTCCAGATGCTTGTAAGTAATATTGACTATGACCCATTTACAGGCAGAATAGCCGTAGGCAGAATTAACCGCGGCACTGTGAAAACTAATATGCCCATTACAGTTTGCAAGGAAGGCGAAACACCTTACAATGCAAGAGCGACAAAGATTCTCACATATAAGGACGTTAAAAAGGAAACTGTTGAGGAAGCCGGTGCAGGCGAGATTGTAGCAATTTCAGGCATTGAAAAAATAAATATCGGCGACACAATATGCGAGCAGGGTGTTATTGAACCCTTGGAGTTTGTGGCAGTTGACGAACCTGTTTTGTCCATGACATTCTCTGTTAATAATTCGCCTTTTGCAGGCAGAGACGGTGAATACGTAACGAGCCGTCATATACGTGACCGTCTTATGAAGGAGCTTGAAAGCAATATCAGCTTAAAGGTTGAAGAAACAGATTCGCCCGACAGCTTTGTTGTGTCGGGACGCGGCGAGCTTCACCTTAGTGTTCTCATTGAAAATATGAGAAGGCAAGGCTATGAGTTCCAGGTATCCAGACCGCAGACAATTAACAAAGAAATTGACGGTGTGCTCTGTGAACCTATTGAACTTTTGACAGTAGATGTACCCGATGAATATACAGGAACTGTTATGGAGGGCATAGGCTTGAGACGCGGAACCATGACAAATATGGCACCGTCAGCTCAGGGATATACAAAGATGGAATTCCGTATTCCAGCAAGAGGGCTTATCGGTTACAGAAGCGAACTTCTTACTGCAACAAAGGGTACAGGTGTTATAAACCATGTGTTTGACTGTTATGAGCCCTACACTCAAACTGAAATTTCCACTCGTTCCCGTGGTTCACTGATTTCTTACGAAACAGGGGAAAGTGTGGCGTATGGTCTCTTTAATGCACAGGACAGGGGAACATTGTTTATTGGTGCAGGTGTTGAAGTTTATGAGGGCATGGTTGTTGGCGAAAATGCCCGCGGAGAAGACATTGTTGTAAATGTGTGTAAGAAAAAACAAGCTACAAACATGCGTGCAGCAGGAAGCGATGAAGCGCTCCGTCTTACATCTCCGAAGATTATGAGCTTGGAAGAATGTTTGGAATTTATAGCTGAAGATGAGTTGGTTGAAGTTACTCCCAATTACCTCAGAATAAGAAAGAAAATTCTGAATGCTGATTTGCGTGCAAAGGAAGCAAACAGAAAGAAAAAAGCTATGGAATAATGTAAAAAGGAGGACGAATGTATGAAAAAAGTTATTATCACAATCGGCAGACAGTACGGTTCAGGAGGCAGACAGGTAGGTATGAAGCTTGCTGAAAAGCTGGGAATTAAGTGTTACAACAATGAGCTTCTTGCAGAGGCTGCCAAGGAATCCGGACTTTGTGCAGAGGTGTTTGAAAAAATTGAAGAAAAGCCTGTTTCTACGTTTTTATATTTCCAGGCAGGTAAGTATGACCAGGGCGAAATGCCCCTTAACCACAAGGTGTTCCTTGCACAGATGCAGACCATAAAGAAAATAGCCGAAAGAGAGAGCTGCGTTATAGTGGGCAGATGTGCTGACTATGTTTTGAAGGACCGCGATGATGTTATAAACGTATTTATTCATGCGCCATTAGAGGACAGAGTGCAGAGAGTTATTGAGCGTGACGGTGTTGCTCCCGGAAAAGCAGAAAAGAGGGTTAAAAAGGTAGATAAGGAAAGAGCAAGTTATTACAACTTCTATTCCACAAAGCGCTGGGGCGCATGCGACAGCTATGATATTTGCTTAGACTCAAGTAAATTTGGTATTGACGGCTGTGCAAAAATTATTGAAGATTTAATAAAGTGAAAAAATACGGCGGTGCTTATGCATCGCCGTATTTTAGTTCGTGGGATATTAAAGTGTCTTTTGAATAGTTAAGGGTTAAATCAAAGAAGCGGTTGTCGCGCTTTAAGGCTTCAAGGAAGATTTTGTCGCCCTCCCAGATTGTAAGGTTGTATAATTCGTCACGGTCAATCCACTCAAGGTCGCCCTCGTCACACTCTTTGATTGTTCCCGAAAAATCATCTGATGTGTACAAATACATATCCTCGTCGGGATAGTAATCATTACGGAAGCGGACAATGCCTCGGAATGTGACAGATTTAAGAGTAAGCCCCGTTTCTTCATATGCTTCCCGCAGAATGCATTCTGCGGGCATTTCGTCCTTTTCAATTTTGCCTCCGATGCCTATCCATTTGTCGTGATTGCAGTCGTTTTCTTTTTTTGTTCGATGAAGCATAAGATAATTATTGTTCTGTTCAATATAACAGAGGGTAGTTTTTTTCATGGTTTTTCTCCTTAGTGAACGGGGACACCGCCATTCATTCATTTTCAGTTTCGCTTGTGACAAAACGAGAATGTGGGCTGACTGAGGGTAGGCAATGTCCCCGAAGTGGGTTTTAGGGTAGCAAGCTAAAGAATGTAATTGTATTATGATAAAATATTCTCCGAAACACAGAAATCTTTGATTTCCTCTTGTTTCGTGAGATTATTATATCATATATGTCAACAGGGTATTGACATATAATAGTTAGTATGCTAAAATTAGTATACTAAAGAAACTGGAGGTGTACTATGAGAGAAGCTGAAAAGCTTATGAGAGAAGTTAACCGGCTTCACTTCACAAGATTTCATCAGACCTTGTCGGCTTTTGGGCTTGGCAAGGGGCAACCGCCCATATTAAAGTATTTGTCGGAAAATGATGGGTGCAAACAAAATGAGATTGCACAGCGGGAAAGAGTAAGCGCGGCGACAACAACGGTTATGCTCCAGACTATGGAGAAAAACGGACTTGTTGAAAGAAAGCCCGACAAAAAGGATTTGAGAATAATGAGGGTGTATATAACACCCAAGGGTCTGGAAATACAAAAGCAGTGCGACGAAGCCATAGAAAATATGGAAAAGGAAATTTACGAAGAGTTTACGGAAGAAGAGCTGAAGACCTTCAAATATCTGCTTTCAAAACAAAGAAATCGATTGAAGTATCTTTTGGGAATGGAGGAATAGACAATGAAGAGATATTTAAAATATCTTAACGGGGCTTGGCTTTGGGTTATATTAGCCCCTGTTTTGATGATACTTGAAGTTTACTGCGACCTTCGTCAGCCCGATATTATGAGCGACATTGTGGATGTGGGTATACGCGGTGGTGCAGGGCAGATGTACATACTGGAAAAAGGCATACAGATGGTGCTTATTGCAATATTGGGAATGATTGGCGGCGCAGGCTGCGGTTATTTTGCAACAAAAGCAAGCCAGTATTTCGGCTATAAGCTCCGCGATGATGTTTACAAAAAAATACAGCAGTATTCATTTGCAAACATTGACAAGTTTTCAACTGCAAGCTTAGTTACAAGAACAACTAACGACGTTGTTATGCTCCAGAATATTGTAGGTATGGCACTGAGGATGATGGTGCGTTCGCCTATGCTTTTTGTGGGCGGTATTATTTACGCAGTAAGGTTAAAGCCCGAGCTTTCGGTTATATTTTTGGTTGCAATTCCCATTATTGTGGCAATTATTGCATTTAATATTGTAAAGACGTTCCCACTGTTTAAAACAGTGCAGAGTAAGCTTGATAAGGTAAATGCAGTAATTCAGGAAAATCTTACAGGTATCAGAGTTGTAAAGGCATATAACCGTGCAGAACATGAAACAAAGCGCTTTGGCGAAGCAAACGACGATTTTGTAGA
Organism: uncultured Oscillospiraceae bacterium; assembly: GCA_964604615.1. Classification (GTDB taxonomy): domain Bacteria; phylum Bacillota; class Clostridia; order UMGS1883; family UMGS1883; genus RGIG1927. Next base: position 18,900 of record CAZRZU010000014.1, read on the forward strand.
TATTTCTATTCGTGCAAATAAAATGATGGCACTTATGATGCCCAGTGTTACTATTGTAATGAACCTTTCTGTTGTAGCAATTATGTGGTTTGGTGCCCGTCTTGTTGGTGCAGGAGATATGGAAGTGGGCGCTGTTTCCGCATTTATTATGTATGCAACAAGAATTCTTTCTTCCATTACGATGATGAGCATGATGTTTATGTCAATTTCCCGTGCAAGCGCATCTGCTGCTCGTATATCCGAAGTTTTGGATGAAAAGGTTGACATAGAAAACGGCAAGGCTCCCAGAACAGAAAAGGTTAAGGAAGGCAGTGTAGAATTCAGAAATGTGTCCTTCCGTTACCGTGATGCAGGGGGCGAAGATGTTTTAAAGAATATTTCATTTACCGTTAAGCCCGGTGAAACCTTGGCAATTTTAGGTTCAACAGGCTCGGGTAAATCAACTTTGGTAAACCTTATTCCCCGTTTGTACGATGTAACAGGTGGGCAGGTGCTGATTGACGGCACTGATGTACGTGACTACGATATTGAAACTCTCCGCGAAGACATAGGCATGGTGCTCCAGAATGTAATTTTGTTTACCGGTACTATTTCCGACAACCTCAGATGGGGTAAAAACGACGCAACCGAGGAAGAAATAAGAGAAGCGGCAGAAAGAGCTCAGGCGGCAGAGTTTATTTCCAAAAACCCCGATGGGTATGATGCTGTTTTAGGTCAGCGCGGTGTTAATTTCTCCGGCGGACAGAAGCAGAGACTTTCTATTGCACGTGCCCTTATTAAAAAACCTAAAATTTTAATTTTTGACGACTCAACAAGCGCTGTTGATACTGCAACCGAAGGCAAAATAAGAAAAACTCTCCGTGATGAAATGGGCGAGAGCACACTTATTCTTATTGCACAGAGAATTTCGGCTGTAAGAGATGCGGATACAATCCTTGTTATGGAAAACGGCTGTATTGTTGGTAAGGGTAGCCATGAGGAGCTGATGGCGAATAACAGTGTTTATCAGGAAATCTATTATTCTCAGATGGAAAAGGAGGGAGAAGCATGAGAGCAGAACCGAGAGGACCCATGGGCGGCCCCGGAGGAAGACCCGGCGGACCGGGAGGAAGACCCGGAGGCCCCGGAATGAGACCTACCGAAAAGGCTAAAAATGCAAAAGGAACTCTTGTGAGAGTTATAAGCTATCTTGGCAGCTTTAAAGGACCCATTGTTGCGGTGTTCGCGCTTGTTGTTTTTTCCACCTTGTCCAACCTGGGCGCAACATACCTTCAGAAGCCTGTTATTGATGAGCTTTCCAATGAGGTTATTAATTTTGATATTATTGTGAGAAACCTTGCACTTTTGGTGGGGCTTTATCTTATAAGTGCTGTGGCACAGGGCGCACAAAGCATTATTCTTGCGGTTATCAGCCAAAGAACGGTGCAAAAGATACGTATTGAACTTTTTACAAAAATGGAAAAGCTGTCCATTGCTTATTTTGACAAGCGCACACATGGTGAGCTTATGAGCCGTATGACAAACGACGTTGACACCTTAAGTCAGACCTTGTCAACATCTGTTGCGCAAATATTCTCCGGTGTTATCACACTTGTGGGAACATTCTGTATGATGGTTTACATAAGCATACCATTAACGGTTGTGACACTTATTCTTGTTCCCTTTATGCTTTTTGTAACAAAGAACATTGCAAAGTATACCTCACGTTTTTACAAAGGTCAGCAGGCAGCACTGGGTGATTTGAACGGTCATATAGAAGAAACAATCTCAGGTCAGTATGCTGTTAAGGTGTTCTGCCGTGAGGACGAGGTTTGTACCGAGTTTGAAGAAAAGAACCGTCTTTACTACAAAAATGCCGTAAAGGCACAGGTGATTAGCGGTATTGTTGGTCCTGTAATGAATATGTTCGGTAACCTGAACTATGCAATTACTGCTTTCGTTGGCGGTTTGCTGGCAGTTATGGCATTCTGGGTATTCGAACCCATAAGCATTGGTAGTGTTGTGCTGTTTTTAAGCTGCTCCAGCCAGTTCAGCCGTCCCATTAACGAAATCGCAAACCTTTTTGCAACAATTCAGTCTGCTCTTGCAGGTGCCGAAAGAGTGTTTGAGGTTATGGACGAACCCAACGAATACGTTGGTGAAGAGAATCATGTTGAGCTTGGCCATGTTGAAGGCCACGTTGAAATAAAGGACATTGACTTTGGCTATGATGAAAAGAGGCTTATCTTAAAGGATGTTTCAATCGAGGCAAAGCCCGGTCAGACAATTGCCTTTGTTGGTCCGACAGGTGCGGGCAAAACAACAATTGTTAACCTCCTCACACGTTTTTACGACGTAAATAAGGGCGAAATCTTAATTGACGGAACAAACATAAAAAATGTTAAAAAGGACTCTGTTCGAGCAAAGATTGCCATTGTTCTTCAGGATACTCATATGTTCAGTGTATCTGTTCGTGAGAATATACGTTACGGCAACCTCAATGCAAGCGACGAAGAGGTTCAGTATGCGGCAGATCTGGCAAACTGTCACGAATTTATTGAAAGACTGCCCGAAGGCTATGACACCGTACTTACAGACGATGCATCAAATGTTTCGGTTGGTCAGAGACAGCTTCTTAGTATTGCCCGTGCCATGATTGCAGACCCTGAAATTCTTATCCTTGATGAAGCTACATCTTCCGTTGATACAAGAACGGAGATAAAAATTCAGGAAGCTATGAAAAACCTCATGTACGGCAGAACATGCTTTGTTATTGCGCACCGTCTTTCCACAATAAAGAATGCGGATAAGATTGTTGTTATTAACGACGGATGTGTTCAGGAATGCGGTACTCATGAAGAGCTTTTGGCACTTAACGGAATGTATGCAAGCTTGTACAACGGTCAGTTTACAGAATAAAAATAAAAATACACCTTACAGCAGGGGAAACCATGCCATAAGGTGTATTTTTATTTACAGTTCTTTACTTTTTTTTCTCAAAAGGACAACAAGGTTCTGAAGAACACTTATATCCTCGTCGGTAAGTCCGCTCACGTCCAAGCTTTTTTTGCTGACGTTGTCAATGCCTAAGAGATAGTCTGCCGAAACATGAAAGACATTAGCCAATTTAATGATTACCTCGGGGGAGGGTTGGCGTTCCTGCAATTCGTAGTAGGAAATTACAGATTTTGTTATGCCGATTTTGTCGGCTAATTGTTTTTGTGTTAAACCGGATTTAAGTCTCAAATCTTTTAAAAGAGCACCAAAGTCAACCATAAACATACCTCCTGTACGAATTAAGTTTACCCTAAAAACATAATAAAATGGTTGACTGATAGTATTAAAATAGTTGACCGCGGTTATTTTTAGTGATACAATGATGTAAAAATTAACAGGAGGTTGAAAAACGGTGAAAAAATTTATAAGTTTATTTTTGGCTATTGTGCTGACAGTTACAAGTGTGCCTGCATTTGCCGCTGTTATTGCCGGGACGGCAGAGCTGTTCTCTACGGATAATGCTCCCACAATTTCAGTAAAAGATGTGCAGGTTAACACCGATACTGCAACAGCCGTGGTGGAGGTGTGGATTGAAAACAACCCCGGAATTTCATCCGCTAAAATAAATGTTGGTTATGATGATGAAATGATACTGACAGGGGTTAGGTTCGGCAGTACCTTTGAAAATGCATTAGGCACTTATGTAACAGCACCCGAGCCATATACGAATCCGCAGTCTTTGAGCTTTATAAGCCCTACTGCAGATTTTACCCAAAGCGGATTGTTTGCAACACTTACATTCAACATTTCAAATGTAAGCAAAAGCAAGGAAAGCTTGGATGTGACAGTTGAATACGACAGTGAAAATACGTTCAACGCAGAATTTGAAGAAATTGCCTTTGAAACAAAGAACGGAAAAATCACTTTCATGGACGAAGTGACAGTTGACAAGCTTGAAATTCTTACAACCTCAACAGAAAACAGAGTTGTAGTACAATCCAACAAAAAAATTGACGAGTTAAAGCTTTATGTTGCAGCTTATGAAGGCGATACAATGCTTGGCTCCGTATCACAGAGTGTGGATATTAAAGTGGGCGAAAATACTTTTTATGTAACCCCCACATGGGATACAGGCAAGTGCGAATATGCAAGAGCTTATCTTTGGGATGAAAATCTTACACCCTATGCAGAGCAAACTCTTACAACAAAATCTTCTCTTGCTATTCAGAACGCACGGGTTGATTATGAAAACAATATTGCAACAGTTGATGTTGTTATTCTGAAAAACCCGGGCATTTCGTCCTTGAAGGTCAACGTTGGTTATGATTCAAACCTTAAACTGACAAAGGTTGATTACAACACTGAAGTGTTTGGTTCATATATAACAGCACCGGAGCCTTATAAAAATCCTCAGACTATAAGCTTAATCAGCCCGATTGAGGACGTGTATGCAGACGGTGTGCTGGCAACCTTGACCTTTGACACTTCAAATGTGCCTGAGGGGTATGAATTTGCCCATATTTCAATAGATTATGACAAAGAAAACACCTTTAACGGAGACTTTGAAGAGGTTACATTCAGCACAGTTAACGGCAAAATAAGCTTTGATAGCAGTGCTGATTTGATGGGAGAGGCAAGCTCTTCATTGATGGCACTTGAGCCGTTAACACTTACAGTAGGCACAAAAACAGCTATGCAGGGAAAAACTGTTGATATTGATGTAATAATATCCAACAATCCGGGTATTTCAGCATTGAAGATTAATGTTGCATATGATAAGGTGCTAACACTTCAAAATGTTACACTCAGCTCAACATTCCCTCAGGTGGCAACTCCTGTACCATATCAAAATCCTCAGCCAATAAGTCTTCTCAGTCCGTTAAAAGAGGTCACCGTGAACGGAGCTCTTGCAACGTTGACCTTCTTGGTTGCAGAGGACGTTGAAAACGGTTACGAGGCAAAAGTAAGTGTAACTTATGACAAAGCAAACATTCTGGACATGGACCTTAATGAGGTTGAAATGACTGTTGTTAACGGAAGCATTAAGGTGCTTGACTTTATCCCCGGTGATGTTAATGATGACGGCACTGTAAACCTTAAGGATGCAGTTAAATTGTTCAGATACGTTGCAGACGTAGATATGGATGTAAACATAAAGGCTATTGACGTGACAGGTGACGGAGTTGCCACACTTGCGGACGCGGTTATATTGTTCAGATATGCTGCAGGCTGGGATATTGAGCTTATCCCCGCAATTGTATGTGAACATGAATTGACAGAAACTGAAGCCAAGGCGGCAACCTGTACAGAGGACGGTAATAAGCAGTTCTGGCATTGCTCAAAGTGTGACAAGTATTTCACTGACGCAGATGCTAAAGTGGCAGTAAATGCCGCAGATACTGTTGTTGCGGCAACCGATCATACTGAGGAGGTTATTCCGGCGGTTACTCCAACATATACACAGACAGGTCTCACAGAGGGCAGAAAGTGCTCTGTATGCGGAATATGGACAGTTGAGCAAGAAATTATTCCCGTTCTTCAGTCGGAACAACACTCTATTACCTATATAGTTAATGCAGGCGATTATATAGACCAGGGTGATGCATATTTACAGGAGCAAATAATTGATAACCCCAATCCGCAAGTATATAGTGAAAATGAACTTGTAACACTTCAAAAGCTTTCTACTCCCGGGTATACTTTCGACGGCTGGGTAGACCAGACGGGCAAAAGATGGGACGTTATCCCCAAGGGAAGCACAGAAAATCTCGTTTTGTATGCAAAGTGGACTCAGAATGTTTATACCGTAACCTTTGATACACCAGATGTGGATGTGGCATATACATGGTATGATTCGAATTTGGGTACTAATGTTAACCTTAAAAATGCGGCAAAATATACTATTGATACAGGCTTGACATTGATTAATCCCACTGCTTATAAATATACGTTTGTGGGCTGGTCAAATAATGAAGGCTTTATTGTCAGTGAAATAAAGCCCGGCACAACAGGCAATATGACACTTCATGCCAACTGGACGTCGGACCGTAACAGAGCCACAAGCTACTCTAATTACGGAGAGCCGATCATAATAGAAGATTATGACCACAGACAGTTCCTATTTATTTACGACATAGGAAAAATAGACAATGTTCCTTTGTATACATACAAAAAGTCAAACGGCGAGGAAGTAAAATACAGCAACACAACAGTTGATTTTACATCAACCACAACATTAAAGGCGGAATTTGGCAGAGAAAATGCACAAAATGTTGCAAAGACTGTTGCCAATGCAACAACACGAAGCTCCGGATGGACTTTGTCAGAAGAATGGGAAGAAATCGTGAGCGAAGGTGCAGAAGATTCAGAAAAAATTGTGAAGAGTGAGGAAAGAACAGACTCGAAAGGAAATGTTGTCGGAGACAAATACTTTGTAAGTAATAGCGAGGGAGGTTCTTCTTACTCAAGTGTAGAATCAGGCAGTTCGAGCTCCAGTTCTGCGAGAGTAACAACTGAGGATTCATTTGGCATTAATTCATCATACGATGAGTCTACAGAGAAATATTGCGATGCGGAACTTAATACTGGTTTTAAAAATGAAACTGAGGTTAGTGCCGGAATATCACTCCCTGTAAAAGTAGCAAAAGTAGAGGCGGGAGTAAAAAATACAACAACCGTTACTGCAGACGCAACACTGTCTTCCGGACGAAAAGATAATACGGCTTTCCATGTGGACACAAGCGCATCAAGCTATGTGGGTACTGATTATCAAAACAACAGCTCAGCTTATTATAATGCCGTAAGCAGCAATTCAACTAACTGGAACTCTAACACAGGCTATGAAAAGAGCGCTGAAATGAGTCAGGAAACAACTGTTTCAGAAGCTATTGCAAGAGAAATCCAAAGCACTACAACATACAATATTAGCAAAGCTTTAGGCGGAGCAAAGGAAAACACCGAAAGTGTTTCGGGTACAACAAGCGACGAAACGGGATATTCAAACTCTATAACGGTTTCTGAATATTTCACAGAAGAAAATGTTTATGCCGAGTCACACAAGGATGACCATGTGGGTTATCACAGATTGGTTCAAGCAGGTATTGTTCATGTGTACGGTGTTGTAGGCTATGATGTTGCAACTGCATCTTATTATACGTACACATTCAATGTTCTTGAAGATGAAACATATTCCTATTGGGATTACTCACTTAAAGACCCATCATTTACAGATTGCGAAAACGGACTTGTTACCTTTGAAATTCCCTTTGAGGTTAATGAATACATAGCAGGTGTAACAGGTCAGACCGAAGGCCTTGAAATAGACATTGATGATAACGGCTTCGGTTATGTAAGAAATTTCGAAGCACCTGAGAATTTTGCAGGTGATGTGGTTGTTCCTCAGTATACAGGCACAGACAACCTTGACGATACAAATTCTGCTGTTATAGTAACAGGTTTTAGTGCAAGTGCGTTCAGAGGTAACAAGGACATCAAAACCGTTATCTTGCCTATGTATGTGACGGAGATTCCGGATTACGCCTTTGAAGGCTGTACAAATCTTGAAACAGTTATCGCCTACGGTGTAACAAAAATCGGTGCTTATGCATTTAAGGATTGTGAAAATTTAGGTAAATTTGTCAACAGCAAGGGCGAAACCGAATTCGGTGCGTTTATGATTGATAATCTTGTTACAGAGCTTGGCGAGGGCGCTTTCAGCGGAGTTAATGAAATTAAGGTTATGGCATACGATTCGGCTGTTGCAGATGCTGCAATAGCTTCGGGAGCAAAAAAGATTACCGTTGATTTGACAAAGCTTGCCGATGATTATACCGGAACAAAGGAAATCGGAACAAACACCGAGTATTTTGGTCTTATCGGCGGCGGCAAAACCTTCAGCGGTCTCAAGATTAAGTCCGCTGCCAAAGAAACCTTTATCAGCAACATGACACTTGTTGATAATACCAATATTCCGTTGGAGCTTTCCTCCGAAACAGTAAGTCTTTTAAGAGTAACTGTTGACAATGCTCCGGGGCTTGCATTAAGCCTTTCCGCAGAGAACACAAATCTTAAGCTTTACAGAACAGTAACATTTACATCAAAAAGCGACAATTCGGTTTTGAGCAAGAATGTAACCTTGTCTAAGGCAAATTCAAGCGTAACAGGAACACTTGATTTCAGCGGCAACTATCTTGTATGCGGAAAAGTTACGAATACAAGCATGCTCAAATATCCGGAGAACGTGAAAGAAATTACCGCAGATGAATTTGCAAAATATATGACTGAGGTAACTGTAGGTTTCGATACAGACGGCGATACGGAGATTGCATCTGTTACAACAGGCTATGATACTAAGATAGGTGCTCCGCAAAGCCCAACGAAAGACCATTATTCGTTCCTTGGTTGGTACACAGATGAAGCTTGTACAATAAAATTTGATTTTGACACAGCCATTACAAGCGATATAACACTTTATGCAAAATGGGAGCTTAACGAATTTAAGATAACCTTTGACGCAAACGGCGGTACAACCTCTGTTTCGGAAAAGAGTGTTATATACGGAACAAACGTAGGAGCACTTCCCACGCCTATACGCAGTCATTATATTTTTGATGGTTGGTATACGGGGAAAACTGATGGCGCAAAATACACAGACACAACAGTGTTTGCAGAAGCTACGGATATAACACTTTACGCAAGGTGGACGATTACACCTTATACAGTAAAGTGGAGTGCGGGTACGGGAACCACTATTACAGTAAAGAGAACTTCGTCACCTAATGCTAATGCATCAATAGAAACACTTTCGAGCGGTGCGGCAGTTTATTATGGTGATGTATTGAGCATTACATATGCTGCAAAGACGGGTTACACTCTTGCGACAAAGGGCGCAACAAGTATAACAGTAGCAAGTGACGTAACAACAAGTGATATATACGCAACGGCGACAGTTAACAGCTATACAGCAAAATGGTCAACAGGTACAGGTTATACTATTGCTGTAAAGAGGACTTCTTCGCCCAACAAGGGAGCATCTACAGGTACTCTTTCAAGCGGCGCTACAGTTTATTATGGCGATGTATTGAGTATTACATATTCCGCAGCAACAGGCTACACTCTTGCAACAAAGGGCGCAACAAGTATAACTGTAACAGGCAATGTGACATCGAGTAACATTTATGCAACAGCAACTGCGAACTCCTACACGTATAATATTGAATATGTATCAACAAATGGAACAACGCTTGGAACTTCAACTGCTACATACAAATATAATACAACTAACACGATTTCACCAAAATCGTTTACGGGATATACAACACCATCGTCCCAAAGTGTTGTATGGGATTCTACATCTGCAAAAACGATCACATTTAAGTACACTCCGACGTCTGTAGGAACTCAAACCTTAAAAGACAATGCTTGGTGGTGGTATAAAAATAGCAGTACAGGTATCAAGTATACTGTTAAGGTATCATTCTCAAATAGAACGGCATCTTCCGTCAAAGCAACAATAACCTGGACGAATACAATTTTAGCTAATACGTATTATGGATATTATACCGCATTTGATATGACTATTGGTGGAAAGAGTACCGGAACACAGAAAGTTACGGAAAATAGTACATGGGCCAGTCAATCGTCTTCGTCACGATCAAAAACTAAGGAAGTTACGATAACAATAAGCGGTTTGTCGGCAACCCAAACATCTGTTTCGTATACGGCAACGCCATCTGCGTATACAGGCGCAACGTGTCCCAGTGCGTTTAGTGGTACACTTACAATTCCTGCTTATTAATAGCAAAATAATTTAATATGCCTTTTACCGGAGGAGGCATTATGCCTTCAGTAACCAAAGACAGGATGCTTCTTACCGGTATCTTTTTAAACAATCAAGACAAGACCGTCGTATTGGCGGTCTCATTTTTTTGTTTAGAAGCGGAAAGATATGGAATACTTTTCTATATGGGAATATATGATATAAAGTAAAGTTGACTTTTTCATAAAAAAATGATATACTTATGTGGATTTGTTGGACGGCATTAACAGAGATTGGAGGCTATTATGGCAAAGAAAAATAAAATAAAGATTATTCCTCTCGGAGGTCTTGGGGAAATAGGTAAGAACCTTACCGTGTTCGAGTATGGCAACGAAATAATCGTACTTGACTGCGGCATGGCTTTTCCCGATGAGGATATGCCCGG
>CAZRZU010000015.1:0-27428 GCA_964604615.1 uncultured Oscillospiraceae bacterium
ACTGGTACGTGTATTGTAGTAATAACCCCATTATGTTTGTGGACCCATGGGGGTTGGCACCTAGACCCTACGAACCAGAAAAATGGAATAATGAAAATGTTCAATATACTACAAACTGTTATGCATATGCGTTAGATTTTTGCGGAGAAATAACTTACGGAAATTATAAAGGTGAAAAGTTAACTTATAATAGTTCTCAACCAGGAGCACATCGAATCGACACAAAAAGACAGACAACGGCAACTTTAATGTATGGTGCAGGAAAGAAGTCTGGTTTATCTGCTCCAATGGCGGTTGCAGGAGCACAACTTGATGCTTATGCCAATGGGCATACATTTAAAATGGCAACTTCAGAAAATATTGCTGGAAAAAATCTTGGAGAAAACGAGTGGGTTGTGTATTTGGTTGCCGAAAGCAGACCCGGTGGAGATTACCATTGGTACAGACAAAATCCAGACGGAACGTGGTCGCACAAACCAGGTCAGACTCCTGTCACGAATAGAGAATTTATTGGTATAAATGTATATGCTGACGGAAGTTTTGAATATGTATATGGTGATATAATTACAGATCCAACAACTTGTTCAAGACAATCATATATATATTATTATGATGAGAATGGAGAATTGATACATTCTGAATTGATAGCTGATTATGATCAAGTTGTTGGCGCATATGTTGTTGGCTATGATGAATAAAATCTGTGAAGGGGTAAGTTAAATGAAACGTACACGTATAATAATAGGTACAGTTGTGATTATAATAGTGTCCATTGTAACATTCGCAATAATAGCAACAATTACTCAAGAAAAAAATAGTTCAACATCTAGTGGCACAGAACATTTTGAAGAAACTAACATCTTTGCTTCAAAATCAAGTCATGATATCTATATTGGAACAAAAAAAATTGTGACACAGTCTCCCATTGTAGAAATTGAAGGAAAAGTTTTTGTACCAGTTGACGAAATAGGAGCAAAATTAGGTTTTACAGCTTATTGGGATGACAATTTACCAATTGCACAGGAAAATTTTAAGATTAATGGCAGTTATCGTATTGAACCACTAAAATATACAAAAGATGAAATACTGAAAATTCTTTTCAAAGGAATGTCCGTTGACGAGGTAATTAATAAATTAGGGAACAAATACATTATTCTTACAGGGCTATTTAGACCTATATATAAGTCTTCGGACGGAATTTATATTACGTTATATTTTGACGAAGACTCTTATCTAACAAATGTATATAATATTGGTGATATCGACTTACTGTTAAATAAATGGAGTGTAAAAGTGTTTAATTCAGAACTGCATTTTGATGATATCAAAGTGGATATTAATGAACCACTCTATATTATTGGGAATGTAGTATATGGTTCCGCAGATGATTTTCGACAGTTTAATGTTAAGTGCGGGTGAAAGTTCAAATATGTATTGTGAGGCGATATTATGAAAAAAACATATACAATTTTCATCTGTTTTGCAGTATTAATTACGGCATTGTTGAGTTTTGGAATTAACAGTATTTTATCATTAAAAAATGAAAATAAAGAAGTATCCATAGCACAAGCTGCTGAAATTGTTGCAAAAGCTATTGCAGAAGAAAAATATACCGATAGAATAACTGAAAATACACTGTATTCAACCATGGTATGGACACACGATTGCAATGAAGAAGGCACGTGGTATGAAAGCAGCATTGTTTTTAATCCCGATGAAAGTATGTTAGATACATATAATTCCAGAGCAATTCAAAGCAATGCCGATGTCAAAATTTCTATATACACACAATCAGCAAGAATATATGTAAAAGAGTTGCATTAGACAGACGAGTTCAGTCCCACATATTGCCCTCACAAATTTAATGACAAAGAGCTCCGCAAGACAATGGTTTTGCGGAGCTCTTTATTATTGACTTTTTTACATACAAGGTGTATACTGATACTTAGTCTCAATTTCAAATAAAAGGAGATTTTTATATGTCAGTTCATCACAACACAAAACAGAAATCCGTTATTTTAGACGTTCTGGATAAAAACCGCCACCACGTAACAGCGGAGGATATTATAACTCTTCTCCATGCTCACGGCGAAAAGGTTGGCAGAGCAACGGTATACCGCTACCTTCGTGAGCTTGAAGAGGCAGGCAAGGTAAAAAAATACACACTGGGCGAGAAAAACACAGCCTATTATCAGTATACGGGAGACGAGTCGGACTGCCACGGTCATTACCACTTAATGTGTGACGTATGCGGCCGATTGGAGCATCTTGACTCTTCTGTTTCGGAGAGCTTTGCTCAAAGTGCCCGTGAAAGCTACGGTTTTATTATCGATTGCAGCAAAACTGTTTTTTACGGCAAGTGCAAGGAGTGTGCAAAAATATGAAAAACGTCAAAAAATTGATTGCATTAATTATCTGCCTTGCGCTTGTTCCTCTTGCAGGCTGCTCGGGCAACAAAGCGGAATCAGACAAAATACAGATAACAGCAACACTTTTTCCGCAGTATGACTTTGCACGTCAGATTGGCGGCGACAAGGTAGAGGTAACACTTTTGCTCCCTGCCGGTCAAGAAAGCCATCTTTATGACCCCTCCCCCTCTGACATGGCAAAGATTTCGAAAAGCCAACTGTTTATTTACACAGGTGACAACATGGAAGGCTGGGCGGGGGACATTGCCGCTTCCGTGGGGAGCAGTGTCCGTGTGCTTGATGCATCGCGCGGCATTGAGCTTTACAACGAAGAGCATGACCACGATCAAGCAGAAGCAGACCACGAACATTCCCTTGACCCTCACATATGGCTTGATATTGACAACGCAAAAAAGATGTGCGTTAACATAGCAGAAGAGCTTATCGCCATTTCCCCCGAAAACGAGGCTTATTTCACCGAAAATCTCAAAATGTATCTTACCTTGCTGGATAAGCTGGATGCGGACTACACCAAACTTTTTGCCCAAGAGCAGAACAAGAGCTTGATTTTTGGCGGCAGATTTGCCTTGGGCTACCTTACCAGACGATATAACATTTCGTATAAGTCTGCATATGACTCTTGCAGTGCAAACTCCGAACCCAGCCCCCGTGACATTGTTACCCTTTCTGACTATGTTAAAGAAAACAATATTACGGTTATCTATTGCGAGGAATATTCGGACCCAAAGGTTGCAAGAGAAATTGCCTCTGCTAACAATTGTGAGGTTCTTGTAATTCACTCATGTCATAACATAAGTAAAGAAGAACGTGAAAACGGCACAACCTTTATTTCTCTTATGACACAAAACTTAGAAAATATCCGAAAGGGGCTTATGTGATGGAAATTTTAACAGCCTCATCTGTTACAATAGCATACGGTTCTGTTACCGCGGTTGACAATGCATCCTTTACAGTTAACGAGGGTGACTATTTCTGCATTGCAGGCAGTAACGGAAGCGGTAAGTCCACCCTTCTAAAGGGTATTATAGGGCTTGCGCCAATAAAAAGCGGTCATTTGCATATTCATTTTCCAAAGGAGCAGATTTCTTATCTTTCTCAGTCTAACAAGGCGGACCGTGACTTCCCCGCAACGGTGTGGGAAATTATTCTCTCGGGCACACAAAAATCGGGCAAAAAGCTGCCTTTTTATTCCAAGGAAGATAAGCTCCGTGCTGAGGAATCCATGGTAAAGCTGGGCATGGAAAAGTTCAAAAACACACGCATAGGTAACCTCTCCGGCGGGCAGCAGCAGAGAGCACTCCTTGCCCGTGCACTGTGCAAACAGCCGCGTCTTATGCTTCTTGATGAGCCTTTTGCAGGGCTTGACAGCAACATTTCCGAGGAGTTGTACTCCCTTTATAAAGACCTCAACAATTCAGGTGTTACAATAGTTATGGCATCCCACGATTATCAGGCAATCGGCAAATATGCATCCCGTGTTATGCTCATGAATAATTCTCACGTTGACTTTGTGGGCACAAGCGCAGAATGGAGGGATAAATTATGGCAGGGTTAATAGAGCTGTTATCTTATCCGTTTATGACCCGTGCTCTCGTTACGGGCACGGCAATTTCCTTTTGTGCAGCACTTTTGGGTGTTATACTCGTTTTAAAGCGCTATTCTATGATAGGTCACGGTTTGGCAGACGTCGCCTTTGCGGCGGTTAGCCTGGCTGTTGCTCTGGGGCTTTCCCCCTCTCAGCATATTTTTATTACCCTCCCTGTGGTGGTAATTGCATCCTTTGTTATAATGAGCTTAACCCGTCAGGGCGGCAAGGGCGACGTTGCCATTGGCATGGTGTCAACAGGGGCATTAAGTCTTGGTATTATAATAACAAGTCTCGCCAAGGGTTTTAACGTGGACGTTTACAATTACATGTTCGGCAGCATCCTTGCTTCTTCTCAGCACGATATGTACATGAGCATTATTCTTGTTATAATCGTTCTTTTTATTTTCGTAATATTCTATAACAGACTGTTTCTGTTAACCTATGACGAAAGCTTTGCCCAAGCAAGCGGTATAAACGTGAACTTTTATCAGTTCCTTATATCGTTTCTCACGGCACTTACGATAGTTATAGGTATGCGTATCATGGGTACGTTATTAATATCAAGCCTTATCATTTTCCCTGCGGTAACAAGTCGTCGTCTTGTAAAAAGCTTCCGTGCACTTGTTGTGCTTTCTTCAATAATATCTGTTATATGCTTTTTATGCGGACTTTTTGCCTCTTACTATCTGGATTTACCCACAGGTGCATCAATAGTAGGCTGCAACATAATTGTCTGCATTTTAACCACACTTTGTACGTTAAGGAGAGAGTAAAATGGACACAAACGAAATCAAAAGAAGGGTTCATTCCACCCAGCTGTACTTTGAATGCTCCGACTTTTTAGACGAGCAGAGAGAGTGTCTTGAACTTTTGTATGATTTTAATGCCACTCGTCCCTCCGAGGGCAAAAAAAGGCAGGAGCTTTTAAAAAAGATGTTTGCGGAGTTGGGCGAAGGTTGCTACATTGAGCCTCCACTCAGGTCAAACTGGGGCGGAAAGCACATCCACTTCGGCAATCATGTTTATGCCAACTTTAACCTTACAGCAGTCGACGACACCCATATTTACGTAGGCGACAACACCATGTTTGGTCCCAACGTAACCGTTGCCACGGCTGCTCACCCAATATATGTTCCCTTAAGGGAACAAGGCTGTCAGTTCAATGCACCTGTAAAAATAGGCAAGTGCTGTTGGATTGGTGCAGGAAGCATAATTCTGCCCGGTGTTACCATAGGCGATGGATCGGTAATCGGCGCAGGCAGTGTTGTAACGCGTGATATTCCCGAGGGGGTAGTTGCAGTGGGTAACCCCTGCCGTGTGATGCGACCTATCGGAGAAAGGGACAGGGAGTATTACTTTAAAGACTTAAAAATACCCCGTGAGTTATTATGAAACTTACATACAAACACACACTTTACGCATGCTTTTTAGGCTACGTAACCCAATCTGTGGTAAATAACCTTGCGCCGTTGCTTTTTATTATTTTTCACGAGCAGTTAGGGGTTGACCTTGCAAAAATCACCCTCCTTGTAACAGTCAATTTTTCCGTGCAGCTTATTGTAGATGCAATTTCACCCTTGTTTGCCGATAAGATAGGCTGCAAAAAATGCATTGTTGCCGCACATATTTTTGCCTGTGCAGGACTTTTGTCAATGGGCATACTTCCCTGTTTGATTGCACCTTTCCCGGCTCTGTTAATATCGGTAATTATATATGCCATAGGCGGCGGACTTATAGAAGTTTTAATAAGCCCCATTGCCGAAAGCTGTCCTACAGAAAACAAAGCTTCTGTAATGAGTCTTTTACATTCCTTTTACTGCTGGGGAACAATGGCTGTTGTTATTATATCCACATTGTTTCTTGCTTTCTTCGGTAAAACAAGTTGGAATGTGCTGTCCGTATTATGGGCACTTCTCCCCCTTTTCAACTGTGTGTTTTTCTGTTTTGTGCCGGTAAATCAGCTGACAGAAAAATCCGAATCCATGAGCTTTAAAGAGCTTTTTACAAGCAAGTTTTTTATGCTTTTTATAATTCTCATGATAAGTGCCGGAGCAAGCGAACAGGCAATGAGTCAGTGGGCATCATTTTTTGTTGAAAGTGCTCTTAAAGTGCCCAAGGCGCTGGGAGATGTTTTCGGAATATGTATGTTTGCTCTTTTTATGGGCATTGCCAGAGTGGGCTATTCAATTATGAGCGAAAAAATAGATTTGCGCAAAGCACTTATTTTAAGCGGTGTTTTAAGCATCACGTCATATATTACTGTAGCATTATCTTCGTATCCTATACTGTCTCTGGCAGGATGCGCACTGTGCGGATTATCGGCTGGTATACTTTGGCCGGGGGTGTTTTCAATGGCGGCAAAGTTTTTCCCACGGGGAGGCACATTAATGTTTGCTATCCTTGCTTTGGCAGGAGACGCAGGCTGTTCATCAGGACCAACCCTGACGGGCTTTGTGTCTGCCTTGGCAGGAGACAGCCTTAACGCAGGGCTCTTAGCGGCAGTGTTTTTTCCACTTGTACTTGTAATATCATCATTATCAATTAAAAGAACCGAGGAATAATCCTCGGTTCTTTTAATTGATAATAAACTTATTTTTTATTATAGCTTTGATCTGTCGTCACCCATGAAGAACAGCGCCACTGTGCCCTGACCTGTATGAGATGCAATAATTGTACCTATATCAAAAATCTTAACTTCAACATTCTTGAACTTTTCTTCAATCATCGCCTTTATGGTTTCTGCATCCTCAATGCAGTTTGCATGACAGATAAAGCATTTTCCGTCATAATCGTAGCCGTTCTGTGCGTGCTCTTCCATAACCTTTACAGTTTCTGCAATAGCCTTTTTCTTGCTTCTTACCTTACCGTAAGCATTGATGCTTCCCTCTGCGTTAAGACGCATAATGGGGCATATGCCGAGAATTGTACCCAATGCTGCCGCAGGACCTGATACTCTGCCGCCGCGCTTCAGGTGCTGAAGGTCTGTTGCAAAAATCTGATGATGTACGTTCATTCTGTTATCCAAAATCCACTTTTCAATTTCTTCCATGGATTTGCCTTCGTCACGCATGTCTGCCGCATAGTCAACAATCATGCCGTAGCCCGATGCGCTTGCAAGGGTATCCACAACAATAATTTTTCTGTCGGGATATTTTTCGCGGAGCTCTGCTGCCGCATTCTGAGCATTTACAACAGATGCTGACATACCTCTGCCAAAAGCAATATGCAGAACATCGCCCTTTTTAAGCATTTCCTCAAAAAATTCCATATAAGAATACTGATTGATCTGACTTGTTTTGGATATTTTGCCCTCGGATAGCATCTTGTAGAAGTTTGAAAGTGCCTGAGGGTCACGACCCATGTCGTCAACATACTCAACCCCTTCGACTGTGTATGAGTAGAAAATCACCTCAATACCTCTGCCCGACACATAAGAAAAGGGCATATCGACCGTTGATTCGCAGGACAACTGAAATTTAGCCATTTTTATCACCTCGTACTATTTATACATTAATTTTACTACTGTGCACCATACTTTTCAATCAACAATTTAAAACAGAGTGTCCATTTTTGGACACTCTGTCTGTTTTTTTACCAACCTCTGCGACCTCCGCCGCCCATATTGCCGCCAAATCCGCCTGAGCCGCCGTTGCCTGTGCTCACTGAAGTAAGAGTAACGGAAAGCTCTTCTTCGCCTACTTTAACAGTGTATGTTTCGCCCACTGTAAGCTTATCGGAAGAAAACACAATACTGTTACCGCTCTTTACAGCTGTATAGGAGTAAATCACTTCACCCTTTGCGTTTGTGATTGTAATAGGTGTGCCGGAATTGAAATTACTTGAAGTATTCAAACGGAAAGAAGGCTGAGTTGAATTGTTACCGGGCGCTTCAGCCATACCGGAAGCACCTAATGCAATAAGCGTACCGCCGTTTACGGTTATGCCTGCACCTGAGTCAAGTGCGCCGTTACCGCTGTTTGTGGGGCCGTCAACAGTGATGTCACCGCCGTTTATAACAATGCTGCCGTTAGCATCCAGACCGTCTGCAGAGGCATTTACATAAATTGTACCGCCGTTTATAACAAGGTCATGACCCGAGTCGGCTCCAACATCTCTGGCTCCTGTGCCACCTGCATTAAAGCCGTCGTCGCTTGAAGTAACACTGATTATTCCGCCGTTTACCGTAAAGTTAGCTTTGCTTTCCAAGCCTTCTGTTGCCTTATTTACAGTCAACACACCATCATTTATTACAAAATCTCCGTGAGAAGAAATGCCCTTGCCGCTGTTTGATGTGAGGTTAAGCTCACCGCCGTTTATTGTAACAGTTGCGGCACAATGTATTGCATCATCGTTTGAGTTAATCTTTATACTGCCACCGCTGATTGTAATATCTGTTTCAGCTTTGATGCCTCTTGTTGACGAAGAAGTATCTTCCGTTTCAGCTGATTGTGCATCTCCCATAGGCTGACCAAAGCCACCGGTCATATTACCCTCACCCTCGGGAGGTGTCATATTACCATTGCCCTGAGGCTGCATATTGCCCATGCCTCCGGGAGGTGTCATGTTACCATTGCCCTGAGGCTGCATATTGCCCATACCTTCGGGAGGTGTCATATTGCCTTCACCCTGGGGCATTGTTGTGCCATCCTGAGGTTCACCTCTGCCCATAGGCATACCGTCCTGAGGCATCATTTCAGACTGAGCCTGTTCTGCACTTTCGCCGTTAGTTGTCTGCGTTTGGCGGTTTCTGTTGCCTTTTCCGCCCATGTTGCCGCCAAAGCCGCCTTGCTGACCGCCTCTGTTATCAGTTACTGTGCCTGTTGTTGTAATGTCAATCTCTCCGCCTTCGATAACAACATCTTCTTCTGCCTGGATACCGTCACCCTTTGCAGTGATTGTGATATCTCCGCCCAGAATTTTAATTGTATTATTTGCGTGGATGCCGTCTTTTTCTTCGGCATTGATAATTATTGTACCTTCTTCAATTTTTATGTCGTCATCACTTGCAATGCCGTGATGCGCCTTACTTGTAACGTAGAGTGTACCTTCACCTTTTATTTCAATGTCATCGTTTGAGAAAATAGCCGCCTTTGCATCCACAGAATATTCCGAGCCGTCTGTAATATAGTTTTCAGAGCCCTTTGAAATTGTTATAAAGGATTTATTTGTGTTTTCAAAGAAAATGGCAGGGCCTGTGGGGTTTGTAAGCTTAACTCCGTTAAGACGAAGCTTTACTTTATACTTTGTGTTAACATGTATCATGGCATTTTCATTTTCGCCTGTTACTTCAAAGTCTCCGCCCTCAGTGATAAGAACAACATTGTCGTTTACAGTTATGCCGTTACCTGTTGCCGTCATGCTGTCAAGGTTTATTGTACCTGTGTTTTCTTTCCATTTGTCCTTGTTTTCGTCGTACTCAGCAGTTGTGATTATTACCTCATAGTCGTCTCCGTTCCATTCAACTGTTGCCTCAACACTTTCGCTCACTGCACGCACCGGTACCATTGTACTGCCGTCTTCTATGTAAGGTGCGGCAGCAAGTTCAATTTCTTCGCCGTTAACACTCATTGCCTTTTCGCCTATGGTAAGCTTAATTGTGTCAGTTCCGTTGGTGGCTGTAACACTTTTTTCCTCGTTATTCCACTCAACTTCCATGTCCAAGGCTTCAAAAATAGCGCGCATGGGTACCATTGTGCTACCGTTTTTTATGGTTGCAGCCACGGGGCATTCCAGCTTCTGTTCGTCAATTTTTACTGTAACCTCCTGCGCATAGCCATGTATGCCGATACTTGTCAAAAGCACTGCCGACAGTACTCCGACACTTACAATTTTTTTGATATTCATAATATCGACCTCCTTATCTTAATATTACAGTATCCTTATATAGGTTTTGCCAAGCATTAATGAACAATTTGTTAATTAAGAAGCGCAACTGCACGGGTTTCGATGCCTTCTTCCCTGCCTGTAAATCCCATTTTTTCATTAGTTTTTGCCTTTACATTAATTTGCGAGGGGTCAATGCCGAGCACCTTTGCCATAGTTTCAGCCATAAGAAGCTTATAAGGTGCCATTTTTGGTTTTTGTGCAATTATGATTGTGTCTATATTAACAATTTCATAACCAGCTGCCTTTATCCTTCTGCCCGCCTCTTCCAAAAGCACAAGAGAGGAAATATCCTTGTACTGCATATCTGTGTCGGGGAAAAGAGTGCCTATGTCACCCATGCCTGCCGCACCTAAAAGAGCATCTATAACTGCATGAACCAAGGCATCGGCATCGGAATGACCGTACAGCCCCATTGTATGTTC
Source organism: uncultured Oscillospiraceae bacterium (assembly GCA_964604615.1). Classification (GTDB taxonomy): domain Bacteria; phylum Bacillota; class Clostridia; order UMGS1883; family UMGS1883; genus RGIG1927. The sequence continues at coordinate 10,326 of CAZRZU010000015.1, forward strand.
TATTTCTACACCGCCTAAAATAAGCTTTCTGCCTTCAACCAATCTGTGTGTGTCACAGCCTATACCTATTCTCATAATTTTTACCTCGTTACCGTTTTATTATAAAACCCCTCTTGCTCTTAACACCTCTGTCATATAAAGTACATCCTCCGGGTATGTAAGTTTTACGTTGTCTCTGCCCGTTATAACTGTTTTTATGGGCTTGTTACATCTTTCCACCAGCATACATTCATCAGTGCCTTCAAATCCGTCCTCAAGAGCTTTTTCGTGTGCCTTTAGAAGTATTTCTCTTTTAAAAATCTGGGGTGTGCGCACCTGAACTGTTTTTTCACGATCAACAGTCCCTGTAATAATCCCGTTTTCATCAACACTCTTTAAAGTATCAACACTTAACACCGCAGCAACTGCGCCGCCATATTCAATTGCCGCCTCTGCCACAAGTGCTATGGATTCTTCCTTAATCAAAGGTCTTGCACCATCGTGAACGGCAATATATTCACAATCCCGAGAAACATGTTTCAGTGCATTGGCAACACTTTCCTGCCTTGATGCGCCGCCCGGCACAATCCAGTTAACCTTTGTATACCCGTTGTTTTTAACAATCTCGCCATACTCATCAACAGAATCTTTAGGGCATGCAATAATAATTTCGTCTATTACGTCACAATTCTCAAAAGCCTCTACGGTCCGTTCAAACACAGTTTTGCTTCCCAGATTAAGAAGCATTTTGTTGTAGCCCATCCTTTGAGAACTGCCTGCGGACAAAATAATTGCAGAAAAAAACTTTTTATTATCCATATAAAAATAACCTCCCGTCAGATAAACAAATGTGCGACCGCATAACACGGTCGCACAGGTAATAATCGTTCACAAACCGTGCTTATTCAGCCTTCGGCTTCTGTTGCATCTGCTCGTCTATAATTTCTTTAATGTTTTTATCCACCGCTTCATAGGTGGTCTTTTTGCTCATAACAATTTCGCTTATTAAAATTTGCTTTGCATTAGCCAGCATTTTTCTTTCCCCTGTGGAAAGCCCCTTTGCTTTTTCACGCATCATAAGGCTCTTAACAACGGAGACCACTTCATAAATGTTACCGCTCTTGATTTTAATCATATTTTCGCGAAAACGTTTATTCCAGTTAAGATTTGTATCATTTTCAACAATTTTAAAAGCATCCATAACCTTATCGGCTTCTTCGGGGGAAATAACGTCTCTCACACCAATTTTTTCGGTTCCGTCAACAGGGATAAGAACCTTCATATCTCCCAAAGGAATGCGCATGGCATAGTAACGGTGCACAAGACCTGAAATCTCGCGCTCCTCAATAGCTTCTATTACACCTGCTCCGTGCAAGGGATAAACGATGCTGTCGCCTATGCTATACATAAATTTCACACCCTTCTGTTTTATCACCGAACACTTTGATTATAGCATATTTTTCATTTTTTGTCAAACGCAAAATTTTAAATTTATAATGCTATCATATAACATTATAAAAATCAAGCTTTTTTTATAACAATTTATACTTTTTTAAAATTTCCTAAATATTTGTAGCTTGTGGCATACTTTTTAAGCTCATCAAGTGCGTCTATCATGTTTTTATCACTTATGCTCCCTTCAAGCTCAGCGAAAAAGCTGTACTCGCCCAAGCGGTCTATAACAGGGCGGGACTCAAGTTTGAGAAGGTTTACACCGTGCTTTGCAAAAATCTGAAGAGCAGACACAAGCGCACCCGACACGTGAGGCACACTGAAAATAACAGCCGCCTTCATGGCACCGTCGCCTATCTGAGGTTTATTTGCAACAATTACAAACCTTGTGGCATTTTCCTTGCCGGAGTTTATGCCGCTTTTAAGAATATCCAGGTTGTAAAGCTTTGCCGCTCTCGCGGAAGCAATTGCCGCTTTTGTCTTATCGCATCCCACAGCCTGCGCACCTACTGCCGTATTTACGACACTCGTAAGCTTCCAGTCAAAGCTCTTTAAAAATTCCCTGCACTGGAAAAAGCCCTGCTCATGAGAGTACACATCCGTGATATCTTCAATAGTTGCACCCTTTGCACCCAAAAGATTATGCTCAACCTTAATACGTGTTTCACCCACTATGTAAACATCAAACTGCGAAAGAAGGTCAACAACGTCAGTTATACTTCCGGTGGTGGAGTTTTCAAAGGGCAGCACACCGTAATCAGCTCTGCCGGAGGAAACCTCTTCAAACACATTCTCGAAGGTTTTTACGTTGTATATATTCTCACCGAAAATTTTAGATGCGGCTATTGAACCGTAGCCCCCATCCACACCCTGGTATGCGCATTTACCGGAAAGAGCCTCTTTCATTGCATAGGAGTCAATAAGATTTTGCTGAACACCTCTTGAAAGCTCCATAACCTTTATAAAGAACTCTTCTATAACACCTTCGTATTCTTTTTCGGTTACCTTTTCCATGCGGCTGGCAAGGACCTTTTGTTCTCTTGTTGTATCAAGAACCTGCAAACCGTTTTTAAGCTTAACCTCGCCAATGTGTTTTGCAACATCCATACGTTTTTCCATCAGCCTGATAAGCTCTGTATCTATTTTATCAATTTCTGACCTGTAATATTCAAGATTTTCCATTTTAGTCACCTATTTTCAAAACATCTTCTCTTCAACCAGATAATCAAATGCACAAAGTGCAGCACACGCATCAATAACACTTACGGCTCTTACACATATACAAGCATCATGTCTGCCGTGAACTGTGAGCTTTTCGTTTGTTTTTGTTATAAAATTAACACTGTCCTGCTCTTTTGAAATTGAAGCAGTAGGCTTTATAGCCGCGCGGAAAACAATGGGCATGCCGTTGGTAATGCCACCGTTTATTCCGCCGTCGTGATTTGTTTTAGTATAAATGTTTTCTCCGTCAGTATAAAGGGAGTCGTTTGCTCGGCTTCCGCACATCCGAGTCACCCCAAATCCTTCGCCGAACTCAAGTCCTTTCACTGCAGGAACGGAAAATATAAGTGATGACAAACGGGATTCAAAGGCATCAAATATCGGATTACCTATTCCCTTTTCCATATTCATTATGGCACACTCAATTACACCTCCGGCACTGTCCTGAATATCCTTTAAGGACAAAACCCTCTCTTCCATTTTCTTTGCGGCAAGAGGGTCCACCGTGGGAATAATTTCCCTTTTCATTGAATCAGCCTTTTCGTATGTCATTGCAGACAAATCCATGGGCGCATCTTCAATTTCCATAATGCTCTTAATTCTGGACACGGTGTAAATGCCCTTTTGCTTGAGAGCGCTTTTTGCAATAGCTCCTGCAAAAACAATGGGAGCTGTCAGTCTGCCGGAAAAATGCCCGCCGCCTCGGTGGTCGTTAAATCCTTTGTATCTCAAGAAACCCGTATAATCTGCATGGGAAGGTCGTGCAGTTGTCTTTAAATTGTCGTAATCCTTTGAATGCTGGTCGGAATTATAAATTACAAATGCAAGGGGTGTTCCCGTTGTTTTCCCGTTTACAACACCGGAGAGAATTTCGGGAATGTCAGGTTCTTTTCTGGCTGTTGCCAAAGCAGAAGACCCTGTTTGTCTCCTTTTAAGTTCAAATGTAATTTCTTCCATATCAACATCAATACCGGGGGGCAGGTTGTCTATAACACCGCCTATCCCTCTTGAATGACTTTCACCGAAAACGGTAAGCTTTATGCTGTTACCCCAACTGGAACTCATCTGCTATTCCTCCCAACTGCCTGAACCTTTCCCAGAAATCAGGCATGCTTTTTTTAACGCTTTCTGCACCTTTTATGATTACCTCCCCGTCACAGTAAGGGGAAATTGTGGCTATTGCCATTGCAATACGGTGGTCATTATGTGACGAGCAAACACCGCCCGAGAGCCTTTTTTTGCCTTTTATTATTAGATAGTCCTCTCCTTCGGTCACGTCAGCGCCTAAATTTTTCAGTTCTTGACATATTGCCTGAAGACGGTCGCTCTCCTTAATGCGGAGTCTGGCAGCATTTACTATCCGTCCTTCGCCTTCACACACAGCCATAACACATGCCAGAACAGGAACGCAATCAGGCATCTGGCTTACGTCCACCTCAATGTTTTTTAAGCCCTCGCCGTTTGTTTTATATCCGTTTTCAACGTTTTCAATAACCATGCCCATTTTTCTGTAAACGTTTACGATTTCCTTATCGCCCTGAAGGGAGCTTTCATCAAGACCTGTCAGGTACACATCTCCCATTGCCAGGAAAAATGCCGCCTGAGAAAAATCGCCTTCCACAGTGTAGGTTTTCGGCAGATACTTCTGATTACCGCCTATTATATATCTGTTGCCGTCGCATTTTATTTCAATGCCGAATTTTTTAAGCACATCGATGGTCATGTCAACATATGCACGGCTTTCCAAGCGAGTTGTAATTTCAATCACACTGTCCTCTTTTATTAAAGGCAGTGCAAAAAGCAATCCTGTTATGAACTGACTGGACACGTCGCCTCGGAGTTGATATACTCCGCCTGTCAGCTCACCCTTTGCACGCAAGGTGTTATTTGCAAGAGAATATTCAATCCCCTGTTGGCGGAAGATATTAAAATAATCGTCAAGGGGTCTTTCCATAAGCCTTTCACTGCCCGAAATTTCAACCTCTCCGTTTATTGCCAATGCAATGGGAATCATAAAACGCAGTGTTGACCCCGACTCATTTGCATACATGGGTTTATTCGCCTTCATTGCCTTCAGACATTCTCGCGTTGCCTTGGTGTCGGCGCTGTCACCCACACCTATGGCTTCGCCTCCGCCTAAGAATGCAGCTATAAGACCTCTGTGAGAATAGCTTTTGGATGCGGGAATTTCCATTTTTCCGCAAAGCTTATTAGGTTTAATTTTTATATCCATTTTATTCACCCTTTTGCGATTTCGCCTAAAAGTGCAACATCTACCTTTTCATAGTAGCTGTCACCCATTTCTTTAACAAGGACAATATTTATCTTGTCGCCGCTACGCTTTTTATCGTGCGATGCTGCGCCCAGCATACCCTCAAGATTATCAATACAGGTGGGCAGATTGTACTTTTCACAAAGCTTTACCAAGGTTTCGTATGTGCCCTTTGCTGTTATGCCGCGTTGTTCACTCCAAGAGGTCATTACGCACATACCGATTGCAACCGCTGCTCCGTGAGAGTATGTTCCGTAGCCTGTGTAATTTTCAACTGCATGACCTAAGGTGTGACCAAAGTTAAGAAGCATTCTTTCTCCACGGTCAAATTCGTCGTTTTCAACGATTGCTGCCTTTATGCCGCAGCATGTTTTAATAACGTCTTCAATTTCAAATTCGCCTGTCAAAAGCTTCTCCGCAAGATTTTTGTCACGAATTGCTCCGTACTTTATAACCTCTGCCATACCGCAGGCAACTTCTCTTTCAGGAAGAGTTTTAAGTGTGTCTGTATCAATAATAACCATTTTGGGCTGGTAGAAGGTACCCACCAGGTTTTTACCTTCGGGTATATTAACTGCTGTTTTACCTCCCACAGACGAATCCACCTGAGACAAAAGTGTTGTAGGCATCTGTATAAGTGTTACACCACGAAGAACAACAGATGCACACAATGCCGTCAAATCGCCTATAACACCGCCGCCCAAAGCAACAATCACATCGCTTCTGGTAAAATCGTGCTTTATGATTTCACGACACAAATATTCAAGATTTTTAAAACTTTTAGCCTCCTCACCGGCATTTACAACCAGGGAAAACACTTCCCCTTCGGCTTCCTTCACGGCATTTTCAACTCTTTCACCGTATATTGGAAAAACGTTGCTGTCGGACACAATACAAACCTTCTTACCCTTTACAAAGGGCAGCAAAAGCTCCTTTGAGTTGCAAAAAAGATTTTTGCCTATATGGATTTTATATTCTCTTTTCGGGATTTTAACATCAAGTGATAACATGTTCATACCTTCTTACAATTGTATATTAGATTTATTATATCATCCTCAAATTACCATTTCAAGTTTTTTGAAAAATTACCTTGAAAAATCGGCATTTTATGATACAATGGTATAAATTATTTTTGGAAGGTCTTGATTTTATGTATATAACCGGCATAGGCACAATTGTTAACGTAGTTGCCGTTACAGCAGGCTGTTTTTTGGGACTTTTCTGCAAAAAGCTCATTAACGACAAGCTCCGTGAGGGTGTTATGTCGGCTTTGGGGCTTGCAGTTTTCACAATAGGTATTTCGGGTGTAGTTACAAACAGCATCACAATATCCGAAAATGCACTTTCATCCCAGCACACACTTTTTATGATTTTATCCATGGCAATAGGCACACTTATCGGCACACTTATTGACATTGAAAAGCGATTGGATAATTTAGGTGAGTTTTTTCAGAAAAAGCTTACAAAAAACCAATCCGGCTCCACCTTTGCAGAAGCCTTTGTTTCCGCATCTCTTCTTTTTTGCGTGGGCAGCATGGCTATTGTAGGCTCCCTTAACGACGGCATCTCCCACGACCCTAACATTCTTTATGCAAAGAGCATACTTGACGGTATCATGGCTATTGTTTTTGCCTCAACCTTGGGCATAGGCACGTTATTGTCCTGCCTGTCGCTGATCGTTTATCAGGGGGGCATAACCCTGTGCGCATCTCTCATTGCACCTTATCTCACCCAGACAGTTATATCCCAGATGTCTTTTATTGGCAACATACTTATTATGGCAATAGGGTTTAACTTTGTTTACAAGCCCAAGTTCAAGGTGGGCAATATGCTTCCGGCGGTATTTATTCCGCTCATATACTACATATTAACTTCAATTATTTAACTTTTCAGGAGGATTTGAAAATGTTCAACCGTTCCTCGGGCATTCTTGCCCACATATCATCAGTACCCGGCAAATACGGCATAGGCACCTTTGGTAAAGACAGTATAGAATTTGCAAAGTTTATCCGCTCTATGGATATCCGCGCATGGCAGGTTCTGCCCCTTTGTCCCACAGACGATTACAACTCACCCTATGCAGGATGCAGCGCTTTTGCAGGGAATCCGTTCTTTATTGACCCTGAAATTCTGTTTGAAGAGGGGCTTCTCACAAGAGAAGAGCTTAACAGTGCAGTTGCACCTCAGCCATACAGTGTAGATTTTGAGTTTTTAAAGAAAACCCGTCTTCCTCTTTTCAAAAAGGCATTTGACCGTTTTAAAAAGGACAACATGCCCACACTTGAAAGGTTCCTCACAGATCATCCCGACTTAGATGATTATGCTCTTTTCACAGCCCTTAAGGAGCATCACAACCTTCTCCCCTGGTGGGAATGGCCCGAAGGAGAAAAGCTCAGAGAAGAAAAGGCAATAAAGAAAGCAAAGGAAAATCTCAAGGACGAATACTTTTTTGCGCTCTTTTTACAGTATCAGTTCCACAAGCAGTTTACCGCATTAAAAAAGGCAGTAAACGACCTTGGTGTTTCTATCATAGGCGACATGCCCATATACCTTGCACATGACTCTGCCGACGTATGGGCAAACAGAAACCTCTTCTCCGTTGATGAAGAAACATGTGCTCTTCGTTCTGTTGCAGGTGTTCCGCCGGACTATTTCTGTGCCGATGGTCAGTTGTGGGGCAACCCTCTTTACGACTGGGACGAAATGAAAAAGGATGGCTACAAATGGTGGATAAAGCGCGCAGGCTATGCTTTCAGCCTTTACGATGCAGTGCGCATTGACCACTTCAGAGCTTTTTCCGCTTATTGGAGCATCCCGGCAGGTGAAAAGGCAACGAAAGGCAAATGGGTTAAAGGCCCCGGAATGGACTTTTTCAATGCTCTCCGCAAAGAATATCCCACAAGCCCCATTATTGCAGAAGACCTTGGCGACATTGATGATGATGTACGTAAACTTGTAAAAGATACCGCCTTCCCCGGAATGGGGGTAATGCAGTTTGCATTTCTTTCCGACGGGGACAACACCCATATGCCCTATAATTATTCATCTTCTACCGTTGCTTACACAGGCACCCACGACAACAACACAATCTTAGGCTGGCTTTGGGAAGCGGATGATGCATCCAGAAAGCGCATATGCAATTACTGCGGTTTTGAAGGCGACTGGGGTCAGGGCGGATACAATGCACCCTGCATACAGCAGATTATAAGAACATTATTTGAATCAAGTGCTCTTCTTGCAATCGTTCCCGTACAGGATTTGTGCGGCTTTGGTGCAGACACACGCATGAACACTCCGGGCAAGGCTGACGGAAACTGGTCTTTCAGAATAACAAAGGAAAGCCTTGACGGAGTAAATAAAGACTTTTTCAGAAAAATGTCAAATATGTATAACAGAAATCAAAATCTTGTATAGAAATTGAAACGAATTGAAACGAAACGTCTAAAAAATCCCCGAACAAATTTGTTCGGGGATTTTTTTAAAACAACTCACTTACCAGAAGTGCAAATTCAACTGCATTTTCCACAGGCATATCTGCAATAAGAAGTGATTGTGTATACAATATTTTACTAAGCTTCTTTGCCTTTTCCTTATCTGTTTCAAAAGCATTTTTCAATGCTTCGAAGGCATGATGTTCACCGTTAAGTTCAAGCACACGTCTTGCTTTTATCATGTTTTCCTGTTCACCGGGAAGGCTCTTGAAATATTTTTCCATTTCAAGGGTAACTTCACCTTCGGCAGAAAGACATACAGGATGGCTCTTAAGCTTGTGAGAAATACGCACAAATTCAACTTCACCCTCAAGACTTTCCTTTACAAATTCTAGGAGTTCCTTGTTTTCCTCTTCTGTTTCCTCGTTCTTTTTCTTTTCTTCCTCTGTTTCAAGACCCAGGTCCTTATCGTTTATGTTCTTGAATTCCTTTTCCATGAATGTGCCGAGGATATTAACAACAAACTCATCCACATCGTCCGTAAGGTAAAGTATGCCGTAGCCCTTTTCCTTGACGGTTTCTGTCTGGGGCAATGCGTCAATCTTAGCCACACTTTCACCGCGTGCATAATAAATGTATTGCTGACCCTCGGGCATGCTTGATACATATTCTTCCAGGCTCACCATTGACTCTGTAAGAGACGAGTAGTAAAGAAGAAGGTCAGAAAGCATGTCCTTATGAACACCGTAATCAGACACTACACCATACTTAAGCTGTAAACCAAATTCACGGAAGAAGCCTTCGTACTTTTCTCTTTCGCTTGTCATGAGCTTTTTAAGCTCGCTCTTTATCTTCTTTTCAAGGTTGTTGGCAATCTGCTTGAGCTGACGGTCGTGCTGGAGTATCTCACGTGAAATATTCAAAGAAAGATTGTCAGAATCTACAACACCCTTAACAAATCTGAAATGCTCGGGAAGAAGCTCCTCACAGTTTTCCATAATCATAACGGAAGAGGTGTACAGAGAAAGACCCTTCTTGTATTCCTTTGTGTAATATGCCATGGGCGCCTTTGAAGGAATGAACAGCATTGCCTTGTAATTGAGGCTGCCTTCGGCATTTATGCGAATAACCTTGCAGGGGTCTTCATAGTCGTAAAAAGTTTCCTTATAGAAGTTGTTGCACTCTTCGTCTGTAACGTCGCCCTTATTTCTCTGCCAGATGGGAACCATGCTGTTGATTGTTTCGTCTTCCACGTACTTTTCGTCGTTTTCCCCCGTTTTTTCAATGCTCATTACAATGGGGTAACGAACATAATCGGAATACTTTTTAATAATACTCTGTATGCGGTATTCACGCAAAAATTCGTCATAAACCTCTTCTTCTGTGTTTTCTTTTATGTGTACAACAATGGTTGTACCGATTTCGTCTTTCACAGCATCTCTGATTGTGTAGCCGTCCACACCTGTGCTCTCCCATACATATGCCTCGTTACTGTTCATGCTGCGTGTAGTAACAGTAACCTTGTCTGCTACCATAAATGCGCTGTAAAAGCCTACACCGAACTGACCGATAATGTCAATTTCCTTGTCAGCCTTTTCTTCTGCGGTAATGTTTGACTTAAAGTTCAATGAACCGCTCTTTGCAATGGTGCCAAGGTTTTCTTCAAGCTCTTCACGTGTCATACCTATACCGTTATCAGAAACTGTGATTGTGCGGTGTTCACGGTCAATGTCAACCCTGATTTTAAAATCAGTTCTGTCAAAGCCCTCTGCGCCTTCAGTAAGCGCCACATAACAGCGCTTGTCAATAGCATCAGATGCGTTTGAAATAATCTCACGAAGGAAAATTTCCTTATGAGTGTAAATGGAGTTAATCATCAGGTCAAGTATTCTTTTTGACTCTGTCTTAAACTGTTTTTTTGCCATTTATATCATGTCCTTTCTTTTTTTACATGTTAATACCAATTTTTGAATATTTTATGAACCTGAAATGTATTATACGTTAAATTAGCACTCTCGTCAAGAGAGTGCTAAAAAATTTTTTTTACTTTGTCATTATTTCGATTGCATTCTGAATGTTTTCCACCTTCAAATTGGTGTGTTCGCCGCCGAATTCACCGTCCAGAGTCCACGCAACGGGTTCCTCTGAGGAAAATGTAATTTTATCTGTTTTGAAAACATAATAGTAGTCGCTGTCTTCTTTTTTGTTAACCAAATCCATAATAATGGAGTTTATATCTGTGGCTTTTGCAATTTTCTTAAAAAGAAGCACTTCAAAAAGACCATCGGACAAATCCACTTTAAGGCTTTTAATTTTCATTCCGCCCACCGAGTTTGAATTTGCAACCATGCCGAATATAAATTCGTTCTCAACTGTTTTCTGATTATATTCTACCTTTATTTTATAGGTTTTAATATTTGTAAGTCTCTTTATTCCCTCAAGAATATATGCCGCTCTGCCAAAAAGATTTTTTATCTGCTGCGGTGTATCGTAGGCAACATCAGTAAAGACACCGAATGCTGCAACATATGAAAAATAGCTGTCATTAAACTTTCCTGCATCTATAAGGACAGGACCGCCCTCTACAACAACCTTTGCCGCTTCGTATGCGTCCGAGGGTATCATGCACGAAGATGCAAAATCATTGGTTGTTCCCATGGGAATGTACCCCAACGGAGGTTTTCTGCCCGTAAGTGCCATAATGCCGTTAAATGCCTCGTTTACCGTACCGTCACCGCCGCAAACAGCAATTATGTCAAACCGATGACCCTGCTCTTTTATGTACTCCATACAATGGTTTTTGTGTTTTGTTGGTACTACGGTAATTTCAAAATCTCCCTTGGAAAAAGCATTCATAATATCAACAAAAGAGTTTTCAATTTTACCTTTTCCCGATTTGGGGTTATATATAAATGCCATGCGTTTCATTTTATCACCTTCTCATGTGATTATAATACCAAAATTTTAACATTTTATGAATACAATAAAAAAATATTTCAGCTATTCTTTGCAATATCTTTTTTCAGGCGTATCATTATCTTCTTTTCCAGGCGGGAAATATAGCTTTGGCTTATACCCAGCAGGTCTGCAACTTCTTTTTGCGTTTTTTCACGTCTCCCATCCAATCCGTAGCGCAAATTTATAATTTCCCGTTCTCTTTTTGAAAGTCGCATCATGGCGCCCTTTAAAAGCTGAAGCTCGGCAGCTTCCTCCAAGGATGCCTCTACGGTATCGTTTTCCGTTCCCAGTACATCCGAAAGCAGAAGCTCGTTTCCGTCCCAGTCCACATTCAAAGGCTCGTCAAAGCTTACTTCCCCTTTTCTGGCATTGTGCTTTCTCAAAAACATAAGGATTTCATTTTCTATGCACCTGGAGGCATATGTTGCCAGCTTTATTTTTTTATCGGGCTTAAAAGTATTTACCGCTTTAATAAGTCCGATAGTGCCTATGCTTATTAAATCCTCAATGGAAATATTTGTGTTTTCAAATTTCTTTGCTATGTATACAACCAACCTGAGGTTATGCTCTACCAGCTTATCTTTTGCTTCACGGGTTTCTATTTTTTCTAAAAGAGACTCTTCTTCCTCCCGTGTCAATGCCTTTGGCAGAGCCTCTGCTCCGCCTATGTAATGTATCTTTCCGGGCAGAAAACACTGCATAATCTCCATGTAGCTTTTTCCTGCAATCTTTTCAATCAAATTTTTTAAATACATTTCTATTTCCTTTCTTATTTCACCTTAATCATAGGATTCAGAAGCGCATGATATTCCTCGCTTTCAGACAATTTGTTTTCACTTATACCAACAATGCACCTCTTCGCCTCCCGTTCGTCTATCTTTACCTTATCAGGCAGAAATGCAGGCATAAGCCCACGTTCTTTCCCTATGCTGGAAAAAGGTATCAGCCTTACTTTAAGCCCCATTTCACCCATCTTTTCAATAAGGCTCTCTCCGCTTTTCACCGGAACAATACTCTCTATTTCTCCGTATTCGCACACGATTACCGGGGAACCTGTTATGGGGTCAAAGAGAGTGTTTCCCGTATCAATGATTGCCTTTGTTTCAACAAGCTCTCCTTTTATGTAAAACGACAGTTTTCTTGCCACGGCCTCTTTTGCTACCATGTGCTTTCTTACCCTGGAAAAAACGGTTATCAGAAAGTATACCCCTGCTCCCGAGGCAAAAAGTATTTGCCAGGGAAGGTTAAGGTATATTGTGCCGTTGGAATACACTGCACCCATTTTAGCACCTAACCCGCTCATGCTCATGACAGCCACCATGCCTCCGCCGAAGATAAAGCTTACAAGGTAAAAGCTGCCCCACAGTTTAAGAAAGTGCAGTTTTGACTTTATTTTAAAAGCCACCGCCACAATAACCCCCGAAAGAATAATTTTCATAACAAAGGTCTGCACAAGTTTCAATGAAGGGAAAAATGTAAGCACTGAATATATTGCACCTATAAAGGCGGCAAGAGCGCTTTTATACCATTTGGTGTATTCGTTCATTATCGCCCCCGTCCCCTCAACAATAAGAATATTTATTAAAAAATTAACCATAAAAAGCACATCTATGTATACAGTAATCATACATTCACCTCTTATGTTCAATTATACAATTTTCAAAGGCAAAATATTGTCGCAAGAAGCACTCAATATCACCTTTTTTTATTGACATACATAAAAAAAAGTTATAGAATTATCCTGATAAAGAATGCGAGGAATTACTATGGAAAACGTACTCATATCCAATATCCAGCGGTTTTCAACAAAGGACGGTCCGGGAATAAGAACCTCCGTGTTTTTTAAAGGTTGTCCCCTGCGTTGCAAGTGGTGTCACAATCCCGAAACGCACCTTTCAGGGCACGAAATTATGTACAATGCCGAAAACTGTACTCTTTGCGGCAGATGTGTTCTGGCATGCCCGGAGGGTGCAATAAAAATAGAAAACAATACAGTAATTACCGATGCAAAAATTTGCAATTCCTGTAAAAAATGCACCGACGAATGTTATTATAATGCCAGGGAAATATCCGGAAAGGAAATGAGCTTTGAACAAATTGCCGACGTTATTGAACGGGACATGGCTTTTTACTCTTCTTCTGGTGGCGGTGTTACCTTTTCCGGCGGCGAATGTGTTATATATCCGGAGCTTCTTTGCAAACTTTTAAAATTCTGCAAGTCAAGACGCATACATACAGCAGTTGACACCTCAGGCTTTGCAACAAGTGATGTATTTGAAAAAATAATGCCGTATACCGATTTGTTTTTATACGACATAAAGGCATTTTCATCCAAGCTTCATCAGGAGCTTACAGGAGTTCCCAACGACTTGATATGGGCTAACCTTGAGCTTCTTTGCACTCACGGCGCAGATGTAAACCTCAGGCTTCCCGTTATTGAAGGCTGCAATGCCCTGTTGGAGGACGTTGAAAAAACAGCAGAAAAGTGTGCAGCGCTTGGCATTAAGAAAGTTAACATACTGCCATATCACGATATGGGCAAGTATAAATATACCAAGCTGGGAAAAGAGTATGACGGCAACAGCATGAGCACTCCCTCAGACGAAAAGCTTGAACAAATTAAAAAGATATTTGAAAAATACAATTTCAGCAATATTAAAATCGGAGGTTAAAAGAGCCTCTCATAGGAAAGGACTGAACTTATATGCGCGGTTATACAGAGAGAACAAAAATGCTCCGCGAGCAGAGTGTATCAACAGATCCCCGTCTCTCAATCGAGAGAGCATCAATTATGACGGATGCTTACAAAAAATACGAAGGCAGTGTGGATACTCCTGTCTTGAGAGCCTTGGCTTTTAAAGAATATATGGAAAGAAAAACCCTGGTTATCAACCCCGGGGAACTGATTGTTGGCGAAAAGGGGCACGATTTGCAGTGTGCGCCTTCCTTCCCTGAATTGTGTTGCCACACAATCGAAGACATGGAAGTTATGGATGCAAGAGAGCTTATCAGCTTTTCCGTAACAGAAGAAGATAAAAAAATTCAGGCAGAAAAGATTATTCCCTACTGGGAGAACCGTTCCATCCGCCACAAAATTATGGCATCTGTAACAGATGAATGGAAGGACTGCTACGCAGCGGGTATGTTTACAGAATTTATGGAACAGCGCGGTCCCGGTCACACAGGTGCAGGCAGCATTATTTATAAAAAGGGCTTTGCAGACTTTAAGCGCGACATTGAAAACCGTATTGCACGGCTTGACTTTAAGAACGACTTAGGTGCATATGACAAAAAAGCTGAGCTTGAAGCCATGAAAATATGCTGTGATGCAATTATTACCTTTGGCCACCGTTACAGCGAATATGCTCTTTCTCTTGCGGAAAATGAAACAGACCCTCAGAGAAAGGCAGACCTTCTCACTATTGCTGAAAACTGTAAGCAGGTTCCCGAGTTTGCACCTAAAACATTCCACCAGGCATTGCAGATGTACTGGTTTGTTCACATAGGTGTAACAAGCGAGGTTAACCCATGGGATGCGTTTACACCCGGCAGACTCGACCAGCACCTTTATCCCTTCTATCAAAAAGAGTTAAAGGAAGGAACCATTGATTACGACAAAGCTCGTGAACTTCTGGAATGCTTCTGGATTAAGTTCAATAACCAGCCCGCTCCTCCCAAGGTAGGCATTACCCTTAAGGAAAGCGGCACATATACAGACTTTTGTAACATGAACACAGGCGGTATCACCGAGGACGGCAAGGACGGTGTTAACCCCGTAAGCTACATAATCCTTGACACAATGGATGAAATGAAGCTTCTCCAGCCCTCCAGCAATGTTCAGATTTCAAAAAAGACTCCTGACGACTTCCTTCTCCGCGCATGCGAAATTTCCCGTAAGGGTTGGGGTCAGCCTGCATTCTATAACACAGAGGCTATTATTCAGGAGCTTTTAAATGCCGGCAAATCTATCGAAGATGCAAGATGCGGCTGTTCAACAGGTTGCGTTGAAACCGGCTGTCTCGGCAAGGAAAACTATGCCCTTACAGGTTACTTCAACATTCCCAAGGTATTGGAAATTACACTTAATAACGGCTTTGACAATTATACAGGAAAGCAGATTGGTCTTAAAACAGGTAATCCCGAAGACTTCGCAAGCTTTGACGAGCTCTACGATGCATTTCTTAAGCAGATGCATCATTTCCTCGACATTAAGATTGCAGGAAACAACATAATAGAAAAAATTTATGCAAAATATATGCCTGTTCCCTTCCTTTCCATTATAATGGATGACTGCATTGAAAAAGCTATGGACTACAACTGCGGCGGTGCGAGATATAATACGTACTACATCCAGGGTGTTGGTATAGGTACAATTTCCGATGCTCTTTCCGCAATAAGCTACAATGTGTACGACAACAAAAACTTTACCATGGCGGAGCTTCTTCAGGCTTTGAAGGACGACTTTGCAGGTCACGACAGGATTTACAATTTAGTTTCAAATAAAACTCCCAAGTATGGCAACGATGACGACTATGCCGATGCTATAATGAAGAGAGTGTTTGACAGCTACGAATCATATATTACAGGCAGACCGACAATAAAGGGCGGTCAGTACCGTATTGACATGCTTCCCACAACATGCCATGTATATTTCGGCGAAGTGTGCGGTGCTCTTCCCAACGGACGCAAAGCTGCAAAGCCCATGAGCGAAGGTATTTCTCCCGAAAAGGGTGCTGATACTAATGGTCCTACGGCAGTTATAAAGAGTTGTTCCAAGATGGACCACTTAAAAACAGGCGGTACACTTCTCAACCAGAAGTTTACTCCTGCGGTACTTGCAGGGGAGGACGGACTTAAAAACCTGGCTGCATTAATACGTGCATATTTTGCCCTTGACGGTCACCATATTCAGTTTAATGTTATTGACCGTGCAACCCTTATTGAGGCGCAAAAGCATCCTGAGGAATACAAAGACCTCATTGTCCGCGTTGCAGGTTACAGTGACCATTTCAGGAACCTGTCAAAGGCTTTACAGGACGAAATCATCAATAGAACGGAACAATCCTTCTGTTAATTTAGCTAAATTCACGGTTTTTCACAATAGGTGTTGACAAATATAATTTTTCGGTATACTATGTGCCTGTAAGGTAAATCTTACAGAACAATACTAACTCTCAAATTGAGGAGGTTTTTACTATGGCAAAATTTACAGTACACGATTTGGACTTACAGGGTTTCATTAAGGAACTTTCCAACTGCACAGGCAATGTATGGATGACAACAGAAGACGGTGATAAGATTAATCTTCAGTCTGCTTTTTGTCGCCTTATCGGTCTCAAGAGCATTCTTGAAGGCGGTAAGCTCAGCCAGGCAACTATCGATTGCGATAACCCCGAAGATGAATCTCGTCTTTTCAGATTTAACCTTTATGGCAGATCCTCTTCCGAAGAAGAATAATATAGCAAACAAGGTGTATGCGGCATGCTTTTAAGCTTATTTGCAACTAAACACTTTGTTGTGCCTGTGTGTTTTCCCAGATTGCAAGGGACTTCCCGCACGGCAAAAAGACAAAAACAGAAATGGTGTGTTGATTCAAATCAACACACCATTTTTTAATGCAAGAGGGGCTGTTGAGTTAAACAACAGCCCCTGAGCATGTCGATAAAGTGTTATCGACATGCGACCTCAAAGGCGGACTAACGTCCTTCAGCACTTTGAGGTCTGTTTTTTATAAAGAACAAAGTACCGATTTCTCGTGCAAGGGGCTTGCGAGCCCCCTAAAATCGGCAC
>CAZRZU010000016.1:0-23803 GCA_964604615.1 uncultured Oscillospiraceae bacterium
TGCAAGTGAACAAAATCGGGCACCGCAAACGGACTGAGGGAGTTAAAGCATTGAAAATACTTTTTTATCACAGAATCTTCACAAAATGTTGACAATTGTAATATTATCGAAATATAACCTTAATGGTGGTGTAATTGACAAATATTACTTGGACTATTATAATAATGGTGAGATGGGGGAAAATCCCCTTTAATTAAAAAGATTAAACCGGGAAAGCAATGCCGAGGAGGAGCGCTTTGCTCGGATGGTTTATCTGATATTTTTGAAAGGAGATACGAAAAATGAAAAATCTCAGAAGAATTTTAAGTTTGGTTATTGCTTTGAGCATGCTTCTGTCTTTTAACGTAAGCAGTTCTGCTGCAACTTATACCGACGTAGCTGACAGTCATAAGTATGCAGAAGCTATAAACCTTCTTTCCGGTATTGGTATTATACAGGGCTACGGCAACGGAACCTTCCGCCCTGAAGGAACCATTACAAGAGCTGAAGCGGCTACTATTATGGTGCGTGTTTTGGCTTTGGACGACAATGTTTACCAGGCAAATACACAGTTCAGTGACGTTGACAGTAAACATTGGGCATCCGGCTACATTAACATAGCTGCTGCAAACGGCATTATCAATGGTTTCCCTGAAGGTACATTCCTTCCCGATGAACCCGTAACATACGAGCAGATTGTTAAGATGGTTGTATGCGCAGTGGGTCATGAGCTCAGAGCTACAAATTACGGCGCATACCCCGACGGCTACATCCGCGCGGCAAGCGAAGCTAAAATCACAAAGGGTGTTTCCGGTTATGTTGGAATGGAAGCTTCCAGAGGTCTGGTTGCACAGATTGTGTACAATGCTCTCGAAGTTGAAATGATGGATGCAACAAGCTTTTCAACAGGCATTTTAGGAACATCTTATTCCTACAACGGAAAGACACTCCTTAAGGATTGCCTTGAAATTGAAAAGGTTGATGCGGTTGTTACAGATACTTATCTTGCGGCAAGCACATACGACTCCCGCGATAAATACATTACACTTGATATCACAAGTGTGTACAATAACAAAAATAACAATTATAGCTCCGGTGATGTTCTTAACTTTGAAGAAGGCGACTTTGTTGATGCAACAATGTATTTAGGTTATGCTGTTACCGCATATGTTGGTGAAGATGACAACGGTAATGACACAATTTTTGCCATTACACTTGATGAAGGTCGCAACGAGACTTATGAAATAACACCGGATAAGTTCTCAGACTCCAGCGACGAAGACGTGCTCTACTATGTGAAGAAAGCCACAGACAAGAAGTACACGGATGCCGAACTTGACAAAAACCTTATCTTAGTTGTTAACGGTGAGGTTGTGGATGACAATATCGAAGATTATTTTGATATTTTTGACACAATGACAATTGTCAATAACGATAAGGACAGCTATTACGATGTTGTGTTTATTGTTGTGTTTGACGAATCCGAAGGTGTTGAATTTGTAGTAACAGAAATTGACGAAGATGACGATTACTACTACTTTGAAGGTGACAACGGTTCTTTGGAACTTGACTTTGACGATGATGATTACATTATTACAGTAATTCGCGACGGTGAAGTTGTAGACGTTGATGAAATTTCCATTGGTGACGTTATCACATGTCTCGATGCTTCCAGAAACATTATTACCGTATATGTCTCCAGCGCAACAGTAACCGGCACAATTTCCGAAGTTGACTACGCAGAAAAAGAATACTTTATCAAGAACAATGCTTACCTTCTTTCACCTGCATTTGCAGAAGAACTCGATGCAGGTGACTCGGGTACATTCTACCTTAACTATCAGGGTAAGATTGCCGCATCCACTGTAACAAGCACTGTAACAAGCGGCGACTATGTGTTCATAACAGCTTACGATACAAAAACAAACTTCAGCAAGGTATCTTACCTTATGCAGGTTGTTAACGAAAACGGTAAGGTTGAAACTCTGACTTTCAAGTCAAAGAAAATGAAGTATATTGACTCTTACGGTAACATGAATAAGAGCGCAACAGCAGAAGAGGTTTACAACTATCTCCTCAGCGAAACAACCGACCTTGCAAATCAGTTTAACGTTCGCGGTTATGTGGGTCTTGCGAGGGTTAAGGTTTCTTCCTCCGGTGTTGTAAGCGAGATTTATATCCCCGGCAAGTATGAAGAATTCTATGAGCAGACAAAATATGCTTCAAGCAATAACAAGGAATATTCTGCAAAGAGAGGCACATACGGAAACTATGACCTTGAAACAGATACAGTTGTATTCCGTGTTAACGACAACGAAGAATATCTTACAGATGCTGTTGAAGTAGGTACAGTTAAGAGCATGTTTACAGACGGCAGTAACTACACGTTTGTAGCTTATGGTGAACGCACGAAGGACATTGAAGTTCTTGTTGTAACAGACGGTCTTTCTGCTGTTAATTACGAAGAGCATGCTATCTTGGTTACAAAGGTTTCCTCTGTAACTGCAAACGGTGAACCCACAGATAAAATTACAGGTATTCAGGACGGTGCCACAGTAACATATATCATTGACCCCGATGAAAGCTTCGACATTAGTGTTGGTAACATTATTCTCGTAAGCTGCAATGCGGAAAATCTTGTTACAACAGTGGAAAAGGTAGCTGACACAACAGCTGACTATGAAGACCTCTACTATGCATTTGACGATGTTGATGTACCTTCAGATGAAGATGCCGGTGTATACGCCGGTATGGTAGAAGAAAAGACTACAAAGAAGTATATCATTGCAGGCATTGACGATGCATTCTACAACGGTGACGATACAGCTTACTACCTCATTGACTATACAGGAAGAGAAACAACATATTCCAAGAGTTCTTTCTCTGCGATTAAGGTTTCTCAGGCAACAGACAGCTACGTAATTGTAAGAACATACGAAGACGAACCTGTTGACGTATTTATCTTTAAGCTTGATGCAGGAACAGTTAATGTTGACTCCACGGACATTTGGGATAAGACAACATCTGTGGAAACTCCCACAGAGTCCGAGCCTGAAACAGAAACACAGGCTCCCACAGAAGTTGAAACACAGCCTGAAACGGAGTCTGAAACAGTAACAGAACCCGAAACACAGCCTGAAACGGAGTCTGAAACAGTAACAGAGCCCGAAACACAGCCTGAAACAGAGTCTGAAACGGTAACAGAGCCCGAAACACAGCCTGAAACAGAGTCTGAAACGGTAACAGAGCCCGAAACACAGCCTGAAACAGAATCTGAAACGGTAACAGAACCCGAAACACAGCCTGAAACAGAATCTGAAACGGTAACAGAGCCCGAAACACAGGCAGAAACAGAATCTGAAACAGTAACAGAGCAGGTAACAGTAGCAGCTACTGAAAAAGAAGATGACGGTCCTATTCTTGCAAGTGTTGAAAAAACAACAGAAAAGGAAACGGAGGCTCCCACTGAAGCTCCTGCCGAAAAAGAAACCGAAGCTCCCACAGAGCCTGTAACAGAGATTGTAACCGAAATCACAACAGAAAAAGTAACCGAAATTGAAACAGAACAGGCAGCAGAAAAGAAGGTAACTGTTGACAGCAAGCTTGCACAGGAGGTTCTCACACTTATCAATGCAGAGAGAGCTAAGGCAGGTCTGCCCGCCCTTGCCTGGGACAATGCAGTTGCCGCAGTTGCAGAAGCACACTGTGTAGACATGGCAACAAACGGCTATCTGGACCAGAAAAACAAGAGCGGTAAGGATGTTTCCGGTCGTCTCACAGATGCTAAGGTAGTGTTCACATCTGCCGCTGAAAACCTTGCAAAGGGCAACTACACAGCACAGGTTATTGTAGATGCATGGATGAAGAGTGAAAAGCACAAGGTTAACATTCTGAGCACAGACTTCACAAAGGTTGGTATCAGTGTTGCAAAGGCAGTTGACGGCACATACTATTGGACAGTTGACTTTATTAAGTAATGTTGTTTAACAATTAGTAACTTGGAAAACAGCCCGCTGAAAAGCGGGTTGTTTTTTACCTTATAGGAAATTGCGTATTTCCTATAAGGTAAAAAATAAATTTTATATTATTGCCATGCGAGAATTTCCTCGCAAGACTCGGAAAACGCATATGGCATTACAAAGTGTTTTCTCCTCTGTTCTTCTTAGCTTTATTATTGCCAAGGAGTGTCGGAGACACTTTGTTCTTACATAGTAAATTGCGCATTCCCATAATTGAAAAATAAATTCCGGTTTATTGCAACACGAAACAAAAACATATAGACAAACTCTAGATTTACGGATATAATAAACTAAATATGTTCCGGTGGTGATATTATGAATTTAAGAAAAGGGTTAAAAGATGCAACAAGGGTTGTCTTTAAGGTTGGTACGTCATCTCTCACGTATCCTAACGGCAAGCTTAATATAAATAAAATTGATATTCTTGTTCGTGTGTTGGCGGACTTGAAAAACCGAGGAATGGAGCCTGTGCTGGTGTCCAGCGGCGCTATCGGTGTTGGCGTGGGAAAGCTTGGTCTTGGCGAAAAGCCTAAAGATATGCCCGGTAAGCAGGCAGCGGCTGCTGTGGGACAGTGTGAACTAATGTACTTATATGACAAGCTTTTTTCTGAGTACGGTCATGTTACTGGTCAGGTGCTTCTCACAAAGGATGCCATTGAGCACGACGACCGTAGGATAAATGCCCGAAACACATTCTCCAAACTGATTGAAATGGGTGTAGTTCCCATTGTAAACGAAAATGATGCTGTATCAACAGAAGAAATTGAGTTTGGCGACAACGATACTTTGTCTGCCTATGTTGCCTGCCTTTGCGAAGCAGATTTATTAGTTATACTCACAGATATAGACGGACTTTACGATGCCAATCCAAGGGAAAATCCCCATGCACGTCTTATAAGTCAGGTGGAAGAAATAAACGAAAATATTCTGGCGCTGGGCGGTGCGGCAGGTTCAAGCCGCGGTACTGGAGGTATGATAACAAAACTGTATGCGGCACGTATTGCATCCGGTTCAAACATTAAAACAGTTATATGCTCCGCAGATGACCCCAAGGAGATTTACAAAATTTTTGAAGAGGAAGAAATAGGAACAATTTTTCAATAAGGTGGGATAAGGATGATAACAGTACAGGAAGCCGGTAAGAGAGCAAAAGCTGCATCAAAAAGTATTATGCTCGCCACAAATCAGGAAAAAAACCATGCATTGGAGCTTATAGCCAAAGCACTTGAGACCCATTGTAATGAAATTATCGAAGCAAATAAAAAGGATATTGAAAATGCCCGCGAAAAAGGCATGAAGGAGTCCTTGGTTGACCGCCTTATGCTTACTGATGCAAGAGTGAAAGCTCTGGCGCATTCGGTCAGAGAAATAACACTTCTGCCCGATCCTATCGGTGAAGTGATTGAAGAGTGGTCGCGTCCTAACGGGCTCGCAATTAAAAAGGTTCGTGTGCCAATGGGTGTTATTGGAATTATTTATGAGGCTCGCCCTAACGTTACGGTGGATGCGGCAGTGCTTTGCCTTAAGGGAGGCAGCAGTGTGCTTCTCCGTGGAGGTAGTGATGCCATAAATTCAAATAAGTGCCTTGTAAACATTATGCAAAAGGCACTTGCAGACACAAAAATTTGCTCTGATTCCATTATGCTTTGCGAAGATACCAACCGCGAAAGTGCAGTTGAAATGATGAAAATGAACGAGTATCTTGATGTGCTCATCCCTCGCGGTGGAGCAGGGCTTATCAAGAGTGTTGTCAATAACGCAACAGTTCCCGTTATCGAAACAGGAACCGGTAACTGTCATATTTATGTGGACGACAGTGCAGACTTTGCTATGGCAACACAGATTCTTATAAATGCAAAAACACAGCGCACAGGTGTTTGCAATGCAGCCGAAACTCTTTTGGTCCATGAAAGCATTGCATCCATGTTCCTGCCTGTTGCATATGTGGGGCTTAAAAATAAAGGTTGCAGGATTCTGGGGTGTGAAAAAACACAGTCAATTATCCCTGTTGAAGCAGCAACAGAAGAGGATTATGCAACAGAATTTTTGGACCTTATTATATCGGTTAAGGTTGTCTCAAGTGTTGAAGAAGCTATTGACCATATTGAAAAGTATTCTACTCACCACTCAGAGTCCATTATTTCCGAAACGGCGGAAAACGTGGAAAAATTCTTCCGCGAGGTCAACTCTGCAGCAGTGTATCACAACGCGTCAACACGTTTTACCGACGGAGGCGAATTTGGCTTTGGAGCCGAGATGGGCATTTCTACCCAAAAGCTTCATGCGCGCGGTCCCATGGGGTTAAAGGAAATTACATCTTATAAATATATTATCCAAGGCGATGGACAAATAAGATACTAAAACAAAGGAACCTGTTGTTAAAACAGGTTCCTTTGTTTTAGTAATACGATTATTATAACATTAACTATAAATGCCAAGGGAATAAACACACGGAACTTTGCCTTGCTTGTTTTGTGGTTAAAAACTATCATGCCAAGCATTGCACCTAAGGATGCCAGAAAAAACGCAGGAGCGATCAATGTAAGTTCCCTTATACGGTACATGTTATGCCGAGCTTTATATTTGTCTGTTCCGTAAAGAATAAATACAAATACGTTCCATAAAGCAATAAAAATCAGTATATAATCTTTTAATTCCATAAGTCACCTGTAATCTTGTTTTCAATTTTCTGCACAAATGGTTTTATGTGAAGAAGCTTGAAAATACGTAAACGGATAAAGTCTACAAATGCCAGAACTGTAAACATAATAAAAGCAACGGCAAAAACTGCAAGTATCATTACAAAAGGATTATAATTTATAAAATGTGCATAGCGATATGTAATGAGCCTGTCCCACAAAAGCGGATGAGCATGGATAATATACACACCAAAGGCGCAGGGTGAAACAAGTGCCACTATTTTTTTTGCCGTTTTATTGAGCTTTAGCTGTGAAAATATCACAACCAGAGCCACCCCTGCCAAAAACATTGGCGGCGAGGTGTACTGGGCAACAAAGCCCGAGGAAAGGTATGCATATTTATCTGCGGTGGATGCATTTTCCTCCCAGAGCTTTACTGCCCAGGAAAAAATTACGCATAAAAGATAAATTGCCCCCGAAATTTTAATGCTGTTCTTAAAAAAGCCGTGCATTTTAATGTATGCTCCCATAAGGTACAGAAAGCTGAGCCAAAGCATACCGTAGCCCCAGCCGGTCATGAAAATGTCGTTTGAAAAAACACTGGGAAGCACACTGAGGGTAATAAATATGCCCGTAAGTGTTGCTTTGAACTGCCCTTTTGTAAGCGCCTGCGCACCTTTGTTTAAAACAGGGCTAAGGAAAAACATTCCGAAATACGCAGTAACATACCAGTATTTCTTTGTGCACACAGGGAAAAAGTATGTGAGAAATGAGGACAGGCTCACCGCCTGAGGGTAACGAAGATGATAAACCAGTGCTATGAGGACACTGTAAGCTGCTATCTGAAGCCAGAGTGTTACAGCACTTGAGTATTTATACCTGCTGTCTACACCTACATACCCCGATATTACACCGTAACAGTTAATAGCCGAAAAGGTTGCCATTTCAAAAAACCAGGCAATAATGCCATGAGGACTTAAAACATTTACCTCAAAAAGAATGCCTCCATTGCCCAATATGTGCAGAAACAGCACCATGAACATGGCAACGATTCGTAAAAGATCTATGCCGTAATTTCTTTCTTTTGCAGCAAGGGGAGATTTTTCCAATACCATTTTAATCCTCCTCAACATTATGCAAAGACAGCTCGTCTTGTGCAAGATATATTTCGTGTGCCATATCGTAGGCAAAGCTTGCATATGAACAGTAACCGTTACTGTCCGTGTTGGATAAAGCACCTATAATTTTACCGTTTTGAATGACGGGGCTTCCGCTCATGCCACGGGTTACACCGCCGGCATCAATTATTCTTTGGTCTGTTACAATAAGGCAAATGACATCACGTGAGTCGATGCGGTACGTTCCCGTCACAATTGCGTCGTATTCTTTAACACCATCGCCTTCAAAGTCCGACAATATGGTAGCTTTGCCAAGGCGCAGTTCGTCTTTTTTTGCGATTGGTAGCACATCGGTGTCAGTTTCCTCCCATACACCGAAGGCGCCGTAGCGGTTTGCAACCTTAATTTCACCCAGAACATCTCCCGGAACGGCAACAATGCCGGTGTCGTCTCTGCCCATAACCGTGGCAGAACGAAGAGCATTTGTAAAATAATCTTCCATGTTCATTTCAGACGAATGTGCCGTTGCCGCAAAATAGCCTGTGTCAGGGTAAGTGAATGAAATAGTCTGTACGGTAGAGTACATGCTGATCATGTATGCATCATAGTAGGATATGCCTATCATGTACTTATCTTCTTCGATGCTGTAAAGAGGTGTTATGTCAAAGGTGTATTCGTTGGCTTTACCTTCTTCAAGGCGCATAACTGTCACGGTAATCAGATTTTTGTCGGGTCCTGTTTTTAAAAAGTCCGACAGCTTTGCAGGCTGAGCATTTATGTGGGTTATAACGTCGCCTTCCAGCATGCCGGAGGATTGGGCAGGTGAGGGGAGAGTGCCTTCTTCGGTCACCACGGGGATAAAAGAATCTACTAAAATAGCCGCCTCGTTATACCCTACACTGCATGTAACCTCTCCTGACGGAACAACATATTCTCCGCAGTTTTCTTTGTAATTCAGGTCTATGGGAAACACCCTTACCTGCCAAAAAGCTGTGGGAGTTGTAAAAGTACAGGTTAAAATAAAAAGCAAAAGACTTGAAAAAAAGGTTATTCCGCTCAATATAGACAACGAATTGGAAACAGTTTTTTTTAACTTATAGGTTAAAAAAACAGGAATGCTTTCTTCTGTAAATATAATTCTGCCTTTTTTATATTTTCGTGGGATTAAAAAAACACATAATACCGTTAAGACTGCGACTGCTGTCATAGTAATAAAATTGTACAGTGTGCAGTACAATATAAAAAACGGAGTAACAGTAAAAAGAAGCCTGTGTGCCTTTTTTACGGGCAATACAACCGCAAGTGTTATAATCGCTCCTAAAATAAAGAGCGCAGCCATAAACACGGGTGAGGATGAGTAAAATTTGTGAAACTCAGTATATGTAATAAAAATTGTAGAAATCAAAGGAATAAGAATGGTTATTATGCTTAAGAACAATAAATCACCGCCTTCTAACATATTGTACTACATATATCGAAAAAATTAAAGCTTTATTTACTAAAACCCTTTACAATTTGACTTTGTTTTGATAAAATTATGTAGATGATAAAGAAAAGGGGATAGGATTATGAAAGTATTACTTACAGGCGGCGCAGGCTACATAGGCAGCCATACTTGTATCGAACTTCTTGCGGCAGGTCATGAGGCAGTTATTGTTGATAACTATTCCAACAGTAAGCCCGAAGCATTAAACAGAATCAGAGAAATTTCCGGCAAGGATTTTAAGTTCTATGAAGCAGACTGCTGCGACAAGGAAGCTCTCAGAAAAATTTTTGCAGAAAATAAAATTGATGCAGTTATTCACTTTGCAGGCTTGAAGGCTGTTGGCGAAAGTGTAAGAATTCCCATTTCCTATTACAGAAACAATATTGACTCTTCTTTGGCTCTTCTTGAGGTTATGGAAGAAGCAGGCTGTAATAAAATTGTTTTCTCTTCTTCTGCAACTGTATATGGTGTGCCCAAGCAGGTTCCTCTTATTGAAGGCATGGACACAGGCTGTACAAATCCCTATGGCTGGACAAAGTACATGATTGAACAGATTCTTACAGATGCGGCAGTTGCAAACAAGGATTTAAGTGTTGTTCTTCTTCGTTATTTCAATCCCATCGGTGCTCATGAAAGCGGCAGAATTGGTGAAGACCCCAATGGTATTCCCAACAACCTTATGCCCTTCATCACACAGGTTGCTATCGGCAAGTTGCCCGAACTCAGCGTGTTCGGTGACGATTACGATACACATGACGGAACAGGTGTGCGTGACTATATCCATGTGGTTGACTTGGCAAAGGGTCACGTTAAGGCTATTGAATATGCCGATAAAAATACAGGCACAGAAATTTTCAACTTGGGTACAGGCATTGGTTACAGTGTTCTTGACGTTGTTCGTGCTTTTGAAAAGGCAAACGATCTTACAATCAAGTATGTTGTAAAGGAGCGTCGCCCCGGTGACGTTGCAGAGTGCTATGCAAATGCATCCAAGGCTCTTGAAAAGCTCGGCTGGAAGGCTGAAAAGAATCTTGAAGACATGTGTCGTGATTCATGGAACTGGCAGAAAAACAACCCCAAAGGACTTAATTAAAATGCGTAGACCGCAATAAATAGATTTATTGCTACGGACAAAACGAGTCGCTCGGAGTATCCTGATACACCATCGGACTCGTTTTGTTGCATCTAACAACATTTTTCTTTAAGTCCTTTTTATAACGGAGTATCCATTACATCGTCGGGTTAGTTCGGGAGGTTCTATATCCGTTTAATTCGTCGCCTATGGACTTGTGAAAGAACTGCCCACTAAATTGCAGGGACATTCCTCACCCGCAGGCAGGTATGTTCGCGCTTTCTTAGTGTATTCAGGAGGTGTGTCCCTGTTCCTTATGAAATGTTCAGTAATCTAATCAAGGCTATTGGGGAGGATAACTATGAACTACTTTTCAAAAGAATACGAATTTCTTCCTTGGAACAGTTTAACTCCTGATGAAAAGGCAGAACAACAAGCCTGGCAGAAGGAGCTTTGTGGCTGTTATCCCATTACGTTTGGAGAGGAGTGTGTTGTGTCACACGAAGCACACCTTTACTCTGTAAAAGGTACCTTCGGTAAAAAGTGCCTTATAGGAGCTCATGCGCTTTTAAGGTGTCTCGATATTACAGTGGGGGATAATTGCTCTTTTAATACATATTCGGTAGTGCACGGTCTTGTTACACTTGGTAACAACGTGCGCATTGCTCCCGGTGCAAAAATCTTTGGGGAAAACCACGGTTTTTCAGATTTGGAAAAACCCATATGCACACAACCAAACACCCGTAAAGGCATAATAATCGAAGACGATGTGTGGATAGGCGCAAATGCGGTTATATGTGACGGGGTGAGGGTAGGTGCTCATTCTGTTATAGGCGCAGGCAGTGTTGTTACAAGAGACATTCCTCCGTATTCTGTTGCAGGGGGCAACCCTGCCCGTGTAATAAAAAGCAGACGTGCCCAGGTGAATGAAAAGTTAAAACAAAAGGTTGAAAGCTTCGGCAAATGGGTAAGAGATAATATTACTGACATTTTGTCTTATCATTTTGAAAATGGGGAATATGTTAATTCCGTGACAGACAAGGAAAAACGGAGGGCCATCTGTGACGCAGTTGAGATAGCGGGCGCTTTTGGCATAGCTTTGCCAAATCTGACAAAGGAACAGATTGTTTCCCGTGTGAGAGATGTACAGAAGGATATAAACGAATACGAAAGTGTTATGAGCGCATCCTATGCATTGGAGATATTAGGTGAAAAGCCTATAAAATTTACCTTTTGCAATGTGGACTCGTGGGATTATTTATCTTCCTTAAAATGGGATACAGATGCCTGGGACGCAGGTCATTACACTGATATATATGCCACAGCTTTATACATGAACAAAAAATACTACGGCGAATCCTGCCATAAGGATATGTTTGCATGGCTTAATATGAATCAGTGCCTTGACGGATTGTGGGGCAAAGGAAACATGCGGCTTCGTGTTAACGGATATTACCGTGCTGTAAGAGGTACGTATGACCAATTTAAGCTCAAGCCCTTGTACGTAAAAGAAAGTGTGGATACCGTTCTTGCATATGCTATGTCAAATGGCATGCCTGATAATGCCTGCGATGCACTGGACATTATACATCCGTTGCACTTTGCTTCACGTTTTACCCCTTACCGTAAAAGTGAAGGAGCGGCATGGTGCGTGAGTGTGCTTGAAAATTTTATGGACATGAAAACAGCGGGCGGATTCCCCTTTAAGGTGGATGAGGAACCCGGATTAAAAGGCACGGAAATGTGGCTTAGCATTATTTATCTTATATGTGACTACTTAAACATAGCACATTTACTTGGTTATGAACCAAAGGGAGTACACCGGAAATGAGGTGATAAAGATGATAACACAGTTCAATTTTTCAAAATTCAATTCATGTCCGCGTCAGGCTTATTTTCTGTCAAGGGAAAGGGAGTATAAAAGCCTGAAGGACAAGCATTCTCTTTCCGGGCGCCTGCGGGATATTCAGAAGGATATGCTTAAAAGCTTTCCTGACGGTGTGTGGGTTTACGGCGACGTAAAACGCGCCGCAGTTGACACCGGCTACATTATACAAAAGGGAGAAGAGGTAATATACAATGCAACCTTCTCTGTTAAAAATGCTTCAACCCGTTGTGATGTAATAATTCTGGAAGACGGAAAATATGATATTTATGCAGTGCGTCCCACCAGCCGCTACACCAGGTGGATTGATGAGCTCTTATATTCAAAAATAATTATGGAGCAGGCAGGTGTCAGTGTGGGCAACTGCTATGTGTGCGCAATTGACCGCGAGGCAAAAAAAGGAAAGACCCTTACCGTTATTAATGTCACAAATGAAAGGCGGAAGAAAAAGCTTGAAGATAAGCTCAAAAATATTTTTAAATACATTGAGCTTAAGGAAGCCCCTGCACCGCAGCTGGCAAGGCTGTGCGGATCTTGCCCGTATATGGACAGCTGCTTTGCAGGAGATGAGGAAAGCATATTTTCGTTAAAGTCTATACCCTTTACCAAACAAATGAGCCTTTACCAAAGAGGGATTACATCTGTGGAGGATTATGTAAACCTGCCCGAATGTGAAGCAAGGGTTAAAAGAGAGATTATGGTGCGTACGTGCGATGAGGATGTGTACAGCAAGGAAGATATAAATGCCTTTTTGGCAAAGCTTCATTACCCTTTGGGCTTTCTGGACTTTGAAACAATGGAAGTTTTCAACCCCAAGGAAAAGTTTTTGTCACCTATGGACACGGTTATAACCCAGTTTTCTTACCACCTTATTGAAAAAGAGGGAGCCGAGCCTGTTCACTTTGAATTTATCGGCGACGGTGAAAATTATTGCGAAAGAGAAGCTGCCGAGGCTCTTTGTAATTGTATAGGAAGCGAGCACTGTGTTTTAATGTATTCCGATTATGAAAAAACCTGTATTGAAAGGCTCATAAAAAGGCTTCCGGAATACAGGGAAAAGCTGGATGTCATTAAAAATAATCTTGTTGATTTGGAGCGACCCTTTGCTAAAAAGTTTCTTGTAAATCGCCGAATGGAAGGAAAAAGCAGTCTTAAAAAGGTTTTGCCGGCGCTGTACCCCGATGCGCCCGAGCTTGATTATTCGCGCATGGCGATTAAAAACGGACAGCAAGCTGAAAGTGTATATGCCCGTCTGGGCAGAATGAGCCCGTCAGAGCGGGTTAAGGCAATGGACGATTTAAAGAAATATTGCGCTCTTGATACTTTAGCTATGATAAAACTTTGGGAAAAGCTTGAATTTTACGGAAAAATAGGTTAAAATGTCTTTTATACATACAAGAAGGAGATTTTACAGATGAATGGTACAGCACTTATACTGGAAGGCGGCGGTTCAAGAGGCTTGTATACCGCCGGTGTTTTGGATGCATTTTTAGATTATAATATAAATTTTGACAACTGCTATTCTGTTTCGGCGGGAGCAACCTTCGGACAGAACTTCATTACCCGACAGAGAGGCAGAACATATGACATCAGTATGAAATACATGAGTGACTGGAGATATTGCTCAAAAAGAAGTCTTCTTCTCACCGGCGACATGGTTGGTGTAAAGTTTGTGTATGACACTCTCCCCAACAAGCTGGAACCTGCTGACTATGAAGCTTTCAAAAAGAACCCCACAAAGTTTTACACCGTTTGCGCAAACGTTGAAACAGGCGAGGTTGAGTATCTTCTGGTGGAGGACTTAAAAAGAGACATGGACATGGTGCGTGCATCTGCATCGTTGCCCATTCTTTCGCGTCTGGTACATATTAACGGAAAAAAATATCTTGACGGAGGCATACTTGACTCCATTCCGGTAAAATATAGTTTAGAGAACGGCAACAGCAAAGCTGTGGTAATTCTCACACAGCATAAGGGCTTTGTTAAGAAGCCTTCTTCCGAGGTAACATATATCAAGAAGCTTTACGGCAAAAAGTACCCCAAGTTTGCCGCCGCGGCTGCAACACGTCACGTGCGCTATAACGAAGCTCTGGCATTTATCGACGAACACGAAGGCAAGGACGTATTTGTTTTCCGTCCCAAGGAGCCTGTTGATGTTGCCAGAATGGAGCTTGACCACGATAAACTTGATAAGCTTTATCATGACGGATATAACGATGCGGTGGAGAGAATAGAGGAATTGAAACGGTTCCTTGCAAAATAAAACTGAAATATAACAGGGACAAAAATGCAGAATGCAGAGTGCAGAATGCAGAACTAAATGAAGCCTTTTGCTCTGCAAAGGGCTTTTAATATTAAGGAGAATGAAAATATATGTTGGATTTAAACAAAACATATCATGGGTTTGTATTTGACCAAAAAAAACATGTCGATGAAATTAATGCCGATGTATATATCGGCAAGCATGAAAAAAGCGGCGCACGGATTATGTATGTTGCCGCCGATGACGACAACAAGGTTTTTTCAATAAGCTTTAAAACGGTGCCCGAGGATGATACAGGAGTTATGCACATTCTGGAGCACAGTGTGTTGAACGGCAGCGATAAATACCCTGTGCGTGAACCTTTTGTTGAGCTTTTAAAAAGCAGCATGCAAACCTTTTTAAATGCCATGACTTATCCCGACAAAACCATGTATCCTGTTGCCAGCTGCAACGAAAAGGACTTTGAAAACCTTATGGACGTATATCTTGACGCGGTGTTCCACCCGGCAATATATAACAAAAAGGAAATTTTCCTTCAGGAGGGATGGCACTACGAGGGCGGAGAAAAGGAATGCTTCCGCGGTGTTGTGTATAACGAGATGAAGGGTGAAATGAGCAGTGAGGATTCTGTTTTGGCAGAAACCTTGCAAAATACAATTTTTCCCGATGTTTGTTACAGTAAAAATTCAGGCGGTGACCCTGCGGCTATACCAAACCTCACCTATGAGCAGTTTATTGAAACACACAAAAAATTCTATCATCCCGAAAACAGCTATATATATCTTTACGGAAACATGAACCTTGAGGAAAAGCTCCGTCTTATGGATGAGGGGTACCTTAGTAATTATGAGCGCATCAGCTGTGACGTAAAAGTGGGAATCCAGCCCGACAGAGGCTTTCTGTATAAGGCGGGCAAGTATGAATCGGAGGAAAGTGAAAATGCTGCAACGCATTATGCCTTTGGATTTAAGGCTGCGGCTTTTGACGATCATGAAAAGCTTCTTGCAATCAATATACTTTTGGACTCAATTGCCTCGAACAATGAATCTCCGTTGAAAAAGGCGCTTTTGGACAGAGGCATCTGTGAAGAGGTTTTTGCGTATCTTGATGACCAGCTTATTTCGCCCTATGTTTGCGTAGCGCTTAAAAAGTGCTCCAATGACGATGAAAAGGTAAAGACTGCATTGAGAGAAATCGTTGCAGATATTGTAAAAAATGGCATTGATAAAGAAAATCTTGAGGCCAACATAAACAGAACCGAGTTTAAAATGCGAGAGGCTGATTTCGGCAACATGCCTTCAGGACTTGTATACTGCACATGGGTAATGGCTTCGTGGCTTTACGGAGGCGACCCTGCTCAGGCACTTTGTTATGAGGAGTCTCTTAAAAATATCCGCGAGAGAGCAAAAGGCGACTACTTTGAAAAACTTCTGGAAGAGCTGTTTTTAAATTCTCCCCATAATGCAATGGTTAAGATTGTACCCGATGCATCCTACGGAAGCGAAAAGGCTCAAATGGAAAAAGAAAGAGTTGCGGCATATCGAGAGAAAATCGGTGAAGAAGGAATTAAAAAAGCCGAGGAAGAACTGGAGAAGCTTAAAATAATGCAAAACAGCGAGGATGCACCGGAAAACCTGGCAAAAATTCCTGTTTTGGACTTGGAATATATCCCTAGGGAAGGCGAAAATCTCCCCTTTGAAAAAATGGAACATAAAGGGAAAGAAATTTTCTATCACAATATTGAAACAAAGAAAATTCTTTATATGAGCATTTATTTTGACCTTTCCAATCTGAATGAAGAAGAACTTGTGAAAACGAGTCTTGCCGCCAGATTTTTGGGTAGACTGGCAACTGAAAACATGAGTGCATCTCAGGTTATCAATAAAATAAAGATTAACCTTGGCTCCTTCGGCGCAACAGTAGACACATTTGCACCGATAGATGCAAGAGAAAAAGTGGGAGCAAAGCTCAGGGTTACCTTCTCTGCATTGGAAAGCAATATCGAAAATGCATTCCGCCTTGTAGGAGAAATTCTTACAAAAACCAATTTTGCCGATATGGCTGAAATTAAAAAAATGCTCTTACAGGAAAAAATGAGCCGTGAAAGCTGGATGATAAGAAGCGGTCATTCCGCGGCACTCAGACGTGCAATGAGCTATTTCTCTCCTGAGGATGCCCTTAATCAGAAGCTTAACGGGGTTGACTATTATTTTTACGTTAAGCAGTTTGTGGAAAATCTTACGGAAGAGAGCTGTCTTGATCTTGGTAAGGTAATTGATTGTGCAGCTGATAAAAACAATGCTGTCTATTCTGTAACAGGCGACGAAACTGTTCTTAACAGCACCCTTGAAAACCTTGACGCACTGTCCCTTAAGTCCTCTGATAGGGAAAAAAGGTCCTTTGAGGTAAGCTGCAATTTGGCGCAGGAAGGCTTTACAATTCCCTCGGATGTGTCCTTTGTTGCAATGGCTGCCAATGTATCTATGGCAGGGGAGAGTGTAAACGGCAGTATGTTTGTGCTTTCTCATATTCTGACGTATGATTATCTCTGGAACACAATCCGTGCAAAGGGAGGTGCCTACGGCACAGGCTGTACGGTGAATCTTTTTGGTGATGTGGGAGTGTATTCTTACCGTGACCCGAACCTGAATGACACTGTTACTGCGTTTAAAAATATTGAAGAATATCTTAAAGCTTTCAGTGCAAATGAAAGGGAAATGACAAAATATATCGTGGGTGCGGTTGCGGCAAGTGACAGACCGAAATCTCCGCTTGTTAAGGCAATGCGTGCAGACGGTGATTATTTTGCAAATATTTCTCAAGAGCTTAGAAATCGTATTCGCAGTGAGATGCTTGAAACAACGGCGGCTGATATTAAAAATCTTTCATCGTTTATGGGCAAACTTATGGATGAAAATATTCTCTGCGCCTTTTCTTCAAAGACTAAAATAGAAGAAAATAAACATCTGTTCCGTAAACAAGTGACAATAAAGTAATAAAATTTGAGGTGTTTTGTTAAACACCTCAAATTTTTGTTGATTTTTAGGCAAAAAAAATATATAATTATTCTGTTATCAAATTGTTAACAAGGAAGTGTGAAAATGAAAAAGAAAGTTGCATTAGTGTGCGCGTTGGTAATGCTCGTGATGAGCTTTTCGCAGTCGGTAGGTGCAATCAATGTAATTATGAACAGCTCTTATGTATCCTTCCCGGACCAGGAGCCTGTTGTGGAAAACGGTGTTACGTTGGTTCCCCTTCGTGCAATTGCTGAAATGTTAGGCTTAGAGGTTTCCTGGGATGACCCAACCGACACTGTTGTTCTTAAAAAAGACAACTTTTATATTGAGCTTGTAATAGGCAGCACAACTGCAAAAACATCTTCGGGCACAAAAAAGCTTGATGTTGCCCCCAAGATTATAAATGGCAGAACAATGGTTCCTCTCCGTTTTATAGCAGAGGAATTGGGACTTACAGTAAGCTGGAATCAGGAATATCAGAGGGTTGTAATTAACGGTCAGGTAGAAACGCAAAACATTGCGGTTCTTCCTCCTGAAAAGGAAGAAGCATCCGAGGCTTCTGTTTTGGAAGAGGATGCTCTTGAGAACGAAACAAATGTAGAAGAAGCTGAAGAGGAAACCGATGTTTTCGACAGCGGTGAGGTTTCTTTTTCATCTCCCTCTGCAACACTGACTATTTATGTTCCTCAGTCTTTTGAAATTGAAGATTCTGAAAGCGAGGAAAGCTTTGCATACCGCTCATTGGATGCCTGCGATACACAGCATCTGTATAACTGGGAGGTTGTTACTCTCTATGAAAGTTATGCCGACGACTCAGGCAAGAACGGCATTATTATAATTGTACAGGAAATGGAGCCCTATGAGGGTGAAGTTTATGACGTGAGCCGTATAATGGACGAGTATCCCGAGGCGCCTCAGCAGCCTCAGATTGACTGGGGATATGTTTATTCCGAACTGAACAGAATTATTGTTGAACAAATCTGTATCGAAAAGGAAATCGAAGTTCCTGAAGGATACGAAGAAATGGATGATGAAACACTCGCGCTTGCACTTGGGTTTGAGTCTGAGGATGAGATGAGTGAATATCTCAGCGGAATGGATACTCAGGAACTTATGAATCAAATTCCCGAGTATGTAGAATATATGGATTACCGTTATGTATACAGTGAGTACAGAGAAGAGGTATCGGCAATCGACAACGCAAGGGCATATGCTGTCCGTAATTTCTCTTCTGTTTCAGGCGAGCTTGATGATGAGGTGTGGGCAGAATTCTTCTCATCTCATCTTAATACAGATGAAGAGGTTCGTTATGAAAATGTTGAAATAATTGATTATAACGGCAAGAAGATTGTACATGGGGTAATATATGCGGAAGACCCCGATGATGAGCAGGGTACATATGAGTATTACTATTTTATCGACGGTGATACTGCAATTACAATATACGGTGGTACTTTGTACGGTAGTGAACCCTCTCAGGAAGCGGCGGATGCACTTGCCAATATGACAGTGGAATAAATTCAAAAAAACCGCCATGTGGCGGTTTTTTGAAAAATAAAGGTGATAAAATATGATATTGGTTTCTGTAATAATAGCGGTAGTTCTTGTTTTCGGCATCGGATATCTGGCCCCGATGCTCCCTTTTAACGAGTTGTTAGGTGGCAATTTTTATCAGATTGTGTCTGTTGTGCTTGCAATTGCCATAAGTGTGGTACTCAACATTCCCATGCTTTACTTAATGAGAGCTAATTCCAAATATTCAAAGGGTAAATTCAAAGAAGGACTGGAACTTTATAAAAAAGCATATAAGACAAATCGTCTCTCCGTAGATATGGAAATTTATTGTGGATATATCTTTCTTAAGGAGGGCGATAAAGCTCCGGCTCAACAGGTGTTTGAAAAGCTGGAGGGAAAGAAACTTACAGACCGACAGAGGTGTACCCTGGACACAAACAAGGCAATTCTTTTGTGGAAGCAGGGCAACATAACAGGAGCAACAGATCTTCTTAAAGATGTATGGGCTAGGGAAAACTCTGTTACTGTTGCAGGCACCCTGGGTGCATTGATGCTTGTGGAGGCAAGGCAAACGGGAGATTATTCTGAAGCTTTGACCTTCTGTGAGGAGACAAATCGGCAGTACACATACGAAAAGACGATCCTGGCAAACCTGGGTGAAGCATATTACCTTACGGGAGAGAATGAAAAAGCACTGGAAACATTCGCTGAGCTTATGGACTGCGGAACCAATTCTCCTGCGCCTTATTACTATTATGCGTTGGCACTTATAAAGGATAATAATATTGCCGATGCAGAAGAAATGCTTAATCGTGCACTTCGTCAGCGCTTTTCAGCTTTGTCTACGGTGAGTAAAAAAGCAGTTAAGGCAAAACTCGAGGAAATAGCAGAAGACTGACAATGAGCGGGGATCTGTATAATACACTCTTTGTTTGACTGAGCAGAAGAGAGTTTTCCTTGACAAACAAAGCGGAAAGTTATATAATACAACCTATATGAATTAGAGATTTTAGAAGGAGTGGACAGATTTGGCAGATAAGGTTTTAATGACTGTTGAAGGTTTGGCTAAACTTAATCAGGAACTTGAAGAAAGAAAAACTGTTAAAAGAAAAGAAATTAAAGAAGCTATAAAAGTAGCTCGCGGTTATGGTGACTTGTCCGAAAACAGCGAATATGACGAAGCTAAGGACGCGCAGGCTCAGAACGAATTGAGAATTGCGGAAATAGAAGAAACCTTGAAGCATGTTGAGCTTATTGATGAAAACTCAAACATGGACGGTGTTTCCGTAGGTAGCACAGTTAAGGTTTACGACGTAGAATTTGACGAGGAAGTTGTATACAAAATTGTAGGCAGCACAGAGGCTGATCCCGCACAGAGCAAAATCTCCAACGAATCGCCTGTTGGTGCCGCTCTTATCGGTCATGCGGTAGGAGACAAGGTTTCTGCCGTTACACCTATGGGTGTTCTTGAATTTGAAATCAGAGAAATTATAAAATAAACAGTACACCATGTAATATGGCATACTTAAGTAAAAAGAATCGACCGGTGCATATCACAGCACCGGTCGATTCTTTTTTCACTCTTATTACATAACCTTTATAATATTTTCCAGAAGGCTCACATCAGCCTTTTCAACTTCTCCGCGGTCGCACATTGCAACAAATTCCGGGTCTATGGGAAGAGATGCAAAAGCAGGGATGTAAAATGCATCTGCTGTTGCCATTGCCTTGCTTTCGCCGAATACATTGATTTTCTTTCCGCAGTCAGGACAAAGAAGATAACTCATGTTTTCAACAATACCCAGTGTGGGGATGTTCATTTTTCGAGCCATGTTAACACTTTTGCCCACAATCATACTAACCAGATCCTGAGGTGTCGTTACAATAACGGCACCATCGACGGGAAGCGACTGAAAAACAGTGAGCGGAACATCACCTGTTCCGGGGGGCATGTCTACAAAGAGGTAGTCAAGTTCGCCCCAGAAAACGTCTGTCCAGAACTGTTTTACCGTTCCGCCAATAACGGGCCCGCGCCATACAACAGGGTCCATTTCGTTTTCTAAAAGCATGTTAAGGCTCATAACTTTAATGCCCAATGCTGTTGTGGCAGGCAAGATGCCTTCAGGGCAGCCTTCTGCCTTTGTTTTTATACCAAATGCCTTGGGAATGGACGGTCCTGTGATATCAGCATCCAGAATGCCCACCTTTTTACCCATTTTTGCCATGCTTACCGCAAGAAGGCTTGTTACGGAGGATTTACCTACACCGCCCTTGCCGCTCATAACGGCAATAACTTTATTAATCTTGCTGAACTTGTTGCACTCTTCAAGAAAGGATTGAGGGGCTTTCCTTGAAGGACATCTTTCGCCGCAAGAAGAACAGTTATTTGTACATTCACTCATAGGATTGATTCCTTTCTGTAATTTGTCCGGCGGAGATAAACCGCCTTGCACCTGTTATGAAGGTATTATATACTTTCTGTCATTGAAAGTCAAATGTATTGTGTTCCGTCATATACTTGCGATATTTTTTTGGCATTGCCTGAGTCTGGAGGCGCTCGTTTTTTCGCTGTGGTATGGATATGGAGCTGTAAAAGCTTTTCCATAATTTGCGGTAAGTTTCTTCGTCGGCGGAAAGTGAAGGCACGCAGAGCCCCTCTGCTGAGGTTATAAACCATGTGCGGCAATTGTACACTCCTGCCTTTTGGCGCGAAACGTCATGGATAACAAAGGGAATATTTTTCAGCCTATCTGCAAAGTGGAGCATCAGCAAGGCTAAAATATCGTTTTCAGGTGCCATGGGTGCATACTGAACCCCTTTTTCCATTACGGCAAAACGCAAAAAACCTTTCATTCGGTCAGTTTCGTATACAACCTTGCGCTCCAGCTGATACGCATGCAGAATGTCCGGCTGTGACATATATTCCGAAATACGTTTGCCGTATTTTAAAGCATAGAGAATATAGGTGTAGCTCGCCATGGCACTGTCGGGAACGGATGAAAGGAAAGTGTAATATGCCCTTTTAAGGCTGTCATAACCTGCAAAGTCCAACAGCTTGTTGCGAACTTTCTCTGCTCCGCAAAGGTCTGTGGGTATAAATAAAACTTCTCCTTCAAGCATTGTCTGGACGTTCTTCTCCGTATGAATGGCAACAGGGCGGATTCTGTTTTGAACGGTATAGTAAACAATGCTTAAGAATCCGTCAAAGGTTGAATCAAATGTACATATTAAATTTCTCCTGTCAGACATTTAATTGACTCCTCTCTGAGATATTGGGTCGGCATGATTGCATCGGTAACCCCTTGAGGGGCAAAGAAGCTTAATTGTGCCGGGTTTTCAGCCACTTGCGGAGGCAGCGATGCAGTGAGTGAATTGTAAATAAAGTTTTCGTTGAATTTAAGGGCGCTGTGATAGGATTTGCCGTTACAGGTGATGAAGTATGCCGCGCGCTTTAACACTGCTCCAAGGCGCTTTACAGCATCAAAATCAAGGGTAATGCCCCTTCTGGCGGCAATTATGCGCCTTGCGCTTTTTATGCCTATGCCGGGAACGCGTAAAAGCATTTCGTAGGGGGCGGTGTTTACCTCCACGGGGAAAAGATGAAGGTTATTCATTGCCCAGTTGCACTTTGGGTCCAGTAAAGTGTCAAGAAATGGTTTGTCCTCCGTAATAATTTCTTCTGCTTTAAAACCGTAAAATCTCAGCAGCCAGTCAGCTTGATAAAGACGGTGTTCCCGAAGAAGCGGCGGTGCAGTTTTGGGTAGGGCGGGGTGGTTTCCAAGTGGGATATATGCTGAAAAATATACTCTTTTTAAATTAAAGCTTTTATAAAGCCCTTCCGTGAGCCGTATTATTTTATAATCGCTGTCGGCAGTGGCGCCAACAATCATTTGGGTTGACTGCCCGGCAGGAACAAACCGCGGTGCATGCTTATACAACGTGAGCTCTTCTTTGCGGGCAATAATTCCTTCCTTGATTTGCTTTATGGGAGACAATACCTTTTCGCGGCTCTTCTGCGGCGCCAGGAGTTTTAAGCTTTCTTCTGAGGGTAGTTCTATATTTGCGCTCATTCGGTCTGCCACAAGTCCCAATGCGTAGGTTAATCGTGCATCTGCTCCGGGAATAGCCTTCACATGCACATAACCTGCAAATCCGTAATCACGGCGAATAATAGTTAATGTTTCAAGTAAGAGCTCGGCTGTATAGTCGGGGTTTTTTATAATTCCGGAGGAAAGAAACAGTCCTTCTACATAGTTTCGCCTGTAAAAGCCTATAAATAATTCTGCCAACTCCTCCGGAGTGAATGCGGCGCGGGGAATATCGTTGGAAGCTCGACAATGGCAATACTTACAGTCGTTTATGCAATAATTTGTAAAAAGCACTTTTAAAAGGGAAATGCATCTTCCATCTTCTGAAAAACTATGGCAGCATCCGGCAGGGGAGGTGTTGCCTATTATTCCGGAATTTTTGCGTGTAGAGCCTGATGAAGAACAGGACACATCGTATTTTGCACTGTCGGCAAGAATTGTAAGCTTTTGTGATAATTCCATGGTACTGGCTCCTTTTTGTGGTTTTTAAGAATGCCCGTAAGATTGGGGGTAAATATAGAATAACATAACATTGCTAAAAAAGCAAACAAATGTTCGC
This sequence comes from uncultured Oscillospiraceae bacterium, assembly GCA_964604615.1. Classification (GTDB taxonomy): domain Bacteria; phylum Bacillota; class Clostridia; order UMGS1883; family UMGS1883; genus RGIG1927. The sequence goes on from CAZRZU010000016.1 coordinate 23,641, forward strand.
ATTTTTGAGAAAAAATTTTAAAATGCCTATTTTTTTAAAAAAAGTTGAAAAAAGTATTGACAAAGTTGAAAAATTGATTTATAATAGGCCTTGCGTTTGAAGACGTACATGGCGGTGTAGCTCAGTTGGCTAGAGCAAACGGTTCATACCCGTTAGGTCGGTG
>CAZRZU010000017.1:0-23177 GCA_964604615.1 uncultured Oscillospiraceae bacterium
CGAGCGGTGAGGTTTGTCGATAGCAAAAAGGCATAAAATAAGAGGAAACCATCGCAAAAATGCGATGGTTTCCTACATTGATAAGAATTTAAGAGTTTTAAAGGCGCATAGGGGTTTTTAGCTTCTGTTTATGCCTTTTTGCGGTCTGGACTATTTTTACTTCCCTTTATTTTACCACGCACCTTCAACAGGGGTAGCTTGTCCGTTTTTAAGTTCAACAATATCAGTGATAATATAAGAGTTGTCTGTTACCTTTTTGAATGTGTATAAAAATTCTTTATATGGAGAAGAAGGGTCGTTTTTGTAGCAGTAACGTTTTAATATAGCGGTTGCAACATCATTTTCGGAAGCAGGATGACCGGTTATAATTTTAAGGTCAGAAATGCTGTAATCGCTGTATGTAATCTCGCCTTCGGAGAGAAGGCTACATACTATTCCGTCGGAATTTACCGTATAGTAGTTTTTATGTAATAGTATCTCCGTGACGGTTTTATTGCAGTGATCTTTCATTTCGGTTGCAATATCATCCAGCGAATAGCCATTTACCGGTATTGCTAAATTTTCATTTTCGTTAATGCTCCATTCGGTCCTTACATCATAGCCTTTTAAAATCTGCTCAAGCCTGATTTCGGTAAAGGTTATATTATTATATAAGTTATATGCAATCTTCCGTACAAAACAGTTGACGTTTGATTTATTTTCAGGAAGTGAAGGAGTTAATTCAGTCCAATATGTTTCAACATTAAATCCATCAACCTTGAGGGTCAGAAGCTCTGTGCCAATTGGGTAAGCATGTGTGGTGTCAGTGTGGTTTTCAGCATATTTATTAAGATATAATGTAGCTCCTTTGTCTGTAAGCTTTACGTCACAAATATAGTCTGCTGCACTAAGGGAATAATTCATCTCACCTGATTTATAGCTTTCACCTATAAAAAGACGCGCCTTGAGCCCTTGATTGTAATACATCATGATTAAGTATTCTAAATAAGAACCGTCTGAAGCTTCAGAAAATGCATATGAATCGAGATATGCATCTATCACAGCTTTATCCACATCGTCATATTTGGTGCCGGGTATTATTCCGCTTACAGGATTGGTCAAAAAGCATACAGCCATAACCACGCATAAAACAATTGAAACAACTATCAACCAAAATACAGGCTTTTTGTAGTTAAGAATGGATTTTATTCTGCCTTTTACACCGGATTCTCCAAATGCGAGAGGGCAGGCGGTTACATAACGTTTATTTATGCTTAATTTGAGAAGTGTGCGGGAATATTCCTTCTTTTTGTCAACATCCATTCCTTTTATGACCTTTTCATCACAGGCATATTCAATATCACGGCAGAGAAGAATGTAACCTATCCACAAGGCAGGATTGAACCAGTAAACTGTTAAAAGGATGTAGCCTAACAGCTTCCGGATATGGTCAAACCTTTTAAGGTGTGCTTTTTCATGAGCTGTAACGTAGCTTATTTCTTCGTCAGTTAAGCATGATGGGAGATATATTTTTGGCTTTATGATACCAAGAATAAAGGGCGAGGGAATGCTGTCGCAAAGGTATATATTCCCTTCCAGTTTTATTCTTTCGCGAACCTTTAACCGTACACGGATATAGCTTACAAGAGCATACAACAGCAAAATAACGATGCCTGCTTGCCATATATACGCACCAAGATAAATTGGCAACTGAATAGGATTCATACTGGTCAGTTCGTCAGGCGGAGTGAAATTTTCCTGTATTATAGGATTAACTATAATATTAATAGATTCAATGCCTGTGTCAATCTGAGGGGCACGGCTGTATTCAATGTTCGGTGGGATAGTTTCCCTTGAGGGAACAAGACTGAACATGCTTTCTAAATTAAACGGTAAAATAAGCCTTAGGGCAACAAGTGCCCATAAAACGCAAATTATGAACTTGGGTATTTTTTTGAAAACCAAACGGAGGATAATAATTGCCAGAATAAGCCAGCTTGCAGTTATGCTGATATTAATAAGATTCAAAAACACTTGTGTCATGTTTATTCCTCCTCGTATGAGTTTATAAGATTTCGGAGTTCGTCAATTTCCTTTTTTGATAAAGCTTTGCGCGATGTAAATGCTGCCAGAAAAGCGGGCAGAGAGCCTTGAAACGTTTCTTCAACGAATTTTTCCGACTGCATGGAATAAAATTCATCTCTGGAAATCAAGCTTGTTACCGTACCGCTGTCGTTTTTAAAAATGCCTCGCTCGCTCAACCTCTTTAAAACTGTATAGGTTGTTGAGCGCTTCCAGTTTAATTGGTTTTCTGCAATCTTTACCAAATCCGAAGTGGATACAGGCTCATTTTGCCATATAATATCCGCAAAACGTGATTCTACCATTCCTAAATTCATAATTACCCTCCTTTTGTCTACGTGTTGTCGACAACTTTAGTCTACACCTTGTAGACAGCTTTGTCAATAGTTTATATACAAATAAATTGGTTATAATATCTTAGGAGGTGACCATATGAAATACATTTGCGAAATGTGTGGTTGGGTGTATGACGAAGAAAAAGGCGACGAATCCCATCATATTGCGCCGGGAACAAAGTTTGCCGATTTGCCGGAGGACTTTAAATGTCCTTTGTGTGGTGTAGGGAAAGATAAGTTTTCAAAAATGGATTAGGAGTTGCTTATGCAGCTCCTTTCTTATTGTAATTATTGTTTGCTTGTGGTATAATGAGTTTAATCGTAAACCGATTAAACTCAGTGATATAAATTCCTTGCGGAATTTGCGATATACCTTGCGGTGCGATATATCCTGACGGATGCGATATGCCCCTTCGGGACGAGATAAAGGAATTTATATCATATCGCAATGGAGCAAAGCGGAGTTATATCGCATTTGGCAACAAATATATCGCACGAGCGAAGTGAGTATATCGCAGAAAGAAGAATAAATTATGAATGATAAAACAATAAAGGAATTAGCAGTAGAACTAACCGTAGAGATAACTGCAATATGTGATAACATAAAAGGCAGAGCCGTATTTGTTAATCAGTTATTACGGTCGTGTTCTTCAATAGGTGCAAATTCACACGAGGCAAAATATGCACAAAGCAGAGCAGACTTTATTCACAAATTAGAAATAGCGTTGAAAGAATGTTACGAAACTGAATATTGACTGGAAATTTTATATAAAGTTAATGCTTTGCAAGAAAATGTATACAGTGAATTGAATAATAAAAGCGGCACATTGAGAAGAAAACTTATTGCATCAATTACGACTGCTAAGAAAAATCAAAGCAATGGTGATTAAATGAAAAAGAAAATACTGATAGGTTGCGGAACAATAGTATTAGTTTTAATAATTGTATTTATATCATTTATAATTTGGTTTGATAGTATGATAAGTGATAATCTATCAAAAAAAGAAATATTTGAGTTGGTAAACGATAACTATTCGATAATATTGGATGATATAAATGAAAACGATTTTACTGACACAAATAATATAGATGGAGTTAAAGAAGTATATCATGATTCAGATGTGATAGATGTGTATTGTGGTGGAAGAGGTGTGGGCTCTGCAACCAGTTATTATGGGTTTTATTATTCACCTGACGATTTGCCAAAAGACGCATGGTGTGGTAGCAGTTTTGGGCGAACATCTGACGAATTAAAACCTGAAGGAAATGGTTTTGCAATTAAATATTCAAATGATGATAATTGCTATTATACGGAGAAGATTAGAGATAATTTTTATTATTACGAAGCACATTTTTAATGGCATCTAAATCGTTCACTAATTTCAAAATTGGATATTGAAAGGTGTATTTGCGGGTTAATTAAACGAAACCTATGGAGCGGTTTCATGCAGAGGGGAGTACTACAATGAACGCATTGATTTTACTCCATGAGATTTATGGAAAAAATGCTTTTATAGATATGCAGCGCAAGAAATATCAATATATGGGGTATGATGTTTATTGTCCTGATTTGATTCATGGAAATGTTTTTGAATACGAAGAGGCAGATGATGCTTATTTATATTACTATGAAAATGTAGAATCAGATGCATGTCATTTGATTTGGAATTTGATTGATAAATTGAGATGCAAATACGAAAAAGTGTATATCGTAGGTTATAGTGTAGGAGCAACTTTGGCATGGAGATGCAGTGAAAATCCAAATTGCGCCGGGGTAGTTGCCTGTTACGGTTCGCGAATTCGTGATTATTTGCAAGTGGTTCCAAAATGTCCGGTGTTACTCATATTTGCTGAACAAGACAGTTTTGCTGTGAATATTGTGATGAAGTCTTTGGAAAGTTCAGTAAATACGAAGATTGAATTGTTTCGCGCAGAGCATGGATTTATTGATTCATATTCCACACATTATGACTTGATACAAGCGGAAAATGCGGAAAAAGTGATAAAGAGCTTTTTAAGCGAAGGATAATTTTATAGTAGAAATGGAAATACATAGCCGGAAAGTGTGAGTAAATTATTTTATATTGAATTTTGCTGAAATAGAAAAATTGGAATTTGACGGAGGCAGTTATGGCATTTGATTTTAAGAAAGAATACAAAGAATTTTATATGCCTAAGAATAAACCGCAGATTATAAATGTTCCAAAGACAAATTATATAGCATTAAGGGGCAAGGGCAACCCTAACGAAGAAGGCGGAGCATACCAGCAAGCAATAAGTATTTTATATGCTGTGGCATATACCTTAAAAATGAGTTACAAGACCGATTACAAAATAAAGGGGTTCTTTGAGTACGTTGTTCCTCCGCTTGAGGGCTTCTGGTGGCAAGATGGTGTTGATGGAGTTGATTTGTCGGATAAATCAACTTTTAACTGGATTTCCGTTATTCGCTTGCCCGATTTTGTTACCAAAGCAGATTTTGAATGGGCGGTAAAAGCTGCTTCTCAAAAGAAAAAAACGGATTGTTCAAAAGCAGAATTTATGACCATTGAAGAAGGCTTGTGCGTTCAAGTGATGCACACAGGTTCGTATGATGATGAATCTGCAACGGTCGCCTTGTTGGATGCTTACCTGGAACAGAATGGATATATAAATGACTTCGATGAAAACAGATTACATCACGAAATTTATTTGTCTGATGCGAGAAAGGTTGCACCGGAAAATTTAAAGACCGTAATTAGGCATCCCATTAAAAAGGCATAATTCCAAATTAACAGTGAGGAAATTATATGAATAAAATAATAATTAACGAAGACAAATGTATCGGGTGTGGTTTGTGTGTAAAAGATTGTCCCAATGCGCATATATACGTTGAAAACAACAAAGCACATACCTACGAGAGGGGCTGTATCGAATGTGGTCATTGCTTTGCGGTTTGTCCAAGTCATGCAGTCAGCATGAAGGATTATACTTGCCCGGAGGAGCCTATCGTTTCAATGACTGAGTTTGATAGTGATAAGTTCCTGGCAGCTCTAAAAAGCAGACGATCAATACGGCAATTTACCAATCAAGCAGTTGAACAGGATAAGATAGATAAAATACTGGAAGCGGGCAGTTATTGTCCCACCGGAGCCAATGCGCAAAATGTTATGTATACCATTCTTGGTTCTAAACAGAATGAGGCTGAAGCTCTTTGTGTAAAGTTGTTCAGGAAGGGAAAAAAATTAGGCTCAACATTTGCTGATTTCTTAAAAAGGATTGAGATAACAGATGATTTCTTTTTTAAAGGCGCACCGCTTGTTATTGTTGTTTCAAGCAAAAGTAATATTGATGCTGGACTGGCAAGTTCCTACATGGAGCTTATGGCGGAAAATCTTGGGTTGGGAGTTCTGTATAGCGGTTTCTTTGTTGCTTGCACTAAACTCAGCAAAAAGCTCAAAAGAATGCTTGAACTGCCTGACGGTCACAAGGTTGTATCCTGTATGGTTATCGGTTATCCGAATGTAGAGTATCATCGAATAGCTCCGCGAAAGGATGCGCAGGTAAAGGAATTATAGCAATCAAAGCTGTCTGGATTGGAGAATAAAACATGGACTATGTAAAAAGGAAATTTACCTGCAATCGTGGTGGTTTAACCATTGGTGGTGTAGAATATCTGCCTGATGGAAATAATCTTCCGGTTGCTGTTGTTTCTCACGGCTTTATGGCGAATTATAAAACAGTTTTGCAATATGTAAAGTTACTTGCATCAATGGGCTATGCTTCCTATACCTTTGATTTTTGCGGAGGGTGCGTAGTCGGTGGAAAAAGCGATGGTAAAACATCGGATATGTCGGTTCTTACCGAGGTTAAGGATTTAAAGGCTGTAATTGAATATGTATCATCTTTGCCATATATAAATGCAGACGAATTACTTCTTATGGGATGCAGTCAGGGAGGCTTTGTTTCTGCATTGACAGCAGCGGAACTTAAAGAAAAGGTTTCAAAACTTGTTTTGTTTTATCCGGCACTATGTATCCCTGATGATGCAAGAGCCGGGCAGATGATGTTTGCTAAATTCAATCCTGAAAATCCTCCTGAAACTTTTTACTGTGGTCCGATGAAGCTTGGCAGACAGTACATTACAGATGTTATAAATATGAATCCTTATGAAGAAATAAAATCATATATGGGTGATGTGCTTATTGTTCACGGAACAGACGACAAAATCGTAAACGTTCATTATGCAAAAGAAGCCGAAAAAATTTACAAGGAGCGCGAAAGCGGCATAATCAAAACTCATATTATAGACGGTGGTAATCATATGTTCAGCAAAAAGGATGATATTATAGCAATGAAATACTTAACAGAATTTTTGGTTAAATAAATCACAAAAGAATGAAGGTTGCTTTTTGACCCTGACTTGATACGAATTTTGTCGAATGATGATGAAAAAGCCTCTCTTGCCTAAAGGGGAGAGGGCCACGAAGTGGCGAGGGGATTTAATATGGATAGAAAACATAACACCGATTTAACAACTAATGCAAGAACTTTGCGTAAGAATATGACAAAAGAAGAACGACATCTTTGGTATGATTTTTTGAAAAATTATTCTGCTAGGTTGTTAAGACAAAAAGTAATTGATAATTATATAGTTGATTTTTATTCTCATAGTGCAAGATTAATCATTGAACTTGATGGTTCACAGCTTTATGAAGAAAAAGGTTTGCTAAAAGGTAAAATCAGGACAGAAAAAATTGAGGAAAGAAATTTGACGGTTATTAGAATAACTAATAACGAAGTTAATAGAAATTTTGAAGGAGTATGTCAGTATATTGATGATGCTGTGAAAGAATCCCTCCGTCAGTCTGCGACTGATACCTCCCACGAATCCCCCAGTCACCTGCGGTGACATCCCCCTTTAGGCAAGGGGGACTATGGCAAGGGAGGCTTTGAAAGGAAGTACAGATATGAAGAAAACAAATTTGACTGACAAAATTGTTATAGGCATTGTTGTTTTAAATTTGATAAGTTTTGCTTTGGGGTACATCTTTTATGGCATGTTGTATGAGGAAAGCTTACTATATGAGATTGTTTGCATAAACAATTTTTATATAGTTTTTGGAATTCTGCTTAGCATATTTGCAGGAGTGATGTTGAATATAACATCGCTGGTTTGGAAAGCCAAAATCAAAGTGAGTTTTAAGCTTAATGTTTGGTTATTCATTATATTCATAATAATGCTGCCAGCATGGCAACACTTTTTCTGGCAAGCATTATTGGGTGTATAATTTTTACGGCTAAAACACATGACACAAATACATTGAATTTTAACTCGTATCAAATCTCAAAATTTAATTAAATAGTTTGCCGATTTAAATATTTATTATAATATCGGAGCAGGAAAATATAGTATTCCTAAGGGTTCTAAGGTAAAGTATTTAAGGAAAATCAGTGAAAAATTAAGGTGAAAATCGATATGGACATCATACAAAGTTTTTATGATAATTTGGCTTCGCAATATGATAAACTTTTTCTTGATTGGCAAGCCATAATAAAAGAGCAAGCTATATTATTAGATAAAATATTCAAGGATAACGGATATGATAATAAGGCTGAAATTCTTGATTGTGCCTGTGGCATTGGAACACAAGCAATAGGGCTTGCTACTCTGGGATATAATGTAACTGCCTCTGATATAAGTGATGGCGAACTTGAAGAAGCAAGACAACGAGCTATAAAAAACAATGTAAAGATTTGTTTTGAAAATGCTGACTTTCGCACATTATCTAAAACTTTTTCGCAGGAGTTTGACGTTGTTATTGCCATGGATAATGCTCTGCCACACATGCTTTCAAAGAGTGATTTGGAAATGGCTGTTAAGAGTATTATAAGTCAATTAGCACCGGGTGGTATGTTTGTTGCAAGTATCAGAGATTATGATGCTTTGCTTAATAGTAAGCCATCATATTCTGCACCGTATATACATAAAACAGAAAAAGGACAGAGAGTATCTTTCCAGACATGGAATTGGGATGGGGACAATTACAAACTCATCCAATATATTATTGAAGATGATATATCTCTAAAAACAAGTAGATTTAAATGTGAATATAGGGCAGTTCGCAGGGAAGAGATTACCAATATACTTCTCTCTAATGGTTGCAGTAATGTGGTATGGAAATTTCCTGAAGAAACGGGTTTTTATCAACCAATTGTAATTGCGAAAAAATAAGGAAATTTTGCTTTTAACTTGAAATGAACTTTTAATAAAAACCTTATATCCCATATATGCGTTGCCTTGCAGCAACGAGGTTTATATCATATAGTTTTTACAATGTAGAACGGGAAAAACAGGAGGGAATAGTATGGCTTATCATATTTTAGACGAAGCGGAAAGATGCCTTGAATGCAAAAATCCCCAATGTGTTAAGGGGTGCCCCATATGCACACCCATACCTACTGTTATAAAGCTCATGCGTGAAAATAAGCTTGATGAAGCAGGGAAAATACTTTTTGAAAACAACCCCCTCACCACAATATGCTCTCTTGTCTGCAATCACGAAAAACAGTGCGAGGGGCATTGTGTCCTTGGCAAAAGGGGTGCACCTGTTCATTTTTCAGCTATTGAAAGCTACATATCAAGTGCATATGCTCCTAAAATAAAAAAAGGTGCAGAAGAATTAAACGGAAAAAGGGTTGCCATAGTGGGTTCAGGTCCTGCCGGGCTGACCATTGCAATTATCCTTGCACGTTACGGCTATCGTGTTACAATTTTTGAAGGCAGAGACCGCCTTGGCGGTGTTCTTCGCTATGGCATACCCGAGTTCAGATTGCCTAAAAAGGTTATTGACGACTTACAGTACCGACATTTAGAGTTGAACGGAATAAAAATACGTCCCAATGTGCGCATTGGCGATGCCATTGGTGTTGACGATTTGTTTCGTGACGGATACAAGGCAATTTTCTTGGGCACAGGGGCATGGAAGCCAAGAGCATTGCACATTAAAGGTGAAACCTTAGGCAATGTTCACTTTGCAATTAACTATCTTAATAATCCCGGTGTGTACAAGCTGGGGGAAGATGTTGTCATTATCGGTGCAGGCAATGCGGCTATGGATGTTGCAAGAACAGCGGTGAGAAACGGTGCAAGAAAAGTTACGTGCTTCTCTATTGAAAAAAAGGTTGCTGCCAGTGATTATGAGTTCAGGTATGCAAGCTTGGAGGGTGTGAGATTTGAGTACAATCTTAAGCCCATAGAAATAACCGATAAGGGTGTTTTGTTCCGCAGTGTGGTTGAGTGTGATGACGGCACAATAGCGGAAATTGAACAAAGTGACGTTTTTTACGAGGCGGACTCAGTCATTATTTCAATAAGCCAGAAGCCGAGAAACTCTATTGCTTCAAAAACAGATGGTCTTGAAGCAACTAAAAACGGGCTTATGGTTGTTGACGAATTCGGTCACACGGGGCGCGAAGGGATTTTTGCATCGGGCGACGTGGTTCACGGTGCAAGGACTGTTGTGGAAGCTGTTGCTCACAGCAAGATTGTTGCTGAGGCAATGCATAAATATATGCAAGGATTAGAATAATGGAGGAATTTAAAATGAATGAAATTATTAATGCTATGATTGAAAGAAGAAGCTGCAAAAGCTACAAGAGTGACATGGTACCTAAAGAGGATATTGAAAAGGTGATTGAAGCCGGGCTTTGGGCGGCAAACGGCAGAGGCTTACAGACACCTGTTATCATTGCCGTAACAGACAAAGAAACACGTGATACTCTCTCAAAGCTTAATGCATCTGTAATGGGTGCAAACAGTGACCCGTTTTATAATGCACCTGTGGTTTTGGTTGTTGTTGCACCAAAGGAGCATCCAAACCGTGTGTATGACGGAAGCTTGGTTATGGGCAACATGATGCTTGCGGCACACTCTATGGGAATTGGCAGCTGCTGGATTCACCGTGCTAAAGAAGTTTTGGAAATGCCCGAGGGAAGGGAATTTCTTAAAAAGGCAGGTCTTGAGGGCGAATGGGAAGGCATAGGTAACTGCGTTTTAGGCTATGCGGATGCTCCTTTAAAGGAAGCCATGCCAAGAAAAGAAAACAGAGTATATTGGGTTGAATAATTAGAATTAAAGGAAAACGGACATTGCATTTGCAACGTCCGTTTTGTTATTTGAATTGATTTTGCTTTTCGTTATAGTTATATCCAATCATAGAAAGCTTTTTAACCAGCTCGTCTTTATCAACTTCCATATCGTCACAAAGTGCGTCAAGAGAAGAGTAAAAGTCGCGGAGCTTAGTGTTTATTACACCAAGCAGAATAACAGGGTCATTTGGAAGCATTGTTTTTTCCTCCTTTGGTTTAATTAGGTAATTGCAACGATTTTTAAAGGTACGGTGACACAGCCATTCATTCATTTTCAGTTTAGCTTGCGGCAAAACGCGTGAGTGAGTTGGCTTGTGGGTAGGCAATCTCCCCAAAGTGGGTTTTAGGGAGTTTGACGTAACCCTTGTAAAAGCTTGATTTCTCTTGCGTAGCCGTCAATTTCGTTGGGAGTTTCAAGGTAGAAGGGGAGGTTGCGGAGCTTAGGGTGGTTAATAATGCGTGTGATGGCATCTATTCCTAAGCTACCCTCACCGATTTTTTCGTGGCGGTCCTTATGAGACGAAAACGGGTTTTTGGAATCGTTTAAGTGAATAGCCTTTAAACGGTCTAAGCCTATAACACGGTCAAACTCGTCAAGCACACCGTCAAGGTTATTCACAATGTCGTAGCCTGCGTCATACACATGGCATGTGTCAAGGCATATGCCTAACTTTTCGTTAAGCTTTGTTTTGTCAATAATTGCTTTTAACTCTTCGAACTTACTTCCAACCTCACTGCCTTTGCCTGCCATTGTTTCAAGTAAAACAGTAGTTTTCATTTCGGGGAAGAGAATGTTGTTCAAGAGAGCTGAAATCTGCTCAATGCCCACCTCAACGCCCTGACCTACGTGACTGCCCGGGTGAAAGTTGTACATTGCACCGGGTGTATGCTCTAATCTCTTTAAATCATCCTCCATGGTGATATGAGCAAATTCTCTTATTTTCTCATCTGCCGAGCATGCATTAAGAGTGTAGGGAGCATGGGCTAAGATAGGAACGAAGTTTTCCTTTGCCTTTTCGTTAAATAACGCAATATCATCAAAGTCAAGCTCCTTGGCTTTGCCGCCTCTGGGGTTACGGGTGAAAAACTGGAATGTGTTTCCGCCGATGGATATTGCTTCAGTGTACATATGTGTATAGCCCTTGGAAGCTGAGAGATGTGCACCTATTTTTAACATGTATAATCACTCCTTGATTTTATGTGTTTAATCTGTTAGAATATTTATAAGTATATCACAAAATAAAAATTTTGCAACGAAAAGAGTTAAAACTATGGCATATAAAGTAGGTATTACAGCATTAGGCTGCAAAGTAAATCAATACGAAGCAGATGCATATGCTGCACTTTTTCGTGAAAATGGCTTTGAAACTGCTCATTTTGACGAAGTGTGTGATGTTTATGTTATAAATACATGCTCTGTTACCAATCTTGGAGACAGAAAAAGCCGTCAGATGATAAGACGTGCAAAGCAAAAAAACCCTGAGGCAATTGTTGTTGCCACAGGCTGCTATGCTCAGGTAAGCTATAACGAAGTTGCCGCCATGGAAGAGGTTGACCTGTGTATAGGAACATCTCTTCGTTCACAGATTGTGGAACTTACAAAGAGAGCAATAAACGGTGAAGATATAAATGCATATGTGGATATTATGAAGGTAAGGCACTTTGAAGAGCTTGAATGCGAAAGTGTTACGGAAAGGACAAGGGCAAATATTAAAATACAAGACGGCTGTGATAATTTCTGCTCCTACTGTATTGTACCCTATGCACGTGGTCCCGTGCGTTCAAGACAGCTTGACAGCATTGTAAAAGAGGCAGAGAGGATAGCTTCGCTGGGATTTAAGGAGGTTGTGCTCACCGGTATAAGTGTTGCAAGCTATGGAAAAGACACAAAGGAATGTAAGCTTATTGATGTTATAGAAAAGGTTTGTGCCATTTCAGGAATTGAAAGGGTGAGACTGTCATCTATTGACCCTGTTGCATTTACAGACGATTTTATTGAGCGGATATCAAAACAACCCAAGGTTTGCGACCATTTTCACATTTCGCTCCAATCGGGCAGTGACGCAGTTTTAAAGAACATGAACCGTAAGTATAAAACCGCGGAGTATCTGGATATGCTTTGCCGCATACGAGCTAAATTGCCCGATGCAGGCATTACAACAGATATTATTGAAGGGTTCCCCCTGGAGACGGAAGAAAACTTTGAAGAAACAAAGGCATTTGCAAAGAGCGCGGGATTTTCAAAAATACATGTGTTCCCGTATTCTGAGCGCAAAGGAACGGCAGCGGCACAGATGCCCCAGCACCCCATGCCCCTCCGAGAGAAAAGGGCAAAGGAGCTTTCGGTAATTGCTGAAGAACTGAAAGAAAACTTTGAAAAGAGCTTTGTAGGCAGGAACATGGAAGTTCTGTTTGAACAGACCAAAAAAGGCAACACAGAGGGTTTAACAAAAAATTATCTGAGAGTGTTTGTTGATGCCGACGAAAGCTTGCATGATAACTGCGCAAAGGTTGAAATTTTAAGTTATGACCAAGGAAGACTTTACGGAAGGGTTGTCAGATGAGGAAATTATCATATTCCAGAATAATAGCAATCGGATTTTTTGTAATGATACTTTTGGGGACAGTTATTCTTATGCTGCCAATATCATCACAAAGCGGTGAATGGACACCGTTCTCCGACGCATTTTTCACAGCGGTGAGCGCTCAATGTGTTACGGGGCTTACCGTGGTTAATACTGCAACACATTGGTCAATATTCGGGCAGATTGTGATACTCGTGTTAATACAAACGGGTGGTCTGGGCTTTATAACAATAGGGGTGTTTTTTTCCATTATGTTAAGGCGTAAGCTGACCCTCAGTCAAAGAAGTCTTTTTCAGGAAAGCATGAATACCCTTGAAGTGTCGGGTACGGCTCTTTTTACAAAAAAGATAATGCTTTGGGTTGCCATAATTGAAATTGTTGGTGCAATTCTGCTGACATTATGCTTCATGAAAACAGAAAGCCTTACAACTGCCTTGTATTGGGGAATATTCCATTCGATATCCGCATTTTGTAATGCGGGGTTCTCAACTATTGATGGAAACCTAATTAATTACAGCGGCGATATAATGCTCAATGTAGTAATAATGGCACTTGTTACAATAGGCGGCTTGGGCTTTATTGTGTGGGATGATGTTTACAAAAACAAATGGAAGTTCAAAAAATACCGTTTACACACAAAAATAGTCCTGGTTATGACTTTGGTTATTACCGTGTCAGGTGCAGTACTTATATTTATAAGCGAAACAAATACCGTTCTTGCAGACATGAATCTGGCTGAAAAAATAACAGCATCCTTCTTTGGTGCGGTTACCTCCAGAACGGCAGGTTTTAACACGTTTGATTTGGGAGCCATGAGCGATGGCGGCAAATTTATTATGATGCTTATAATGTTTATAGGCGGTAGCCCGGGTTCTACCGCAGGCGGTGTTAAAACAACCACTGTCATGGTAATACTGGCTTTCCTTATTGCAAATTATAAAAAGTGCGAACCCAACATGTTCGGAAAAAGATTTGAAGAAGATTCCGTACGTAAGGCAACAACCGTTATAGCAACAAATCTTATACTTATAGTAACGGCAACACTTGCCATAAGCATGATGAGCAATTTCCCTTTAACGGACATTGCATATGAAACCGTATCTGCAATGAGCACGGTTGGTGTGACGGTTGGCATAACCGATAAATTCAATATGGTGTGCCGTTTTATTGTGGCTGCACTCATGTACCTGGGAAGAATTGGATCCTTGACTTTTGCGGTGTCTTTCTTTGAAAAAAAGAAGAAGTCCGCAATAGGCTTTTTACCTGAAAGCATTTCAATAGGTTAGGAGGATAATTATGAAAAACATATTAGTAATAGGAATGGGAAGATTCGGACAGCACCTTTGTAAGGAGTTGTATGAGCTGGGAAATGAGGTTATGGCTATTGACACCGATGAAGCGGCATTGGCCTCTGTGAGCGATTACGTGGCTTCTTCCCGTGTTGCAGATTGTTCCAATCCCGAGGTGCTCAAAAGCATAGGGGTAACTGATTATGACGTATGCGTTGTATGTATAGGCAATAACTTTCAGAACAGTTTGGAAATTACAAGTCAGCTTAAAGAAATGGGCGCAAAATATGTTGTAAGTAAAGCCAACCGTGACATACAGTCAAAGTTTTTGCTGCGTAACGGTGCCGATGAGGTCATTTATCCTAACCGTGACATGGCGGAAAAGCTCGCCAGGAAGGTGAGCACAAACCATGTGTTTGACTATATTGACCTGCCGGGTGAATACGACATATACGAAATCCCGCCCATAGGTCATTGGGTGGGAAAGAGTATTCGTGAGTCAAATATTCGTGCGGAATATAATGTAAATGTTCTCGGCATAAAAATTAACGGAGAAACAAAAATTATGCCCTTGGCAGACCATGTTATTGAAAAAGACGAACATCTAATTGTTGTTGCAACAAAAAAGGACATTGATAAAATCGTAAAGAAGCTAGACTGACGGGTTGATGAAAGCATTGGGTTTTGCTTTGCAAAATTTTCCGAAAATTTTACATAACAAAACGAAAAAAATGTTGACAAATTCTCTCCTTTGTAGTAGAATATGAAATGCTGAAAATGCCCATAGGTGGCACGAGGTGATAGCATGAAGATAAATATTGTCAGCGTCATCAATTGTGACGGCGCAAAGCTCAGTATTGAGAAGGAGCATGCTGTGGGCTCTTTTGAGTTTGCAGGAAATGAGTATTCCTTTGAAAAACCGGTGAAGGTAATCGGTGAAATTAAAAATATTGGCAGTGCGCTGAAAATCGCGCTCAGGGTTGAGGGCGAGTACACATCCTATTGCGACCGTTGTGGTTGCGAGCTTGCTGCAAGTATAGCAGGTGAGGCAGAGGAAAATATAACCGGCGAAAACATTGAAATGGACAGTGAAATGTTCACTATAACGGGGCATACACTTGACATTTCCGGTGCGGTTGAATCCTTGGTGTATTCAAGTTTGCCTATGAGAAATCTGTGTAGTGAAGCATGTAAGGGCTTGTGCTCTAAATGTGGCACAGATTTGAACAAATCCGAATGTAATTGCGATACGACAAGGTACGACCCTCGTTTCGCTATTTTCAGAAAATTAGCAGGAAATGGTGAGGTGTAAAAAATGGCAGTTCCTAAGCACAGAACTTCTAAAATGAAGAAGCGTCAGAGAAGAGCAAACTGGAAGCTTCTTATCCCCGGCATGGTAAAGTGCTCTCATTGCGGTGAGTACACAAAGCCCCACATGGTATGTAAGGCTTGCGGTTACTATGACGGTAAGGAAATCGTAAAGGTAGAAGCGTAAACTTGCGCATAAACGAGCAGAATCATATGATTCTGCTCTCCTTATTTCCTTTAAGACAATTTCATTTGTCGATATAGCTCAGCAGGATAGAGCGACCGCCTCCTAAGCGGTAGGTCGGAGGTTCGAATCCTCTTATCGACGCCAAATCTGATACGGTAATTGATACAATTTTGTACAATTGCCGTATCGTTTTTTTATGCCTTGAAAACCCTTGTATTAAGCCTTTTTTGAAGCATAGGGGGTCCAATTTGAATTTGCAGGGTAGATATTTCGGTGTGAAAATGAGCAGGTTTTGTGTGTCTGATGCAGTTTTAGTAAAAAGCTATCGTTTCAAAATGGAGCTATCGTTTCAAATGGGGGGAAGTAGAGATTTCTTATGATTTTGGTGCCAACTGATGGGAGATTTGCAAACTCATATAATTTGCTCGCAAAGACACAAATTACGTGATATAATACTTATATCAATGGAAAACATAATGATTTAAAGGTATAAATATAGAATGAAAGAGGTATAGATTATGAAGGTCAAATATAAAGAATACTATATTGCGTTTTTGGATGTTTTGGGATTTAAGAATATTATAGGAACACGGTCAGCTGCGGATATTCATGAAATGTTTGACTGCATAAAGGATGCAAAAAAGTTTGTCGAGGGCG
The DNA here is from genome assembly GCA_964604615.1 of uncultured Oscillospiraceae bacterium. GTDB lineage: Bacteria > Bacillota > Clostridia > UMGS1883 > UMGS1883 > RGIG1927. The sequence continues at coordinate 16,553 of CAZRZU010000017.1, forward strand.
AAGGGAGAATAAATAGTCCATTTGAGGTGATAGAAAAGAATACATTCTTTTTATTCTTTTCAGACAGCATTATTTGCGCAATTCCTAGCGATATACCAGATTCGTTTGAAATGATTTGCAGTCATTGTATGCTAATTCAACACTTTTTATGGTTGCAAAAAAAGCCTGTTTGGGTACGGGGAGCCATCGCAAAAGGGAAACTATATTGTGAAGGGAATGAGGTTTTTGGACCGGGATTAATTGAGGCATATCAAATGGAAGAAACACTAGCAAAATATCCAAGAATCATTATGACTAGATCAACATATGAGGAAGGAATAAAAAATACAAAAACCGGCGAAGATATATGTTACATATCAGATACTTCAGACGGCTTAAAAATGCTGGAAACGCTTAGATATTTTAAATATGATGGATTAAGAGCCGTTCGTGAACAGATTGAGTCAGTTTTAGGTGAAGAGATAAATGATCAAATAAGACAAAAATATTTATGGATGAAACAGTATTTTAATTCATGTGTAGATGAAAAATCGAGCATAGAGTGGTTTAGGACTTCTATAGAATAAACGAAAATATGTCAAATCAACCATAAAAACAGATAAATATGTCAAATCAGCCATAAAAATATTGACTTTCTTATAAGAAATACTTATAATTGATTTAAGGAGTGAGTCAAATGAGTGATTTTCAAAAGATTCTAGAAGAAAAGCTTAAAACAACAAAAATAGAAAAAGAAGACGAAGAAATTGAAGTGGTAGACTATGACATTCTAAAGGAAATACGAGAAAAAATAACAGAGATAAGAAAAACAAAACAATTATCACAACAAGAATTGGCTGAAAAAACAGGAATTCCCCAGGCGAATATAAGTAAAATTGAAAACGGGAAGTATGTTCCGAGTATTATAATTTTAAGACGTATTGCGGATGGTTTAGATAAGCGTTTAACAATAAATTTTGTTGATACGGAGGCTGATTTCTAATGGCAATTTATATTGAAGACATACAAGTGTCGGCGTTTAGAGGGATAAAAGATTTAGAACTAAAAAATTTGAATCATATTAATATTATTGCGGGTAATAATAATTCTGGTAAAACGTCTATATTAGAGGCAATTTATATGCTTAGAAACCCGCTTTCTCTATACGACGTAGTAAGATTATCAAGATTGCGAGATAGCATGCCTATATATGCGCCATCACCGTTTGAAAGCTTTATAAATATGCTACAACATGAGTCTCTTCGATTGGGGATAAATGCGAAAGGACGTATTGGAGAAGTACAATTAGAGTTATCTGGGGAGTTAAGAAGTGTCATCATTGATAAGAAGGCGATAGAAGCACGTAACTACTGGATGCATAAAGATATGGAAGAAATAGAAGCAATGTCTTTTTCCGGCTTATATAAGTACATAATAAACTCTGATTATGATAGTATTCCTGTTGAATTTACAGAATATAGCAATTTTAACGAACTGCCAAGGCATAGGTATAATTATATAGATGTTGTATATTTGTCACCGGCTAGACACTTGCTTGGAAATAGTATTTCTAGCATTGTTCGGTCAGGAACATATAAAGATTTGTGTGTATATTTGTTGCAGCAGTTTGATTCAAATATAGAAGATATATTATATGTGAAAAATGAAATCACAAATAGACCGGTGGAATGCATTCGGCATACTAATCTTGGGGTGATGCCTTTATCAACATATGGTGATGGTATCAAAAAGGTAATAGCTTTAGCTAATGGTATTGCTTCTGCAAAAGACGGGATTTTAATGATAGATGAAGTGGAAACATCTATTCATAGCAAATATTATAAAGATATATTTGCTTTTTTAGTGAAAGCATGTTTACAATTCAATGTGCAACTGTTTGTGACCACGCACAGTCAAGAAGCTATTGATGCAATTTTGCTTTCTCAAGAGTATTCAGAAAAGAGCAATAATGACGATCCTATAAATGTAATTACTTTTAGAACAGATAAGGGATTACAAAGAACGCTTTCTCGCACCATGTTAGGTAATGAGGTTCTCAAAAATCGCGAAAAGTTTGATTTTGAGGTGAGATTGTGATGCGGATAATATTGTGTGAAGGTAAAACAGATGCTATATTGTTAAGCTATTATCTTTGGAAATTAAAAGGATGGGAGTATGATAAAAATCCAAAGAGATTCAAACTTAAGTTCCCAGTGACGGATAACCGATCTGTATCTCATTATAAAAAAGATGAAATGGAATTAGCAATTTGTGCGGTTGGAGGCAAGGATAATTTTTCTGCATTTTACAAGAGTAACATAGAAGATTATATAATTAATTCTGAAAAAGAGGATTTAGAATATAGAGTGGCTATAGTATTGGACAGGGACAATAGATCTAAAGAAGAGATAGAATTATCTCTTTCAGAGGAGTTAAAGCCTAAAATTACGGGATTTATGGATGGTGAATGGATCAACAGTAGTTTTGATAATGGATTTGGGCAACAAGTAAATCTTTCTTTATTGGGGCTAATTATTCCACATGATAAACAAGGGGCATTAGAAACTTTATTGTTAGATGCTCTTTCTGAAGATCCTTATAAAGGAAACCTCATTTATATGTGTAAAAGCTTCGTAGATAATATAACGCCTCATGCAAAAAATATTATTGCCACTGATAGACTGCAGTTAAAAGCAAAACTAGGCGTATCTTTGGCTGTGTTATATCCAGAAAAAGTGTTTTCTTTGATTGATGAGCAACTGAAAAGCATTCCGTGGGAACAATCAGAAATGCTAAAAGAATGTTTTAAAAAATTAATAGAAATATAATTAAATACATACACCGCCTCAAAGCAAGTAGCATTACATTATTAAAAAAAGGGGGGAATAAGATGCGGATTTCAAATATTGTGGTAAAAAATTACAGAAATCTTGAAGATATAGATATAGCGATTGGAGATATTGTTGCAATTATCGGAAACAATAATAGTGGTAAAAGTAACCTGCTTAAGGCGGTCACACTACCTTTTCTTGCTGATGAGATAGGATACATAGGAAAACATCTTAGCTGGTTCGACATAAATAATAATGCGAAGGACCGGTATTATAGTTTTTTGTTGGAGAATAAAAGTAATTTGGTTAGTAATATTACTACATTAGAAGAGTTTGAACAGTATATTCCGACTGTGTATATTGAAATTGAGATAAAACCGGAAGAAACTGAATTATATTATGTAAGAGACCTCGCATGTGAGATTGATGAAAAAGACATAAGGTTTCGATTATACTATGAATTTTCGCCAAAGAGTAATATGGAGGTTTTTGATTTTGTCAAAAGAATTTTGGTTATGGAAGATATAGATAATGATACTATAAGTCATTTAAAAATGAATTTATTGCCAATAGAATTATACAAATATTCTGTAGGAGTTCCTGGTAAGGGTAGTGTCTCATATGATGTTTTAAAACAATTTAAATATACATCTTTGGTAGCGGAGCGTGATGAGTTTTCAAAAACCAGTGAAAAATTAGGTTCAAAATCGTTGGTTAGACTTTTGCAGGGTAAGTTAACTGATGATAATAGGGTTACGATAGAAAAAGCATACTCTCATTTTTTTGAAACTCTAAAAAGTACAGCTAGAATCGACGATATTATTAATTGGCAGGAATATAGCGAATTAAAAAATGCAAAAACATTTTTTGAAAAAATTAATGTATTACCCAATATGCCAACAATGAGTTCAATTTTGAACAGCGTAAAGCTAGGGTATAATGAGGAGAATTTATCGCTACAAGGATTAGGACAGAGAAACTTAATTTTGTTAATGGTTCTAATTAATTCATTGTTAGAGAAAGACGAACAAATAGCGTTTAATTTGCTGACAGTAGAAGAGCCAGAAGCGCATTTATGCATAAACAATGTCAGGTTAGTTTCAAGCTTTATAAAAGCTTTTACAGTAGATAATAAAACAGTGCAAATGTTTTATTCTACGCATAATACTGAATTCATTAACAAGCTTAATTTGAGTGATGTTGTTCTCATGAATGGCGGAAGAGCATATTCATTAACGTCGGAGTTTAATGATGAAGAGAAAGATTACTTGTCGAAAACCCCTAATTTAGACTTGTTTAAACTGTTTTATTCAAAGAAATGTATATTGGTAGAAGGTTTAACAGAAGAACTTTTAATAAGAGCATATATGGATTCCAGAAAAGAGTTAAGTGATATTGAAGTAATTTCATTCCATAAAGGTTTTATAAAAATTATAGAATTGTGGTTAAAGTTAAATTCCGGTAATGGTAATCGGTTAGGGATTGTGAGAGATTACGATGAAGAACCTAACGCACAGACGAGACATGAGGCATATAATATATATCCAAATGTATGCGTGAGAACAACTAATGAAAAAACATTAGAACCAGAAATTGTAAAAACAGGACAAAACTATGAAGCTCTTAAGAGTAGATACGGAGAAGAATTAGGGTGGAAAAACATGTCGCCAGATGAAATGTCAGATGATTGGAGATGCAAGAAATCCTATGCCATGCTGAGAATATGTAAGGATATATCATGTGGAGCTTTTCCAGAATTTCAAATGCCGTCGCATATACAGAGTGTCATAGATTTTATGATTATGGAGGAGGAATAGCTTGATAAACATAACCATTGCTGGGGCAGGCGCAGGAAAAACGACCAGTATGGCTGATAGAATTATTGATGCTTACAACAAATTGGAATGTCATAAATATATATATTGTATAGCATTTACGAACAATGCGTCTGAACATATAAAAAGTAAAATTGCAGCTCGCCTTGGACATATTCCGCATAGGATTAAAATTAGCACCATTCACTCTTTCCTTTATCAAGAGATAATCAAGCCTTATTATTGTTTATTGTATAATAGGAATTATAAAGGCGTATCGAATATAAAGCTTCCGGAGGAACCTAGGTATGCTAATTATAAAAGAACGGAATTAGAGAATAAAGATTTATTACATGTAACTGCTTTGACGCAGAGAGCAAAATGGGTTTTTGTAAAGAAATCCGGTGATAAAACAGAACAAAAGCGCAAAAGAAAAACAATTCAAAAAACATTCGCCAAATATTGCGGGGCAATTTTTTTGGATGAAGCTCAAGACATAGACGATGCAGTTCTTGATTTAATAAACGCATTTGTTAAAATAGGGATATGTGTTAATGTTGTAGGAGACCCAAAGCAAGACCTAAAGGGGTTTGGAAATTTAAGACAGATGATTTCGGTATATGAACAGAGTGTAACATATGTTCACGAATGCCATAGGTGCCCTGAGATGCATATAAGGCTTGCTAATTCGATAATTGAGGATAATGAACAACAAATCTCAAAAAAACATACTGGGTCACTTAAATTGGTATTTGAAAGCGATGTGTGTTTAAAAGAATTTATCGAGGTTTCTCATTTTGATTTAATGTATATTTCTGAGAAAAACAACAGATTCAACACACAGAAAGCCTCTCCTAATAAAACATTATTGGAGAATTTAAAATATGAATTAGAGTGTGCTTTGGCTGAATTACATCCACATGCTAGTGAGTTTAAAGTTGCAAGTGATGCATATTTCTTTGCCAATAAATTGTTTTTGGTCAACCGTGGTAAAAACAACGCAACTGCAGCAATTAATGAAGTCTTAGGATATACGAGGTTTAATGGCACTCAATACAGCCGAATTATAAGAATTTTAGAACATTTTATTTATGATGAAAAATCTGAAAGTGTAACTTTAAACTCAATAGAAAGTATAAAAGGACAAGAAGGGAAAAACTGCTTGTTTGTTTTAACTCATGATTTAGCGAAATACTTATTTAAAAAGAAAACAGAGAATAATAAAACAAAGAATAAATTGTATGTTGCATTAACGCGTTCTCTAGAAACCTTGACAGTTTTAATTACAAAAGAAGTAGAAAGCGAGTTTGGAAAAGATTTCATCCTGGATTATTTAAAAGAGTATATTTCTTAGTAATGGGAATTGGATTTTGCTATAACTAAAATATGATGAGATATATTTATATCTGTAATTTAAGCGACCGCACGGTATGGACTATGTTCCTCCGTGCGATTGTTTATATAATTATAAACTTTTCGTAATCTCCACGCCGTTTTTGAAGTGGAAGGTGAGATTGCCGTCATCGTATACTGTGACCTTTTCAATCGTCGCATTCCAGAGCTTTTCATCAAATTCAAAGGGAAGGGTGGGGAGCTCCTGTATGGAAAACATAAACGCACTTATTGCCTCGGCTTTGACAAAGCGGGCATTTTTTGCTTTTTGGAGCTTTTCGTATTCGGTCTTTGCTTTGTCGAAGCGGCTTGTATAATTTTCGTACTGCTCGGTGTACTCCGCTGCGGTTAAGTTGGAGGATGCGTTATCGTCTATGAGCTTTCGTACAAGATTGGACGTAACCTCCATTTCGTCAAGGTATGCCTTTGCCTGCTTTTCCAAATCCGTAAGGTTGATGAGTGTGTCGTAAAGAAGCCTGCAATCCTCAAGTAAGGCTGTGCGGTCGGAAAGCAGGGCGCTGAATGCTTCCATGAAAAGCCTCTTTATATCATCTTCATATAAGTGCAGAGAGGTACATTTTTTATCGCCCTTGAATTTTCTGTTACACT
>CAZRZU010000018.1:0-22955 GCA_964604615.1 uncultured Oscillospiraceae bacterium
GTAATTACGGCGCTGTTGAATTGATGTTGCAAACGGAAGCATGACAGTGAATCTATGTCGCAGGTATCAAGTCCAACCGAAGGAGCCAGAAAAAAAAGACTTGTCAAACCCACAGGTCTTTTTTAGCTAAATTCCATTCTAAGAGCTAAATTGAACAAGTTCAGCTAAATTGCCTTACGGCAGCTAAATGTGCTTCGTACACTAATAGAGAATTTAATTTAGTTACTCCGTAGGAGTTATTTAGCTGTTGCGGAGCAATAATTTCGCTTTGCAACTTGTTGCAAAATTTAGCTAAAAGTTCATTCGCACACGAAAGCAAAAACCTCACGGCAATTGCCGTGAGGTTTTTTTGCAAACTTAACTGTTTTAGTTATTTACGATTTCATCCTGTACCTGGTTGTAGAAACCTTCAAGGTAATCGAGTTCGGAAGCATCGTCAGAAATAATATAGATTTCGTGCATAGCATAGCCTGTAAGAGCTGTCCACTTGGGAGATGTGTCATATGCGCGTTTTCTGATAATGATAAACTGACCGGGTACTACGTCATCAAGAGTGCCCTTTGTAATGGATGACAGCTGACCTGCACGGTCAAGGTTGAGACGGTATACAGTACCTTCAAGTCTTTCGTTAGAAAGAACACCCAAAGTATAAATATTTTCAGCAGGTGTAGCACCTTCAGATTCGCTGGTTGCATAAGCCAAGCTGAAGAGCTTTCTGCCAACAATTTCATCGATGGATGTTACAACACCGCAGTAGTAACGAGTACAGTATGTGTAGCTTGCCCAGTAGTTCCACTTTCTCCACTGTTCCTGGTAGAAGGGCTTGAAGGGCATGATATATGTACCTGTGGTTTCGTTAAATATGGGTGTTACCATTGTTTCCATATCTTCATAGAGACCGCTGTCAAAGTAAGGAGCAACGTCTTCGATATAGGAACCGTCAGTAGAAATTCTTACAGGGAAGCCGTTTGTATAAGGCAAACCTGTGTTATCGTTAAGAGCTACGTACTTGTACTGAGGTCTTACAAGAGCATTCTTAACACCTGTACCGTCAAAGTAATAAACTCTGTATGTTGTTTCGCCGGATGTACGGTCATTAGCCTCTGTAATCTTCTGGATGAACTTGGGAGCTGTATTGTCCTGGTAATATGTAGCATCCTGATTCTGGTCTGTATCTTCGGAAGAGTCAACAGAGTCATCGTACCAGTTAGCCATTACAAGGAAGCTACATACAGTCTTCTGCATATCAATTTCACTACCGTCGTGGCTGTAATAGTAAGCCCAACAGTAATCATAGATATCGAAGTTGTAGTTATCCCAGTATGTGTCCATATACTTTGTATAGAAGGACTGGTTGTCATTAGTATGAGTTGCAGCTTCTTCTACAAGGAAGTTGATCGTCTTACTGTCGCAGTATGTTCTTACACCGACAGTTTCGCCATATTCGTTAGTTGTTGTCTCACCGCTGTAATGCAAGCAGCTGTAACCCTTACTGTAATAGAGGTAACCTGACTTCTTAATCTGTCTTGTCTGAAGGTAATTATCGCTTTCGCCAACAACTATCATTTCACTGATTTCACCGTTGGAATTGAGCTTGTAAAGGAAAGCAGATCTTGAGGGGTGAGGACGCTGCATATTATTAGACTGATACTCAGGGTCTTCGGATGCGCCGAAGAGAGCATCTGTAAATGCCAGTTCATAAATCTGTTCAGCTGACATCTTCTTGTCGTTAACCTTTACACTGGAAGCAATATCATAGATAACTACACCGCTGTTTGCAGTAAGCACCTTCATCTGATATCCACGTCTGAGACCGCCATCGTTAATTGCAATAAACATACCGATGTTCTTTCTGATAACAGTCTGGCCTTCAAAGCCGGCGATGCGGTTATCAGCATCAAGATAATAATCACCGGAGTCAGAAACTGCAAGTTCAACCTTGCCTTCTGCTGCGGGAGAAATTTTATATTCAACTCCGCCGATTGTGTAATATCCGTCAGAAGAAATTTCTGTTACATCACCGGAAGTTTTACCGTTGGAAATAACAACCTTCTTTTCAAGACCATCAACAGATTCGTATACATAAAGTACACTGTACTGCTTAATGTCGGAAAGCTGTGCAATACCGCCGTATGTATTAAGGAATGTTACGTGATATTCGTCAGCTTCGGGGTCAAACTTATATGTCTTCGAACGGTCATAGTAACCTGTTACGTTACCGGAAGTCTGAGATGCAGAGAACACGTAAACAAGCTCATATTCCCAAACATCGATAATGTCGTACTTATCATCACCGTTGTTATCAATAAGAACAACGTGACCGTTTTCAGGTGTAAGAAGATCAAGTGTAACGTTTATAACTGCCTTACCGTTGTAAAGAACAAGGGGTGTAGCAGATGTAGAAACCTTTTTGGATTTCTTGTCTGTGTCCTTATTTACCCAATATTCATACTCATAACCTTCAACAGAAGATGTAACATCTTCAATGTTTTCGCTCTTGATTGTGAACGTGTTATTCTTAACACTCTTAACACTGTATGCAATGATAGTTCTGTTTGTAACTGAGTCATCGCTTTCCATTGCGTATACCGTTACATAGTAACCAAGGTATGATGCAATGTCGGTAGAACCAACATCAAAAGCTTCACCATTGATAAGAACCTGTTCTTCTTCAACAGTTGTTTCACCGTCGATAGCAGCATATTCGTTTTCTGTAATTATGCCGTTAACTTCGTATACATCGTAGTATGTATTAAGTACGTTCTGACCTTCTACTGCTTCGTATCTAACCATAGTGCCGTCACCGGAATAGGAAACAGCAACCAAAATGTCTACTGTAAGTGCAGCATAAACGAGCTTTGCAACATCACTACGTGTAATGTTCTGGCCAATAGTTGTGTCGAGGTTGGATATAATTCCAAGCTTACGAGCTACATAAACATAGTCTGTAAGTTCGTCGCCGCGGCTCTGTGCCTGATGACCGTAGCCCAATGCGGACACAACCATCTGGATAGCCTCTTCATATGTTGCAGACATGTCAGGATTAAAGTTACCATCTGCGTCACTGCGGGCAATACCCATAGACTTTGCAACAGCAATAACACCAGCTGCCCAGCCTTCATAGTCGTACATATCATTGAAAAGTTCCATGTCATCGGGAGCTTCTTCAGGGTATTCATCAACACCTGCAAGCTTAACAGCGATGGAAACCATTTCAGCTCTTGTAATTGTATTATAAGGAAGGAATGAACCGTCAGTATAACCTCCCATAATACCCAATGCACTAAGCACATCAACCGCAAGTTCGCAGTCTGTGTCAACTGTATCGTAATAAGTTGCCGCTGTTACAGTGCTACCGGGAACAACTATAAGAGAGAAAACCATTGTGAGCATCAAAAGCATGCTCAAAACTCTTTTTTTCATATTGCAACCCTCTCTATCTGTTGAAATTAATTAGTTCATATAAATGTAAATCTGGTTCAAAACAACTGCCAAATAAGCACGGGAAGCCGCTCTTGTGGGTTCAAACTTATTAACAGTTGTGGGATCAGAAGCATCAAGGTAAACACCTGCATTTACAAGAGCTGCTACTGCTTCTGTTGCATAAGGAGCAATTTCGCTTCTATCAACGAAACGTTCAATGCTTCCTGAGAACTTATCAAGAGAGATTCCCTTAAGCTTTGCTGCTCTGTATATAAGTGTGATAGCATCCTGTCTTGTAACCGGATCATTAACACCAAACAAACCATTACCGTAACCCTGTGCAATACCTGCCTTTTCAGCACTTGCAACATATACGTAATACCAAGCATCCTTGTCAACATCAGTAAATGTACATGTAGCTGTCATGTCACCAAAGCCAAACACGTTAACAAGCATCTTCATAAATTCTGCTCTTGTAACTGCGTTACCGGGACGGAATGTCTTATCGCCGTAACCTGTAATAACCTGTGCCTTTGTAAGGCTAAGTACACCTTCACTTGCCCATGAATATTCACCGGACATATCTGTGTAGTAGTCCTTAATTTCTACTTTAGGATCTTTATTGTTAGCATCATCGGTAATCTGAGTACTTACAACGTTAATTGTAACGGTGGTACCACCACTGCCGGAGCCGCCGCCACTGCCGGAGCCGGAGTCAACTTTCTTTTCAGCCTTTTTGTAAGCATTATCCCAAGCTTTCTGAATTTCTCCGACAGTATAATATGTACCCTTGAAGTATTCACAGAAATACTTTCTGAGTGTCTTAGAATCCTGAAGCTCTTCGATCTGGTCCTCATCAACCTGGAAAAGATCGTTATTGGCAGCAACAACGTCAACAAGGCTGAGCCAGTGTGTTTCGTTAACAATCTGGATTGCAGCTGCCTGCTCAAGAACTGCTGCAAGATCTTCTGCGTTTTCAACTTCTTTCTTTGAAGTCTTGGCAACCTTTACGAATGTATCTCTGTTCTGGATTGCGCCATAAAGGTTTTCATCTTCAGCATCAAAACCGATAGTTTCGGAGAAGTTGAATATAAGCGCTGCCAATTCCTTATCGCTGAGGTCATCTTCGTTGTATACTGCAACAACATAAGCTTCCTTCACAAAGCTTTCACTGTTTTCGGCATCGTATTCGCCCTTACCGTTGGAATACTTGCCGTTAACACCATTTGCAATAAGTTCTGCAAATGTTTCCTTTGTGTCGGCGGAAAGATCTTCGTAAGATTCGCCTGTAAGCTTAACGTCCTTTGTGGACTCAATAACTGCAAGAGCTTCGTAGTGTGTTCCAATCTTTTCTGTAACTACACTTTCGTCTTCGGAGTTGATTGCTTCAAATAAACCGTCAACGTCTTCAACACCAATATAATAAATCTGTGTTTTGAAAACATCTTCTGCCTTATTAAGTGCAACTACAATATTATATGTAGCAGTTTCCGCACTGTCGGGAACACCGAGCTTTACTTCTGCCTGATTCGCACTGACAGGAGCATATGCAAGTGTTATAAGATTACCCTTTGCATTTGTAAAGTAAGCCATAACGGTCTGGTCATTGTCACAATTCTCAGTTTCAATATTTACATATACGTAATTTTTACCAATCTGGTTAGCAGTAACCTGTACAACTTCAGGTCTTACATATACAACAGCTTCAGGTGAAATTTCTGCTGCAATAACACCGATTGCTGTGCACTGAATGAGCATAAGCATGCAAACTATGGCAGCTAACACTCTTTTAATTTTATTGCCGTTCATTTTTCTTCCTCCATTCATATCGGATTAAATTACTTACCCTGTACTATATAGGGGTTTTCTCTGTCGGGCATTTCACCGTAGTACTGGTTGGGATTTGTATCGCTGATGAAGTATACCATGTAGCTGTATTCGCTTAATTCACCTTCATCGGGAATTTCAATTTCAAAAGTAACTTCTGTTTCATCCAATACGAGGGCACAGTCTTCGATACATTCAAAGTCAACCATAATGTCATTTCTGTAAAGAACCATGATTGCATTAAAGAATACATCGTCTTCGTCGGAGTTATAAAGAGTTGTTGTATGTGTAAGTGTGCCGGAAGTTGTAAAGCCTGTTGAACAGGTATATTTATTACCGTCTGCATCTGTACATTCAACATTTGTAATTTCAAGGGGGTTATCAAAAACTTCTGCTGCGTAAAGTTCAAGGTCGTCCACGTAAAGGCTCTTCTTGCCTGTATACTTGAAATCAATAGTAAAGAGGCCTGTCGCGGGAGCCTTGAATGTGAAAATAACCTGCTGCCACTTACCTGTTGCATCAACGTCTCTTCCGATTTCGTTGTAGCCTACCGTGTATGTGTCACCGGATTCACTTACAACCTTAAACTTACGGTCTTCATCGTCACCGAAGTCACCGCCTGAGGGCATCATAAACCAACCCGAGAAAACATAAATTTCGCCTTCAGTAACAGCTGTACGGTAAACAACATCACCTGCGGATACTGCTAAGCCAAAGTAACCGCTATGTGCAGCTTCTACCGCAATTTCACCGTTAGCCTGAAGTCTGTTCTTAGTTGTATCTCCGATTGAATCTTCGATTTCAACATCTGATTCAAAACCGTCGAGCTTAATGAGGTTACCTTCACCTGCAGCAACTTTATAACGAACACCGTCACAAGTAAATACCGCTGCATTGTAATCGCCGGGTGTTACATACACACCACCGTCACGAAGTGTAGCTGCGAAAAGGTCAAGAACTTCTTCTTCGACTTCTTCCTCAGCTTCTTCTGTTGTAACTTCAACATTTTCTTCTGCCTCTGTTACATCTTCAACTTCTTCTGCGTTGTCTGTAACAATTTCAACTGCTGCTTCTTCTGTTTCCGCAACGTCTTCTGCAAAAGCAGGAATAACGGAAAGGCACAGAAGAGCCGCAACTGCAAGGCAGATTGCTTTGAAAATCATGCTACTCTTTTTCATTTGACATTCCTCCTAATAAGTACCGAGTCCTCGGCATATATATTCAAAAATTTCAAACAGATTTATATGTAACAGGTTTCCCTGATTACAATCAACGTGAGCCTCTTTAAAGAGGGCACAAAACCCAACCCCTGAACCGGGGTTGGCTTTGTTATTATTCATTCAATTGCCACACTCTCACATAATCGCACTGATAAAGTGCAGGCCACTGTGTCGACGCGTCCGGTGTACCGTCCCATCCGTCAATAGCAAGGTTCAGTATCATGTACATTCCCCTAGCTTCGGCAATAGCGCTCTTGTTAGTAAAATCGTGTCCTACCTGTTTACCGTCCACGTAATAACGCATGTAATCAGGTGTCCATTCAAATCCGTAGGTGTGGAATTCTTCGGATGTATCAAACCCCAAGTCAAGCACTTGTTCATGACTGTAATGCTGATTCCACGCAGGACCGTAATGGAAGTTTACGTGAAGCTCATTTGGCTTTGAGCAAAGAACCTCAAGCATGTCAATCTCAGGCGGCCATCCGTCACGGAGCATCCACCATGCAGGCCACATGCCTTTGCCCTTTGGCATTTTGAGTCTTGCCTCAAAATAACCGTAGTCAAAATTATATTTATACTGGGTGTTGATTGCACCCGAAGTATAGATTATGTCGTATTTTTTATTGTTGAAAGTACCCTGCTTGCCCACCGCATCGGGGTGTTGCTTGTTTTCGCCCTTTAAGGTAAGGATACCGTCTTCTACAATTACATTTTCGGGTACGCACCATGCTGCATGGTTATGTGAGTGACCCCAGGAATAATTGTAGCCCCATTTGGTTGTGTCCAGGCTGTCGCCGTCGAACTCGTCCTGAAAAACAAGCTGATAACCTTCCTCAAGAAAGTCAGGTGCTTCAAGCTCTGTTTCAATAACGGGGAATTGAATTCTTCTTATGCCGCTTCCCTGAACAACAGGGAGGCGCTTGTAGCTGTCCTGCATCACTTTTCCCCATTCTGCCACGGTAAAATGGTCCATAGCCAACTTCGGATTAAATTCACCGCCGTTTTCCACAATGCCGTTACCAACGGCAACCTCAATATATGTAAGATACTTAGGATTAATTTCATCCTTGTCAGTAAACGTTAAATCGCATCCGACACCAAGGTCGTTTTTCTTTGCGATAAGAGTTTTTACTATTAAAGTAACAATTTCTTCTCTTGTAATAGGGGTGAAAAGATTAAGATTTCCTTCGTCATCCGCAAAAGTATCATCAAGAATACCCTTATTCATAAGCCCTGCCACCATACCTGCCTCCGGGCTTTCGGGGGTGACGTCTTTAAAGCCGCCTTCATACAAAAGCTCATTTGCTCCCACATAGGAAAAAACATCGCTGAGGAATTCATACTTTGTTGCCTCGGTATCAATATGTGCACTTATAGTAACAAAACATGATGCAATAAGAACAAAACATAACAGCGCAGACAATATTTTTTGTATGCGTCTTCTTTTCATTATTCTCTCCTCCGCATAGGAATACCTATATTACTATATATCTACACTATATAATACACTAAAATTTCTTGTATGTAAATAGTTTTGTTACTTTTTTTGCATAAAATTTTTACCAAATTTTTAACAATGACAAAGAATTACCCCATTTATCTGTGTTGTTTGAATCCGAAATATTTTTTATTGCCATTACGAAAAATCTGCACATGGCATCGGCACCCTTATAGGAAAGATGCATCATATCCTTAGGCTTATCGTTCTCATAATCCCAAAGATGATATTTCTTGTAAACATTGTCTCTGCCCACTTCAGAAAACCATCCGGAAGAAAGATCGGTAAGGTCAACATAAAAGCAACCCTTTTCTCCTGCCAGAGAACGCACTGCATCAAAAAACTCTACGTATGCGCCACCGTCTGATTTCCCCACATTGCTATTGTCGCCCCAGCCGTAGCCCGCCGAAATCTGCGGGCTCACAAGTATTGGAATAATACCCTTTGCCGCTGCACGGTCAATCATTTCACCCAATGCCGCCTTCATTTCCTGAACTGTTGACTTGTCGTGGTCGTTTATACCAAACTGTACCACAAAAATATCCCCGGGTTGCCCTTCTTTTTCAACAATCGGGAAACTGTTCACAAGCCAGTTTGCCGCCCAGTCGCCACTCGCCGCCAGGTTTACAACCTCTGCATCTACGTATCGGTCAAGAAGCATTGCCCAGCCGGTCATAACTGTACCGTCTTCCTCCTGACCTGTTCTCGCAAGGGGATAATAATTGCACACGGTGGAATCGCCGCCCACAAAAATTTTTGGCTTTTTATCAAATATGCATTCAGACTCTCTGAAGCTGATATATTCAAGTTTATCGGTAAGACCTTTTACCGTTACTGAAAACTCCTTGCCTCCCACATGGTATTTTTTAAACGTGTGCTCTGCCGGCTCTGTAACAAACTGAGTCCCGGGCATGTCCAGATTTGAAGCAATCATATAACCGTTAAGATACACACTTGCCTTCAGCGCCTCGGTTTTTTTAACTGTTACGTCATAAAGTCCCGGATAGATGTTTCCCGTAAAAGGAGTTTCTGTTGTAGAAAGGCCTTCCCCGTTGAATTTATACACCGGAGTTACCTGGATTTTTTCACAGGAAGAGAAATTTACATTTATTTTTCCGTTTACACTCTGCGTTGAAAACACAATGTCACCCTCGCCGGCATATGAGTCATTAATTCTTACGTTCATGCCGTTTTTAACATACACCGCATAGCTCTGCGCAAACTCATCCTCAAAAAAAACATCTATTGTTTTGCCCGTTTCTCCTGCTGCAACTCTTGTGACGGAGCTGAGGTTTATTTTAAGCATCGTATTTATTGTATCAATCTCCGAAAGGCTCTTGAACACTTCATATGCACACATCCTCTTTGCATTGTCCGTAAGAGAAAGGCTTGACTTGTATATTCTGTTTGCGCCCTGGCTTCCCAGCCGTGTTGCCCACGAGGCCGTAAGATGCGCCAGGTTTATGTATGTAATATTGTTTTTCTTTGCAAAGTTCCGTGTAGTTTCAGTGTAATAATTTTTTGTTTCCTCCATGTTGCCGGTTAAGGTGTTGAACCTCATGGTGCTGCATATGGATGCAAAAATGACAGTTGCGCCCTTCTTGTTAAGTTCATTTACCACTTCTTCCAAGGCTTTATTAAAGTCTGCATTTTTGTCCCCCGGGCGCTCCCTTTCCAGAACCCCGTAAGACAAAATCACAACATCGTCCTTTTTAATGTGGGAGAACTCTGTTTTTTTACTCAGCTTACTCAAAAGTTCGCCCTCACCTGTCATATTTACAAAACCGGCGGCATCATAAAAGAAACCCGCCAGACTCTCGCCCCACTGTACTGCCCATTCATCCCCGAAAAGGTAAACGCACGGCCGAGTGTTTTCATCCTGTGCGAAAACCGTTGCAGGCAAAAACATGCAAAAAGCAAGAACAGCCGCAATTATTTTTCTCATATGATTCCACCACCTTTTATGCTTTAATCAGGGAATCTCCCTATATTATATTATATATTTTTCTTGGAATTAGTCAATAATAGTAACACAATTGTAAAGGAGGTGTAACCAAATTGAACGATAAAAAGAAAGTGCGTGTAAACGAAAAAATTAAAAAGCTGGGTGAAGAAATTGCAAAGGAATTTATAAATCCCGACACCCTCCACACAGACCCTTTGGGCAGTTGGACAGGTACACCCATGGACCGCAACGATAAGCCTACCCAGGATGCGGACGACCTCTAAATTTTTTAAAAAAACAGACCTCATACGGTAACAATCCTCACCGCAGGGGTCTGTAATTTTTTAAAATTCAAATGTGTTTTCCGCAACACCCGGAAGCACCGTGTATATGCTTTTGCCCATTTTTTCTTCAAAATATGCTTTAATTTTAAAAAGGTTTTCCCATCTCTTCACGGTACCCTCATGCACACCATGGCGCATGGAGATGTCAACCATACGTTTTTCCATTAAAACACATCCCGAATGAAGAGCGATGTTGTCACAAAGGTGCATCAGTATGTCATAATCATCATACTCACAGCCTGCAAGATAAGCCTTTGTAAACTCATATTCTTCCTCCGTCAAGTCCATCATGGAAGGATTAATTGTCGGAACATTTGTTGCGAAGGAATGGGTCATGCTTATCCTTGCAACATCATCCCAGCCTTGCGCCATTGCGTATTTATACCCTTCCACAATATGACGTATGCCCACAAAGCCCACACGTCTGCCTATGTCATGCAAGGTACCCAGTACATATGCTTTTTCAGCATCCAGATTGCATGCCTCGGCAATATTTCTTGCCGCTTCGCCCGTGTACTTACAGTGGTCAACCCAACGGCCGGGGTTAATTTCATTTCCTTTTTCCAATTCTCGGAATGCTATATCAATACTCGGATACATACCCTACCTCATACCGCAACCATCATGGAGCAGGCAAGATACGAAATATAGCTTGCAATAATAAGAATGCCCAACAGTTTTATAGCCACATTCACCGCCACAGAATTTTTCTGAAGGCTTGCACTGCTGCTTGTCTTGTATTTTATTATCAGTGATGCCGCGGTCAGAAATGCCGACAAAAGGCCAAAAACAATCAAAAGCTGAGCGCCTGTAAGCCCGGAGGCTGTTACTGCTTCAGGCACTTCGGAGTGATAAACATCGGAACGGAACGCAAGGATGTCGGAGAGAGAAAATATAATATAGTTAAACATATTGCTGCCGACCACGTTACCTACCATGGCATTAAAGTTACCCTTGCCTACAAGAGCAATGCTGCTTGTCAGCTCAGGAATGGACGTTGCAACACCAAGGAATATTGCCCCTGCGAGAGACGAACCGAAAATAGGATATGTTTCGGTGATTTTGTCTGTAATCTGAGTAATAATAACACTGAAAACAACAAGACCCAATGCGCAGATAACAAACCTTGTAATAATTTGCTTTAATGTAAGATCAACATCGTCCTCGCTGTCACTTTCAGACTCATCGCCTGTCATGAACTTGCAGGCAACAGCATATAAAATAACTATAATAATAGAAACAAAGTTAATTGAAACACCGGGGATCGTTGTGTCAAAATCAGTAAATAATACAAAGCCTGTTACAAGATATGCCAATACTGTGCAAGCAATTGTCTTAAGGTGAGATGTACCCACAGTAGCTTTCCTGAATACTTTTGTTGAAACAAGTGTCAATCCGCCAAAAATGCAGAGATTAAAAATGTCACTGCCTAAAACATTGCCTATAATGAGGTCGTCGTTGCCTATGGCAACCGCAGATATGCTGGTTATAACCTCCGGCAGGCTGGTTACCGCCGCAAGAATAACACCACCGATAAATGCACCGGACAGGTCTGTTTTTTTATCAATCATGTCCACATAGTCAGCACACTTAATTGAAAACAATACAAGCACTGCTGCCGCCAAAAGATATGCCACAAAAATCATTTTTACACGTTCCCTTCTTTCTAAACAATAACGACCTACGCATAATTGCGTAGGTCTTGTTTTTTAAAGCTTATACGGAGCAAATTGCTCGGGTATGGCGCCATAAGCTACCGCTCACACGGCAAACTACTCCCCTGAGCCACTCCAATTATATATCCTTAATTTTCCAATGTCAACCATTTTTTGCCGTTTCATGATATTCTTTCTCTGTATTGACATTCCATATATTGCTCTTGTCAGTTTTTCCTGTAAGAATATTTTCAACTGCTTCAAATGCCGTTACCATGGAGTGGTCCATGTTATTGTAACGGTGCTGACCGTTACGGCCTATGCAATAGAGGTTGGGGATCTGATCAAGATATTCAATAATCTTGTCAAATTCGTCATAAGTGTCGAAATAAGCAGGATATGCCTTTTTAATTTTTTCACGGTGACTGTCCAAAACAGAGTCTGCCGATTTGATAACACCCATCTTTACCAGCTCGTCAACGGCAAACTTCACACAAGCCTCTTCTTCCATATTCCAGAACTTGTCGCCCTCAAGGCAAAAATATTCAAGTCCAATCCAAACTGTATTTTCAACATCCTTCACCATATAAGGCGACCAGTTGTTAAAAATCTGAATTCTGCCCAGCTTTACACCAACATCCTGAACATAAATCCAGCAGTCGGGTACCATGTCAGAAATGGTTTTTATTTTTGTTTTATTTTTAAGATTTAATTTATCAACAAGCAAACCAACCGTTACAAAATCACGGTAAGGAAGACCCTCTGCAACACGGGAAACCTCCTTAGGCACACCGTTGAGCCCTGCCACAAGGTCGCGTATGGGCATTGTGGAGATAAGCATATCGCACTCCATCACCCTTGCCTTGTTGTTTTCCATGTACTGCACTGCCGTAACCCTTCCGTTATCGTTCACGATTTTTTTTACATGGCAGTTTTTCATTATTTTGCCGCCCATTTTTTCAATTTCTTCTGCGGCTGTTTCCCAAAGCTGACCGGGGCCAAGCTTAGGATATGAAAATTCTTCAATAAGGCTTGTTTCAACCTGTCCGCTGCCTTTTTTGTTTGTGAGCTTATCTACCATGTCCTTTAAAACAGCTTTAATTGAAAGCCCCTTTACTCTCTGTGCGCCCCAGTCTGCCGAAATGCAGGAAGGGTGTCTGCCCCAGAGCTTTTCTGTATAGCCCTCAAAAAACATGGAATACAGCACCCTACCGAAACGGTTTACGTAAAAGTTTTCGAGATTATCCTCAGGGAGCTTTGTTGCCACCGATTTAAGATAGCTGAATCCTGCCTTAACGGTAGAAACCGCGCCCATGTTAATGAAGGTCTGAAGCTTCATTGTAATGGGATAGTCAAAGAATTTTTTCTTGTAATATATTCTGGAAACTCGCTGGCGCTTAAGCATAACCTTGTCGGTTTTTTCAGGGTCAGGACCGCCTGACTTAAGCTCTCTTTCTCTGCCTAAAACCTTGTCATCGTAGGTTGGAGCTCCCTGCATGGGCATAAGATTTTCCCACCATTCAACGACTCTTTTATCTTTTGAGAAAAACCTGTGACCGCCTATATCCATACGGTTACCGTTATATTTTACTGTCTGAGAAATACCTCCGATAACATCGGTTTCTTCTAAAATTGTAACATCATATTCTTTTGAGCTTTTTAATAATTCATATGCGGCTGTAAGCCCCGCAGGACCTGCGCCCACTATAACTACCTTTTCCATTTTAATCCAACCTCACTTATCTGTACAAAACAATCTTCCTTGCCGCGAAGTTCCATACAAAGACTATCACTGTTGAAATAATTTTAGATATCATGTAATACCATTTTAATTTTTCTGTCAAAACAGACATTATGCCAACGGTCATCAAAAGACCAATCGCACCTATTATACCATAAACCGCAAATTCTGTCGATGGGGAATGTTTATTTTTTTCGCTTGAAAAAACAAACTTTTTAGAAAGAACAAAATTAACACCAAGTCCTGCCACAAAGGCAAGAATACTGCTTATCAGATAGTGATGAAACACCCATTCCGTAAGAACAAACAATACTCCCCAGTCTGCCAAAGTTGCAATGCCTCCCACAAATCCGTAACGAAAAAACTGCAAAAGGTTGTTCTGTGTGGGGGTATAAAATATCTTTTTTAAGTCGAAGGAAAAAATAATTTTTAAAAATTCTTTCATAAAAATTCTACCTTGCTAAAATCTAAATGCTTCGGTTTTCTCTTATCCTCTGGAGGTAATTCCATGTAATTTTTATAGTGTTTGGTAAGAATACCGTCATACCCCTTAGGAACAGGAAACTCCACACCGTCTATAATACCGGCATCTACATCTTTATACCAATCGTATTTATAGCAATCACCAAAATGGTCCATTGCAGAATGTGTGCTCATAACGTATTTTTTATTTTTGTTTTTAAACATTCCTGCCACGCAGTCATACATACGGGCGGTAACATGAAGCGGTATCAGCTTTCCCACAACGGAAAGGATTCTTATCACCATGCTCTCTGCGGCAGAATACTTTGAGTAGTCAATCTCACGTCTGCGGCTCATTGCAAGCCCGTATATAAAAATCAAAAGCTTTGCATGTATTGACTGCCCTATTTTGCTGTCGGGAGCTTTATCTATAACAAAAATATCCAGTGCGGGATAAGAATACTTACCCCCATAAAACTCGTAATCCTGACTGCCCGGATCAATAATTGCTTTTTTGCATATTATCTTGGGAACAAAATCGTAAAACCTGTCATCGCCCTTTTCCCCGGGCAATACAAACTCAAAATCTCCGTCAAAATGCTTTTTTGCATTTTTCAGAAACTTATCGTAATCCTCGCGCATCATGCAGATATCCGCATCGTCATCCCAGGGGATAAAGCTTTTATGGCGGACAGCACCCAGAAGGGTCCCCGCATCAAGCATATAAGTGCAGCCCTCTTTTTTGATTGCCTCATCCGCTTTTTTAAGAAGAACCATGGATATTTCATGCAATGCATCAAGCTTTTGCTGGTTATTCATCAAAGTTCAGCCTCTTCTCTTCAACAACCAAGGGTCTTTTCATAACCCTGCTGTTGATGCTTATAATATATTCACCTAAAAATCCTATGAAAATAAGCTGAACGGCACCTAAAAACAGCATGCCCAGAAGTATGGGAGCCTGTCCTGCCGCAAATCTGTCCCAATAAAGGAGCTTTAAAATAAGATACATTATACCAACGATAAAGCTTATAATACCAACGAAAAAGCCTCCAAAGGTTGCAAGCCTGAGCCCAATTTTTGTATAAGATGTGAAGCTGAGCATAGCTGCATCATAGAGGGAATACCAGTTGTTTTTTGTTTTACCTGCACGGCGCTTGGGCTGAGTGTATTCAACATCCTTCCTCTTGCCGCCAAGCTCCGCTACAATGCCGCGAAGGAAGGGCTTGGGGTCGTCAAGTGACCGGAGCACCTCTATAAATGACTTATCATACAAAGCAAAACCCGTAAAATGCTCAATCTGCTCCACGTCACTCATTTTTTTAATCATTTTATAGTAAAGGCTTCTCAACGCATATACAAGCTTGTTCTCTCGGCTTGACGTTTTTATGCCGCACACAATATTGTATCCGCCCTTTTCCCATTCAGCCACAAAGGTGGGGATAAGCTCAACAGGATCCTGGAAGTCTGCCGCAAGCAATACCGCGCAATCCCCCGTTGCCTGTAAAAGACCGTAGTAAGGCGAATTAAACTGTCCAAAATTCTTTGCATTAAAAATGGCCTTTATCTTTTTATTTTGGTTGCAGATTTCTTCAAGAAGTTCTCTTGTTTTATCCTGCGAGCAGTTATCTATAAAAATAATTTCATAATCATAGCCTTCCAGCTGCACTTCAAACAATGAGCTTACAGCACTTGCCATAGGCTTAACATTTTCTTCTTCGTTATATGTGGGAATAACTATACTGATTTTTTTCATAATCGCACCTCTTGTTAACCTACATTTTACGTCATCGTTCTTCATTTTACCAAAAATTAATGCGGTTGTCAATTTTATTGACAAAATACACGTTTATTTATATACTTATAGCATAGAAAACACTAAGGATGTGATTTTTTGAAAAGCAAGATAATCCCTTTTGGGATATACTTATATATAGCACTCCCCTTCATAATTTTTGCAGGGGGATTCCTTAATTTATACTTCGCATTGCCCATGGCACTGGCGGTTATTATTTCAGTATTCCTTGCCGCAAAAAGTTCTGAGGGCATTGACATTGTTCCAGGGGACAAATTTACACCTTTTAAAATTGTTTTTGTGCTTTTGTTTATAACTGCAATAGTTTTTCTGTCGGGAATAGGCAATGTATTGTGGCAAGACAATGACCATGCTACACGCAACACATTGTTTGACATTCTTACAAGCTATTCCTGGCCGCCCACCGAGACCGTCAATGGCGAAAAAGTGGGGCTTGTTTACTACATAGGCTTTTGGCTTCCAGCTGCACTGGCAGGGAAACTTCTTTCTTTAGAGGCAGGCTATGTTTTTCAGATTATATGGGCTGTGCTGGGGCTTTTCATTCTTTGGTATCTTCTTTGCATAATACATAAAAAAATTGTTATCTATCCTTTGGTTCTTTTTATGTTTTTCAGCGGGCTGGACCTTTTCGGTCACAGTATTATAAGCGCATTTTTCACAAACCTTTCAAAGCTGCAGATAGGTGTGTGGGCATTCCCCCAAGGAAGTGCTTTTACGTCACATATTGAATGGTGGGCAAAATATTTCCAGTATTCTTCTCACACTACACAATTGTTCTGGGTTTTCAATCAATGTATTCCCGTATGGCTTGCAACGGTTTTAATTCTTCTGGAAAAGAATAATAAAAACCTTGTGTTTATCATGGGGCTTACACTTCTTTCCAGCACGTTGCCTTTTGTGGGTCTTATCCCTATTTTTATATGGTGCGCAGTTTGTGACCATGAGGGAAACTTTTTGGACCGTCCGTTTACAAAGGATTTTAAAAAATCCTTTCTGTCGCTGTTCACTTACCAGAACGTGGTGGGCGGAGGCATATCGGGCATTGTGTCATTCCTGTATTTAAAGGGCAACATTGCCTCTTCGTCAACATCGTCACAGACGGCAACACCAAGCGGAGAGGGTTCATTTTCCATAATAGTTTTTATTTGCGTTATATTGGTATGGTCTTTAGGCTTCATTCTTTTAAACAAAAGAGAATTTTCTCCCGCAAAGCTTCTTTATCTTGTTCCAATGGTGCCTCTTGCCTTTCTTCTGGCAAGGCTTCCTGTGTATAAGATTGAATATTATCTTTTGTTTATAATTTTTGAATTCCTGATTCTGGCACTCTTTATTATGCCTGCACACGGCAGGTCATCTCTGTTTTTTATAACAATTTCCTGTCTTCTTATTATCCCGTTTTTTGTGGTAGGAAAATCAATTGACTTCTGCATGAGGGCATCAATACCCCTTTTGGCTCTGCTCTGTCTCTTTGCAATATCGGCGCTGGACAAATACTTCAAGGAGGACAGGCAAATCCTTGCAACATTGCTGTGCACCGTACTTATGCTGGGTGCAATAACCCCCTGCATGGAAATTGCCCGTACCGTGGAGGCAACCGCTTACGAAATCCGGACAAAAGGCAAAGTAGAAAACGATTCAAAAACAATCGAACAGGTTTTTAAAGGCAAAAATTTCACAGGCAAAACAGAGGGAAACATATTCTTTGATTTTTTTGCAAAATAGAAAATGGGTCAGCTGAATGCTGACCCATTTTCTATTTTGCAAAAGTCACATGTCTATTTACATCAAAGGTGCAATAAGCCTTAAAATCGCATGATATGTGCTACCTATAAACCCTTTGAATTTCTGATACTCTGTAACCTTTTCACATTTTGATATAGTTTCTTCCATGTCTGCCTTCATGTCAAAAATAACGGGTGAATTATAAAAAACACAGCCGCATTCAAAATGATGGCACATACTTCTGAAATCAAGATTTGTTGTGCCTGCACAGCATATGTTATCGTCACACACAAAGCCCTTTGCATGGACAAAGCCCGGATTATATTTGTAAATTTCAACACCTGCGTTGATAAGAGTTCTGTAATAGGATTTTGTCATAGAATAAACTATTTTTTTGTCAGGGATTCCCGGGACAATGATTTTAACATCCACACCCTTCTTTGCCGCTATGCAAAGAGCACTGTTAAGTTCGTAATCGGGAATAAGATAAGGTGTGTAAATGTATATATATTTCCGTGCTCCGTTTATTGCGCTCAAATAAACATTCTCACCAACGCACTCGTCATCAAGGGGAGTGTCGGAAAAGGGTTGTACAAAGCCGGTGTCTGATGCTTTGTAGTCAATCCCGGGCAAAAACTTCTGTATGTCTTCGTTTTTATCACGGAAGGCTCTCCACATGTCAAGAAACATTAACGTAAACTCTCTTGCACCATCGCCCTTAATCATGACAACGTTATCCTTCCAGTGACCGCATTTTTCCTTTTTATTTATATATTCGTCCGCAATGTTTATGCCACCCGTAAAGGCAACAATGGAGTCTACAACAAGAATTTTCCTATGGTCGCGATTATTCATGGCTGCCGATATAACAGGCATATAAGGGTTAAAAGCAATACATTTTATACCCTTTGCTTCCAGCTTTTTCGCATATCCCCAAGGCATCGTAAACACACTGCCCATATCATCATAAATGAGCCTTACCTCGACACCCTCTTTAACCTTTCTCTCCAACACCTCTTCAATGGCAGAAAGCATTTCACCCTCGTCTAAAATAAAATACTCCAAAAAAATAAACTTCTTGGCTTTTTCCATTTCCCGAAGCATAGCAGGGAACGCATCATCACCCAAAGGAAAATATTTCGCATCGGAGTTTTCACACACAGGGAAATTTAATGCCGAAAGATATTTACTTTGCGTGTACAAACCTTCATCCGTCTTTTTAAGCTTCATTGCAGGCAAATCGTTTTTGGTTTTATACGGGGCATTTTTCATTTCTCCCTCTCTGCATGCTTCTCTGAGCCACTTACGTGGATGTTTGCCACCCATGAGGATGTAGAGCATACTACCGAAAACAGGGGTTACAAGTATAAAAAATATCCACGCAAGCTTTATTGAAGGATTGCTTTTTTCCCCTACAACAAAAAGCACTACAAGGATGCTCAATCCGCGTATTATAGCATTAATCTCGTTTGATACGTTGTCGAAAAACCTACTTACCACAACAAGTACTCCGAGCTGCATAGCAAGTGCTATACTAACAGACAAAAACCGGTTCATTGCAGGTTTCAGATATTTCATCGCTTTCACCCCTTTTGCAAAATTCTACCATGTTTTTCAAGATGCTTCAATCTTATGGTTTTTTGTTTACTTATTATTTAATGTTTGTTAATAATTATTTTAAAAAATGCCACCCAAAAAATGTTTCATTTTTTCAGGTAGCATTTTCATTTAGTCATGTTATTGACCGCAGGATGAGCAGCCCGAACAGTTGCCGGAGCATCCGCCGGAAATTTCGCCTGTTATGAAATAGGTAAGTATAGCATTCATCTGCTGCACAATGGCATCAAATTTCTGCTGAGCCGCATAATATTCGCCTATAACACAGTTGCTCATAACCTTTTCGTAGCATGCTTCAAGCTCTGCACGGATTTCCGCCATTCTTTCGTCGCTTACTTCGCCTTTGTTAATTTCTTCTGCAAGAGCCTTCCTCACATTATTATATTCCACAAGAAGCGCTATTGCTTCTTCATTTGTTTCCTGCTTTTCTTCGGCCGCCTTAAGAGCTTTATATTCTTCGCTGTCCACAATTGCCTGTCCAAGTTCTCTTGCCTTTGTTAAAATTTCACTCATAATAATCCACATAGCCTTTCTGCCACAAATAGAAATTAAAATTACTTTTATACGCACTTGCAGTGGCAGACAAGGCGTATAATGTGAATTGTGTCCATGTGCGTTTTCGCCAAAGGCGAAATTCTCGCACGGACAATGTAATCCGCCGGAGGCTGATAACGTGATTTTTCACGTTAATCTCCTTTCCTGTTCCGCTCCCTCTTCGAGGGAGCTTTCGCCGCAGGCGACTGAGGGAGTGTGGCATTTACTCACATACTTCCCCTAAAAGTATCCATGTCTGCGCCTTAGTTATTTTAACCTTTACCAATTGCCCAACCAAGGCTTCGCCTCCTTTGAAGTTAACAATTTTGTTTGCATAGTTACGGGACGTCAAAATGCCGTCCTCCTTGCTCATGCCTTCTACCAGCACTTCCTGAATTTGTCCTTCGCACTTTTTGTTAAGTTCATAGCTTATTTCGTTCTGAACCTCCAAAAGGCGGTCAAAGCGGTCTTTAATTTCCTCCTCGGTTGCTGCAAATTCCATCTTTGCAGCAGGTGTACCTTCGCGCTTTGAATATATAAATGAAAAAATGCTGTCGTATTTAACCCTTCTGAGCATATCCAGAGTGTCCTCAAAATCCTTCTGTGTTTCTGTGGGAAACCCTACTATAATGTCTGTTGTAATTGCCAGGTCAGGCATTAATGCCTTCGCTTTATCAACAATTGACAAATACCTTTCTCGGTTGTAGATACGGTTCATTTCCTTCAAGAGCTTATCGCTACCGGACTGAAGCGGCAGATGAAGCTGGTGGCAAATGTGACGGCTTACCGCCATAATCTCCAGAACCTTGTCGGATATGTCCTTAGGATGGCTTGACATAAATCTTATGCGGTCAATACCATCTATCTTGTCAACCTCACTTAGCAGGGTTGCAAAACCTTCTGTCATTCCCAAGTCCTTGCCGTAGCTGTTTACATTCTGGCCCAAAAGAGTTATTTCCTTAACTCCCCTCTCTGCCAGAAGCCTACATTCTGCCAGCACGTCTTCCATATGACGGCTTCGTTCTCTGCCACGGACATAAGGAACAATGCAATAGGTGCAAAAATTGTTACACCCATACATAATGGAAACAAATGCCTTGCATCCTCCGTCATAATTGGTGGGCACATTTTCGCATATATAATCCACCGCGCCGGTGTCAATAATACGAATCTTTTCGCAAAGCACCTTTTCCAGCATGCCCGGGAACTCTGCCATGGAATGTGTTCCGAACACCATATCTACATGGCGATACTTACTTTTAAGCCTTTTGCTCACATCTTCCTGCTGGCTCATACAACCTGCAATTGCAATTACCATGTCAGGCTTTTTTGCTTTAAGATGCTTAAGTGCGCCTATGTTGCCGAAAACCTTCTTCTCGGCATTTTCTCTTACGGCACAAGTGTTAAATAGAATAAAATCTGCCTTCTCACGGTCATGGGTTAAAGTGTACCCCATTTTCTGCAGCATACCTTCATACTTTTGGGAGTCGTTCACGTTCTGCTGGCACCCGTAGGTCTCAACAAGGGCAAACCTTTCTTCACCTTTCAAAAGAGTTTTTACCCTCGCCATTATTATTTCCTGTTCTTTAAAATCAATAGTCATGTAGTACCTCCATTCTCGTTTTGCCTTACAAAACATATCAGTCCTAACAGCGAAGCAAATATGTTGAAAACTGTGAATGAATTTATATTGAAAAAACTATCAGCGGAAGCACCCGCTTCCGCTGATGTTTTTATTACAGAGTTGAAATATCAACGATTCCCACTTCGCCCTGTTCCTTCTGTTCAATACTTGCAAGAAGAGCCTTTGCAGTATCAAGACTTGTAATACAGGGAATGCTTCTTTCAACGCTTGTACGTCTGATTTTGAAACCGTCGCGGTTATGCTGACGACCGCGCGTAGGTGTATTGATAACCAGATCACATCCGCCGCCGGAGATAAAGTCAAGAATATCGGGAGCGCCTTCGGCAATCTTATTAACCTTCTTGGCATTTACACCGTTGTCAATAAGATACTGGCATGTGCCGCCTGTCGCATAAATTCTGAAACCTTTATTTTCAAATTCTTTTGCGAGAGCACAAACCTCTGCCTTATCTGTATCACGTACTGTGATAAGGAGGTTGCCCTCTGTAGGAATTTTCATGTTTGAGCCCACGAAGGACTTGTAAAGTGCTTCGTGGAATGTGGGAGCAATACCCAGCACTTCACCTGTGGACTTCATTTCGGGTCCTAAGCTTGTATCAACATCGTGGAGCTTTTCAAAGCTGAATACGGGCATCTTTACTGCAACATAGTCAGCCGCAGGATACAATCCCACACCATAGCCCATGTCGGAAAGACTTTCGCCCATCATAGCTCTTACAGCCAGCTTAACAATGGGAACATTTGTAACCTTGCTTATATAAGGAACTGTACGGCTGGATCTGGGGTTAACTTCGATAATGTAAACACCGTCGGGTGCCACAATAAACTGAATGTTAATAAGACCTACAACGTTAAGTGCCTTTGCAAGCTTTTCTGTATAGTCAATAATTGTAGCCTGGTCCTTTTCAGAAATTGTCTGAGTAGGATAAACAGAAATGGAGTCGCCGGAGTGAACACCTGTTCTTTCAATGTGTTCCATAATACCAGGGATAAGAATGTTTTCACCATCGCATACTGCGTCAACTTCAACTTCCTTACCCACAACGTATTTATCAACCAGAATGGGATGTTCCTGAACACTGCGGTTGATAATTTCCATATAAACGGTAATATCGTGGTCGTTATATGCAATTTCCATACCCTGACCGCCCAACACATAGCTGGGACGAACAAGTACAGGGTAACCGATTTCATTAGCTGCGGCTATCGCTTCTTCACATGTGAATACTGTTCTGCCGGCAGGACGGGGAATGTTGTGAGCTTCAAGAATTTCGTCAAAGAGCTCTCTGTCTTCGGCACGGTCAACGTCTTCAGCTTTTGTACCGAGAATTTTAACACCCATTTCCTTAAGTGCCTTTGTAAGCTTAATAGCTGTCTGACCGCCAAACTGTACAATAGCACCGTAGGGCTGTTCCAGATCAACAATGTTTTCAACGTCCTCAGGTGTGAGGGGTTCAAAGTAGAGCTTGTCCGCAATGTCAAAGTCAGTAGATACTGTTTCGGGGTTGT
>CAZRZU010000019.1:0-22669 GCA_964604615.1 uncultured Oscillospiraceae bacterium
GGACGTTAGTCCGCCTTTGAGGTCGCATGTCGATAACACTTTATCGACATGCTCAAACCGGTTGGCAAAATGCCAACCGGTTTTTAGTTTTATCAACTATTGATGCTTGCGTGATTTATTATTTTGTTTGCCACTATCAGAATAACATTTTTTGCAGAATTCCAGACTGTGTCAAAGTCGGAATCGGGATAAGGGCGAGGACCTATGTATGGGCACAGCTCAACGGTTATTGTAACCTTGCCGTATTTTCTGTATACATAGTCAAAAAAGGAACCGCCTTTGCCTTCTGCGTTCTCGTACTGTATTGAAAATCCCGTATCTGCCTTAAGGTCATTGTGAAGATTTGTGGGATTTGTTATATCGTCGGCAAAATAAATGAGCTGACCTTGAGTGTGGAACGATAAAAATGCTTGGAAGGGAATGCTGTCCACATATGCGGAAACAGCTTGGGTTTCCGGCTCTGTGTTGGGTGTTGTACCGTTAAAGCCCATAGATGCAGGAACCTTAGACCTGTTTGATGATTCGAACCAGTCTTTGTCGTAGTTCCAGTTAACATCTACACCGTTGGCATTTGCTTTCCATGCCCTGTGTCCGTTTTTGGGAGAATCAAGAATAGGCATTTTCACCAGGTTTTCATAGTTGGGACTGGCAGCAAACCCGTTTTGCACAATGTTCACTCCGTCGGGATTAACCATGGGAACAATGCAAAATGTTACATTGTCAAGAATTTCTTTAAGATTAAACTGACCCCAGGGAAGATTGTTTCTGTATGCGTATGAATACCTGTCGATAGCATACATAATGTAGGCTGTTGATATGTATTCTCTGGCATGGTGAGCACCGCATATGAAAATTTTTTTGTCGCCCTTTCCAAATTGGATTAAAAGAAGGTCACGGCCTTCAACAGAACTTCCGATTGAAGAAAGGGTTATGAGCTCGGGATATAACTTGACGAGCTTTGTTGCATCTTCCATCATGGTGCTGTGGCTGTACGGCACGTAAGGGTTGACAACATATTCTGCCACTTTAGGATATGTTGTATATATGTAATTGTCCCAAGCTGACAAGTCAGGCTGGGTGAAAAGGGGTAAAACATCCTCCGCTGTACAGCCAAAGGTTATAATGCCGTTTTCATAAACAGGAGCGGTATTGGTAAACTGTGATAAATCTTTAATGGCGATGTAGGTTACCCCATCCTTTGAAAACAGCTTGCCGGATGAGGGAAGCTCATCATATGTACGGATAAATGTGAAATCAGCACTTTTTGCGCTGTGCGGCTGTGTGACTGATAAATAGCCGTAAGCACCTTCTGCTATCCAGTTTGGAAGCAAGCCTAAGGGAAGCGCAAAGTCGTATAAATTTACATATACCTCTTCAAAAACAATGAGAGGCTTTTGTATTGTTGCTGTGTTGCCGTTTATAACGGCTGTGTCATAATTGACGCATATTGCGGCTGTAAATTCCTCCGAGGTTAAATCCTCGGCAGAGATATTAACCGCAGAAATTGAGAAAATAATTAATAATATAAAACAAAAAATACGTTTTTTCATCACGATAAATCCCTATGTTGAATGATTACTGTTCTGTTATGATAACTGTTTGTGTATCGTTGTTCCATTCTACTTTGCAATTGAATGCTTCTGCGATTGCTCTCACGGGAACCAAGGTTCTTCCGCCTATAATCTGCGGTGCAACGTCGAGGGTGATAGGGTTCCCGTTTTTGTACATGGTTGTGCTGTCTATTGCCATTGTGATTGTAACGTCGCCTTTTGTGGAAATAACCTCTCTTGTGTCGTTCTTCCATTCAACCGTTGCACCGAGAGCTTCAAAAATAGCTCTTACGGGAGCAAGGGTTCTACCGTTGATGATAAGAGGATTTTGGTCAAAGGTGATGGGGGTGTTATTGACAGTTACAGAAATACTATCTTTGGATAATTTATAAAGGCTCCATTTTCCATTTTTGGCTACCCAACAGTATCCGGATTGCAATCCGCAAATGTAATCGTATTCAATGGGAACTACAATTTCTTCATTTCTGTTTATTATACCGTATTTTCCATCTATTTCGGCAAGATAAAATCCATCGCGACCTTCAACATAGGAATAGGCACTGCTTTCAAAACTGTCTTCGTACACTTCATCAATAACGGATACCTCAGGCTCGGCAACCTCATTGCCGTTTTTGTCTATGTATGTATAATCGCCAAATGTGCCGATACGAAATACATTTTCATTGCATCTTAAAACTACATCTTCGTATATACACGGAATTACAACATTATCA
The DNA here is from genome assembly GCA_964604615.1 of uncultured Oscillospiraceae bacterium. GTDB lineage: Bacteria > Bacillota > Clostridia > UMGS1883 > UMGS1883 > RGIG1927. Next base: position 2,285 of record CAZRZU010000019.1, read on the forward strand.
GCAATGCCGACATATCCGTATAAGGTTTCTTCTTCGCCGCTTTCGCCCCCCATGTTCATTGAAACAGTTGTTCCGCCAAAACTGTCTAAACCATAACCGAAAGTTGGATCATACACACCGGATGAAATCATCCGGCAGGCACTGAATGAGTCAAATTCCGCATGTGCAACACGGTTGCCGGATGCATCAATAATATATTGGGATTCAGAATAAACTAAATGCATAAAGTAGGCATCGTATATTTCAACGTTTTCGTATACGATTGCATAACCGTTGCTGAAGTTTGATATCAAATTCGATATTTCGGTGACTTCGGTGTATTCTTCAAGTTCACCTGTGGTGTAAAAATTTGTTTCGTATGTTATGTTGGTATCAAGTACTAACTGATACCCTGCGGCGAAGACAGGCATACTGCTTGCGAGAATTGTAATTATGCAAGCAAAAGAGATAAGCTTTTTTAATGTTTTTTTCATAAACAACAACTCCTTATAAAATAATACATAAATTATACCATATGTTGGAAATAATTATACTCAAAATATTGAGTATTGTCAAGAGGTTGACTATGATAAAATTAAAAGCGGTGGTATTATATGATTAGCTACGAACCGTTTTATGAGACTTTATTTAAAAAGGGCATTACTGAATATAATTTGATATTTAAGCAGGGGTTTTCGGCAAATACTTTGCACCGTATGAAAAAAGGCGAAGCAATAAGCACAAAAACCTTAGATGCGCTATGCTATGCCCTTGATTGCCGTGTGGATGAAATTATAAAATTTGAAAAGGAATAATGCTTTGTAAAAAGTGGGGTTGCTGTTTTTGCAACCCCATTTTATATAGGTAGGTGAAAGTATGAAAAAGGTTGTTTTAGTTTTACTGGCAGTTTTGCTGGCATCAGGCTGCGGAGGGGTTGAGTACCAAACAGGGATGTACCTTGATGTGAGTGATTCGGATTTTTACGTGGATGCGGTGGCATTTTGCGTAAATGAGGGTTATATGTATGCCGAGGGGGATGCCTTTGGTGTAGATGAGCCTGTGACATTGAGTGAATGTGCTGACATTGTTACCCGTATTGTGGGGAAGGGTGAGAGTGACCCCATTAAATATGTGATAAAAAATGGCATTGCACCCATGGATTTTGGAGAGTGGGATGCTCCTGCCAGCCGTGAAAATGTTGCGTATATGTTCTCTCATGCGCTGGAGCATGAATATATAAACCCTGTTGTGGAGGGCGCAATTACAGATGTGACTGACAGCTTTGCAAAGGATGAAATATATTTTTTATACAGGATGGGCATTTTTTCCGGAGACAAAAACGGAGTTACGTTCCGCCCGAAGGAATATATGACCCGTTCGGAAATGGCAATTGTAACAGAGCGCATTTGCGACAGCACAAAAAGGGTTCGGTTTGACAAAGGCAGACTTGAGGTAAGCTTTGTTGCCTTTGGAGATACCATCGGTCATATGCCCACTGTGAAAGCAGGGCAGAGCGGCTCGGGATATAATTTTGACGAGTTTTTTGAAAACCTTATTACATACATAAGCAAAGCAGATATTGCCTGTGTTAATCAGGAAACCGTGTTTGTTGAATCGAACTTTTCGGGATACCCTGCATTCGGAACTCCTGAGGAATACGGTATAGCAGAGGTAAAAGCAGGCTTTGACGTTATAACCCATGCCACAAACCATGCCTTTGACCGCGGTGAAAAGGGCATTTTGTACACCACAGCATTTTGGGAAAATTACACTGATGTGAAAATGATTGGTATACACGAAAGCCAAGAGGATGCGGCACAAATTTGCGTTGTTGAAAAGAACGGAATTAAAATTGCACTTTTGAACTACACATATTCCTTAAACGGGTATCGACTGCCCAAGGGAAAGGAATATTTGGTGGATTTACTTGACGAGGATAAAATAAAAGCGGATATGGCACAGGCAAGAGGCATGAGTGATGCCATTGTTGTTTTTGCCCATTGGGGAAATGAGTACCAAAATGTGCCCGATGACGCACAGGAAAAGTGGGCACAGCTTTTTGCAGACGAGGGTGCAACGGTTATTGTTGGGCATCATCCCCATGTTGTACAGCCCTTAAGGGTGGTTGTGTCAAATGACGGAAGACGGGTGCCGGTATATTACTCGCTAGGTAATTTGATTTCAAATCAGAACGATTATCAGACCGCACTTTGTGCTATGGCAGACTTTAAAATTGTTAAGGATGAAAATGGGGTAAGGTGCGAAGAAGCTTTGATTGAGCCTGTGATAACACATATGGAAACAGGCTATTACAGTGTATATCTTCTGGAGGAATACCCCCACGAAATGCTTATGAGGCATAAGCACAGAGGAAAGTACGGGGCAAGATTTTCCGTTGAGGCATACAGAGAGCTGTTCGATAATATAATGGCGGGATAAACTTCAAGGTTTTTGTTTACATAGAATGAGACCGGTAGGGACAGACCCCGGCGGCACAATTTTGTGCCGCCGGGGTCTGTCCCTACCGGTCATTTGCTTGAATTATTTTTCCTCGTGGATTTATTCAGCGGGAACATATTCTGTATATTCGATTATGTAGCCTATTTTGTTTGCATAATAGGAAGACACGTCATTGGGAGCATCGTTGAAATACCAATTGTCTTTAACTTTAAAAACAAGAAGACAGTCTTCTAATTCGCCTTCTTCGGATATGTAGGTGGGTTCGCCGGGTAACCATTTTGTGTATGTGATGGGGGTTGAGTCAAGCCATGTGGTTTCTTCCCAATCGCAATTGGAACTGCGCTGTGCACCTGCCCAGAAAACCTTTATGCCTGCTTCTTCGGCAAGGGCGCATGCTTGTGCAAACTCCGAGGCACTGTTTATGCTTATAAGCTTGCCGCCAAAGCTTTCTGCCTGCCTGCTTGCAATGCTCCAGGTTACGTCTGATTTTACAGCTTCGTAGGAAGAAACTGCAACAAGCGCTTCATCGGGTGTATCAGCTTCATCGGGCGAGGCGGGAACAACTGCCTCTTCAGTAGGAACAACGGGTGTGGTTACAGGCTGACTGCTGCCGGCAAAGGAGAAAAAGCCGCCAAGCATGCCTATAATGAGAGCCACCAGAACAACAATAACACCTGCTAAAATATAGAGTGTTGTGTTTTGCTTTTTGGGTTGGTTGCCCGCACCTTGTGTTGTGCCTTGGGAAATAGGTTCGATTGAAATTGGTGTTACGATTGGCTCCTGAGGCTGTGGCTCAGGGGGAGATTGTGGTGTAATTGGCTCTTGGGGCTGGGTATCTTCTGAAACCTGTGTTTTGTCAATGGCTTTGCCGCACTGACCGCAGAAGGATGCACCTTCCTGCAAGGGCTCGCCGCAGTTAGGACATAACATAATATTACCTCCGTAAAATTAAGATGCTTAAATTTTATAACATAATACAAAATCTGTCAATGTTTGAAAATGTTTAAGGAGTGAATTTTATACAGATATCTCCTTTGTACAGAGCCCGGGTTTATGAGGGAGAGTTTGAGGGTGAGGAAGAGTATTTAAGGGAGGTTTCTAAACGTGTGAAAGCCCTCGGTGGAAAAAATTAGTTAAAAAAGTGCGTGTACGGATTTTTGTACACCACTTGTTATACAATTTACTTTTACAATTAACGTATCAGACTTTTCTTTTGATGGGAGTTTTTTTATACACCTTGTGAGATAAAATTTTAAACAAGGAGGGGTTGGCATGAAGAGCTTTCTTAAATCGTTTTACGAAAATTATGATTATAAAAGGCTGAAAGAAGCATATGAATACCAGAAAAAAAGGGAAAGAATAAGGGGACTTAAAAAGCTATACAGGCTTTCGCCCTTGGAGGTAACAATAAAAACAAACGGCAAAGCCCTGGAGCTGTATTTTGATACGTCCAATTTTGTGAGCATGGAGTTAATGGCGATAATAGGCTATTTTTTTGAAAGCTACAACGAGGAAAAGGATTTTACCTACACCTGTGACGGCGGAAAGATAATGAGGTTTTTTTCTGAGGGGACAGGCTTTTTTGGTGGTATGGGGCCAATGTTACCCTTGATGTGGACGAAGAGGGCGCAAAAAGAATTGTAAGGTTACTCACAAACCGTTTCAGCGATAGGGATATGGCAATTTTTAAACTTCTTTTGTTTTTTTAGATTATAGCACATAAATGGTGCAAAAAATTGTACAGAAGGAAAAAAGATAGGGAATAGTGAAGAGGGAAAAAGTAAAAGACCAAGGCAAAAGCCTTGGTCTTTTGGAGCCGGTGACGTGACTCGAACACGCGACCTGCGCATTACGAATGCGCTGCACTACCAACTGTGCTACGCCGGCAAACAATTTAACATTAATATTTTAAATGTAATTGTTGGTTTTGTCAAGAATTATTTGATGTGCTGGACAAGAATGGAATAAACATGTTATAATCAAGGCATCAAATAGTTTTGGAGATGATTTCGTGGGTAAATTGATTATGACTAAGCAAACAAGTGAGCCAATCAAGTTTTATACAACGTTGGATATATTGTATGGTGCATATAAAACCGGAAATCCAATTGTGCCCAACCGCGAATACAAGCAAAAGATAATAGATGCTTTTGATAGCTACTCCGAAGACAGTGACGGAGCAATGATAGTGAAGCAGTCGGAGCTGGTAAGGTATTTTGGCTTTGCTCATACCGATTTTAAAAAACGGGAAATATGCATAACTGCCACAGGGATTGAATTGTATGAAGCACATAAAAACGATGATATCCGAGGCGAATATAATTTGATAGCCAACGCAATAGTTACATATACCTTTGGCAGAGGAAATACGGCGGTTGAATCCAGTGATGCTGATGTAGACCCGCCAAAGTTGTTTGTAAAATCTATTTTAGCTTTAAACGGTATCAATAACAGTGAATTTAAAATATTGCTGGCATTGACTCATGATTTTAGCTTAGATTTTAACAGTGCAGTGAGTGAAATTAAAAATGTTCGCGTCGGTGAAAAAACGATAACTGTTCCTAAAGAACAGGTTAATAAATACGGTGACACCAAATTTGGAGCTTTTTTAAATGAAATTGGTTTTTGCTACAAGGATTCTGAGGGGAAATACCAAATTAACAGCACTGTTTTGGATGACTATAAAGACATGTTCAGTGCAATGACTATATATAATAAACAACCTGAAGTTGTATATACGACAGTTGAAGAAGTGGAACCGGGAGATGCCAAGACAGACCAGGATGACGATTATAAAAAACGTATATCAAGAACTGTTGGATATGATGTGGACAGCGAATATTTTCAAAAGCAGAACAGGAGAAAGCCGAAGCAAAGCATCACGAAAAGCGGAAGAAGAACATATTCCACAAATGCACGTATTGCCAAAACAGCATTGGAAATTGCAGGGTATAAGTGCGAACATATAAAAGAACACCAAACCTTTATGAACAAAGCAGGAAAACCCTTTATGGAGATGCACCATCTTATACCTATGGCGGCACAGGAGGATTTTGAAAATAATCTGGACTGCGTTGAAAACATTGTATCGCTGTGCCCGAACTGTCATAGCGGAATCCATTACGGAAATGATGAGTGCAGAGAAAGCTATTTGAAATGCTTGCATGTGAAAAGAGCTGATGAGTTAAAAGAAGCCGGTATATTTATTGATTTTGACAAGTTGTTTGAAAAATATTATAAGTAAAACAAGAACAAAGTGCCTATTTTGTGCGGGAAACCTTCTTTTCCGAACCCTTCGCGACTCTTAAAAATTGAGTTTTTCGACAGTCTGAAACAAGCCATATAGCCTTTAGTCGGCTATATGGCTTGTTAATTCTTTTGCTATGTTTTTAACGAAAAGGGGAGGGATGCCCTCTCCTATAACGGAGCGAATAAGCTTGTCGGAAGCCCAGGAGGGAATGTTCCAATCAAGCGGAAGAGATGATACTATGAGAAGTTCGTATATACTGAAGCATCTTGCATCGGAATATATTCTTTCGTGCTCTGTGGGACCTTCGGAAATTTTGTAACCGGGATGGACACAGCAAAGAGAGGAAATTACTGCACTGTTTTGTGTTATTGTTCTGGAAGGTTTATCCCAGCTGAATCTGCGGTAAGTATTATAATGCCCGTTTACTTTTGTGCCGTCATCTTTTTTTGGATAATAAATTTCATTGTCATGAGCAGTACATCCGCTGGGGGTATGCATCATTGTTTCTACCAGTTTTTTTGAGTGGGTTGGAGGATAGTGCCATTTTGACACTGCCAAACCCTCCTGCTTCTTTTTCTCGAAATCGGGAAAAAGCTTTAGTGTTTCTTCAAAGCCTTCTTTTAACATTGGGTCTAAAGAGGGGACATTTTTTAATGCTTCTTTAAGGGGAATTTCATAACCTAACGGCGCAGGCATTTCCCATTTGTAGCTTAAATCTTTTCTTGATAAAAGAACAATGTTGCGTTTACGCATTTGGGGCACACCGTAATCCCGTGCGCTGACCAAGCTTTGCTTGGCAAAATGATAGATGTCAGAGAGTTCCTTTTTTAAATAATCCGGAATGAGCATTTTTTCGTTATTGAAGGTTACACGGGTGCGTAACTGCTGAGGAACATTTTCCAGCAATACATAATCGGGCAAGAGGTCTTTAATAGCTTTAACCGCATAAAAAATAAGCTGGTTTCGTACATCGTCTTTGTCCATTTTGCCCGCAAGGCTCATGCCCTGGCAGGGGGGTGTGGCAATGATAAAATTTACGTTTTCCCGTTTTGCGGTTGTTATAACTTTCTCATAAGTATTGTTGTGTGTAATGTCTCCTACAATCATGGTAACATCCGGATAGAGATGCGAATAGAACTTAGCTCTTTCTTCAATGAGTTCGTTGGCAACTTTAATATTAATGCCTACTTTGTGTAAATATGTTTCTGCCATGCCAACATTGGCAAACAGTGATAGTCCGTTAAGTTTCATTGGGTATTGCCTCCATGATTTTCTTCACCAATAAAGGTGGTACCCCCTCTCCGATAACAGAACGTATGAAATTGTCAGATGCCCAGAGAGGAATATTCCAATCAGAAGGGATAGACATTACAAGCATAATTTCGTATATTGTTAAAACTCGGGCATCAGAATATAAATCAGACCCGTCAAAATCTTTGCCTATGTACGTACCGGGATGAACATTGTTCTGTGAACCTATTGTTCTGTTATACATAGTTATTGTATAAGCGGGGGTATCCCAGTTTTGGCGCTTGTATGTGTTTTTATATCCTTTTACAATTGTACCGTCTTTCTTTTTGGGCTTGTATTTATCTGAGTTTTCAAACGCACTTTTTCCGGTGGGAGTGTGCATTATTGCATAGACTTGCCGATATACGTGTTTGGGAGGGCGGTGCCACGGAGAAATTGAGGCGCCTTCCATCTTTTTTTTCTCATATTCGGGAAAAATTTTAAGATGCTCTTCGTATGGAATGTCGTATATAAGCGGGTCCAGTGAGGGTAAATTGCCGATGGCATCTTTTAAAGTGAAAATTTTCCCGTCCTTGGGAGGAATATTCCATTTAGCTGACTTGGATTTTTTTGTCAACAAAAAAATTGCCCTTTCACGAAGCTGGGGGACAGAGTAATCGGCAGCATTGACTATGTTATCCTCAGCAAACGTATAATCCTGACATAGCTCTTCTTTTAAGTAATCGGGAATTAAAATTAAATCTCCGTTGTGATATATTTTTGTTATTAATTGTTCGGGAACATTTTCAAAAAAGACATAGTCCGGCTTTACGGCTTTTATTACCTTGACAGCATACTTAACCAGAGCATTGCGTTCGTCAAATTTGTCCTTTTTTCCTGCTGTACTCATGCCCTGGCAGGGCGGTGTTGCCATGATTAAATTTATGCCTTTTTCTTTTGATTTTGAGATGATGAGAGATAATATGTCTTCGTTTGTAATGTCGCCCGTAATCATTTCAACATCCGGATAGAGATGCTTGTAAAATTCTGCCCTCTCTTTAATTATTTCGTTCGCCAATACAACTTCCACGTTTGTGTCGCCGAGACAGCACTCGCCTATGCCAACATTTGCAAACAAGGACAAAGCTTTAATTTTATTTTTTTTCATTTTTATCAGCCTCAACAATCATCTCTTTTACATAGTCATGCAATATTTGGCTCATGGGGGAACCCCTTTTTACTGACAGTATCTTAAATTTTTCGTGCTCCTCGGGGGTGAGTCGAACTGATATTCTTGTATCTTTCATGGCAGATTACTCCTCTAAAATTATAAATATATTATATAATTTTGAAAAGGAAAAGTCAATGAGAAAAAACGCCAAAACGCCAAAATTTGCATAATGCTTACAAACGACTTTTTTTGAATTATTATTGATTATTTGAAAAGTTGTGATATACTATATAATAGTGTAGTATGCGGAGGTGTGCCTATGGAAAAGAATGTTAACATCGACGGATTAAATATCAATTATACAGACGTGGGAGAGGGCAAATGTATTGTGCTTTTTCACGGTTGGGGTGCAAACAAAGAAACTTTTAAACCAATAATAAACAGGCTTTCTGCGTATATGAGAGTTGTGGCTTTGGATTTTCCCGGGTTTGGAAAAAGCGACGAGCCCGGCCAGGTCTGGGACGTGAATTTGTATGCGGAATTTATGAAGAAATTTATAAAAGAAGTCCACTGCGAGGGGGCAATCTGGCTGGGCCATTCCTTTGGCGGCAGAGTGATTATAAAGCTGTTTGAAAAAATGGAAATTAAGCCTGAAAAAATTGTGCTGGTGGACAGCGCGGGCATAAAGCCCAAGAGAGGCTTGGATTATTATGTTAAGGTGTATTCATACAAGCTGGGAAAGAAAATCCTGAAGCTGCCTTTAATTAATAAAACAGGGCTGTATGAAAAACTTGTTAAAAATGCAGGCAGCAGTGACTACAAGGTTCTTTCCGACAACATGCGTGCTACAATGACCAAGGTTGTAAACGAGGATTTGAGAGAGTACCTGCCCAAAATTAATGTGCCCACTCTTTTAATCTGGGGCGACAAGGATACAGCAACACCTATGGGTGATGCATATATTATGGATAAATTGCTGCCTGACAGCGGAGTTGTGGTGCTGGAAGGAGCAGGGCATTTTTCGTATTTGGATTATCCGGGAAAGTTTTTCGGAGCATTGGAATATTTTGTGAAATAGTGGTGATGAAAATGAGTAGTGCAGAAATTTTGTACATTGTTCTTTATGCGGTTGTGACATGTATTCACTTGTGGGTTATCCTCACGGGAAACCTGAAAAGAGAAACCCACATGCTTCAGCTTAATTCGTATTTTAACAAAAGATATGTTGGTTATTTGAAAAAAAACAAGTTAAAGCTTGTGGATTTTAAGGCGGTTATTGCCCTTAGCGGTTATGTGTTTATGGCATTTGGCAAATTCCCTGCCATTGCGGCCTATGCACTTATTTATATTTTGCTGGATATGTTTAAGGGCAAAGAAGCTGAAAAGAAGCCACTTGTTGTAACAGACAGAGTAAAGAGGCTTTTTGTAACAGAGGGGATAATAACTGGGCTGATTCTTGTGCCCGGGCTTTTTATAAGCTCAAAGTTTGTTCCGCTCTTGTTGTTTGTGGCTGCTTTTGTGTCTCCGTTGACGGTGATAGCTGCAAACCTTATCAATGCGCCTGTTGAAGGAGCAATAAGGAAAAAGTTTGTTAAAAGCGCCAAGGCAAAGGTTGATGGAATGAGCAATCTTAAGATAATCGGAATTACGGGAAGCTACGGCAAAACAAGTGTTAAAAACTTTGTTAGTGCTCTTCTTGGGGAAAAGTACAATGTGCTGATGACACCTCATTCCTACAACACAACTATGGGTGTGGTAAGAACAATTAACGAAAACCTTTCGCCCTTGCACGAGGTTTTTGTTGTGGAAATGGGTGCAAGGCAAACAGGGGACATTAAAGAAATATGCGACCTGGTGCACCCCGAGGCAGGTATACTGACAAGCATAGGTCCTCAGCATCTGGAAACATTTAAGACGGTTGAAAACATTGTTGCCACAAAGTATGAACTTATTGATTCCGTTGGTGACGGAAAAAAGTTCGTAAACTATGACAGCGAGCTTGTAAAGAACCGTGAAAAAACAGAAAATACCATTACTTACGGTACAGACCCTGCCTGCGATTATTACGCAAAGGATGTTAAGGTTACACCTCGGGGGAGCGAATTTACCCTGGTTACACCTAAGGGTGAGGCAAGGCTTGAAACTCGTCTTCTGGGAAGGCACAATGTTGTTAACCTTACCGGAAGTGCAGCGGTGGCAATAGAGTACGGTGTTGGGCTTGAGGATGTTAAAATTGCAATGCGCCGCATTGAAAGTGTTGAGCACCGTTTACAGATAAAAAATCAGCCCGATTGCACAATTATTGACGATGCGTACAATTCAAACCCCGAAGGTGCAAAGGGCGCACTGGAAACCTTGAAAGAGTTTGAAGGCTGCCGTATTGTGATTACCCCGGGCATGGTTGAGTTGGGTGACAGAGAAGTTGAGGAAAACGAAAAGCTTGGTGCAATTTGTGCCGAGTGTGCCGACTGGGCAATTTTTGTGGGTGAGAAGCAGTATGGTGCGCTTAAAAAGGGCGCTGATACAATTCGTCCCGATGATGAAAAGATTGTTTGTGTCAAGGATATTTATGAGGCATTTAACCTTATGCGCAGCATAAATGAGGAAAACAAGATAGTTCTTCTGGAAAATGATTTACCGGATAATTATTTGTAATTGCACCACTCCCTCAGTCAGCTTCGCTGACAGCTCCCTCGGCGAGGGAGCCAAAGTTGTGGGTTTTAATAAGAAAGGATTGATAAATATGAAAATATCAGTTGGTGTGCTTTTTGGCGGTAACAGCGTTGAACATGAAGTAAGTGTTATTTCTGCTTCTCAGGCGATGCACGCATTGAACAAGGAAAAGTACAACGTTGTTCCCGTTTACATAACAAAGGACAGCCGCTTTTTTACAGGCGAGGCTCTTTTGGATATTGCAAAGTATAAGGACATCCCTGCTCTTTTGAGTGAGTGTGAAGAAGTTATCCTTAAAAAGGGCAAAGCCTCTGCTGAACTTGTGAAGGTAAAGGGTGGCATTTTTGGCAACAAAACGGTTTGCACTGTTGACATGTTTATTCCCGTTGTGCACGGCACAAATGTTGAAGACGGTACATTGCAGGGCTTTTTGGAAATGCTTGGCATGCCCTATGCAGGCTGTGATGTTAACTCTTCTGCTCTTGGTATGGACAAATACGCAATGAAGTGTGTGCTCCGTGATGCAGGGGTAAACGTGCTTGATGCTATTTGCTTCTATTCAAGAGAGTATTACAAAAATCAGGAAGAAGTATTAAAGAAAATTGAAGACAAGATTGCATATCCCGTTATTGTAAAGCCATATAACCTGGGTTCTTCTGTCGGCATTAAAAAAGCAAACGACAGAAAGAGCTTGGTTGAAGCCATTGAAGAAGCGGCAACCTTTTCACAGAAGGTTTTGGTTGAAAGAGCCATTGAACAGCTTAAGGAAGTTAACTGTTCTGTTTTGGGTGACTACGAGGATGCAAAAACAAGTGTGCTTGAAGAGCCTATTTCTTCAGGCGGCGATATATTGGACTTTGCCGACAAGTATCAGGGCGGCGGCAAAACTAAGGGCATGAGCGGCTCAAGCCGTAAGGTGCCTGCGGATGTAACGCGGGAACAGGAAGAAAAGATAAGAGAAATGTGCCTTAAAACCTTTAAGGCTCTTAACTGTAACGGTGTTGCACGTATTGACGTTATGATTGACGAAGCTACGGGAGAAATTTTTGTTAATGAAATTAACACTATTCCCGGTTCTCTTTCCTTCTACTTATGGGAAGCGGCAGGCTTAAGCTTTGAAGGCTTAATGGATAAGATTGTGTACTATGCTCAGAAGAGGCACCGCGAAAGAGAAAAGATAAGCTTCTCCTATGAAACAAACCTTCTTAGCGAATTCGGTGCAAGAAGCCTTAAGAATGGAGCTAAGGGAGCTAAAAACTAAGCAAAAGAGGCGATAGTGTGAAAGTTTTTGAAATTAATGCTTCAAAAAAGAGCATGATAGTATTTTCGGTGCTGGTTTTTATTGTGATGCTTGTTTTTAATTGCATGACACCTTATCTGGCAGATGATTATATTTACCGTTACAGCTTTGAGGATGCTGCTTTGATTGAAAGTGTTATGCAGATACCCATGAGCATGTATCATCACAGCAAAATTATGAACGGCAGAGTTATAAGCCACGGGTTTGAACAGCTTTTTATGACAATGCCTAAAATTGTGTTTAATGTGGTTAACAGTATTGTGTTTACGGCATGCATGTACCTTATGTACAGAATGTGCATGGGCAGAAAAAAGGATAACCTTTGCATCTTTGGGGCAATTGTTGTTTCTGCGTGGCTGTTTACCCCTGCATTTGGCCAGGTTTATTTGTGGCAGGTGGGCGCAGTGAACTACCTTTGGGCGCTGTTTTTTGCAATGGTGTTTTTGTCCCCATATATTGATAATTACAAAAATAAAACCCCTGTGCTAAAAAACAACATTGTATTTGTGCTGTTTTGCATATTTGCGCTTTTGCTTGGTATGTACAGTGAGGTTGCATCATTTATTGCAATTATGGTGGCAGTGGGGGTGGTTGTTGCTGCACGGTTTATGTGCAAGCAGAAAATAACCCTTAAAAAAGTACTGCCTATTGTTTTTGCAGTTATAGGCTTTGTGCTTCTTCTTATGATGCCTGTTGAAATGAGCGCAAAGGTGTCCGACGGATTAACCTTGGATAAACTGTTGGAAAACTTTGGTGCATGTACAATCATGCTTGAAAAATATTTTATTGTACCTATTATTGTATGGGCAGTGCTTATTGTTGTGAGCCTTTATATGAAAAAGGGCTACAAGAGCATTGTTTTGTCGCTGATTCTGGCATTCTGCGCAGTTTGCGCAAACTATGTTATGATAATTGGGGCATACATTCCCGAAAGGTCGCTTTTTGTGGCGGCGGCGCTGTTTATTATGGCGGACATTGTTCTTGCAGCGGATGTTATTAAAACAAGCTACGGGGTTTGGGTGTCCGCAGGTGCGGCGGTGCTGGCAGTTTGCTTTGTGTTCAGCTTTGTGCACGGCGCATACGACATTTATAACTGCTACGATGAATTTACGGACAGAGAGGAATATATTATAAATGCCCGTGACGCAGGTGAAACGGATTTGGTTGTGCCCATTGTTAAGCCCGACACAATGCATAGTCCCTTCTGGGGTGTTGTGGACTTAAACTGCGAATCGACCCAGCAGTGGCCCAACGTTACTGTGGCATGGTATTACGGAATAAACTCAATCTTGGGCTGCGAATAATAAATTGTAAATTAAAAGACATGTCCATTTTGCACTTTGTGTAAAAATGGCATGTCTTTTTTTGCATTTCTTGTCATGGGCTTTTTTGTTTGTGGGTGTTATTATTAGTTCATCAACAAAAAACAAATTTTTATGAAAGAGGGAATTATCTATGAAAAAGAAAATGTCAATGGCAGTAAGTATTGTATTGTGTCTGAGCTTATTGATGAGCCTTGTGGCATCGGCTGCAAGCTGGCCGGCAACAAGCAACATTAAAACCTATGTTATTTCCACAGGCAACGATACAACAGTTTACGAAACGGCAACATCCACAGCTAAGTACGGCACAATTTACGCAACAGACCTTATAACCATAAAGGGGTATAGTGGTTCAAGATTTTATGTTGTATATCCAACTTCAAAAGGTGATAAGCCCGGATATATTCCCATGTCGGCGGTTACAAGCGGTTCAATAAATGTTGCTACTGCAACATGGACGGCAACTGCATCCATGACAGCATACAGAAGAAGCAGCGGCAGTTCAACAATCGGCTCTGTGTCCAAGGGCGATAAGTGTTATTCCATTGCAACAAGCGGCAGCAGAACACAGATAATTTATCCCATATCCGGTGGCTGGAAGATGGGCTGGGTTAATACGTCTTCCGTTCCTACTACATCCTCAAATACTGAGTCCACTGTAAGTGTCAGCACAGGTACATACTACATCCAGGCAGGCATTGGCAGCAATAAGGTTTTGGACGTTGCAGGTGTGTCCACGGCAGAAGGCGCAAATATTCACATCTGGGACAATGTGGGCGGCGAAAATCAGAAGTTCAAAATTACAAAGTCCGGCAGCTATTACACAATAACAGCAGTGCACTCAGGAAAGGTTCTGGACGTTGCAGGCGCAGGAACAGCCAACGGTACGAATGTGCAACAGTATACTTCTAACGGTACAAATGCTCAGAAGTGGCAGTTTGTTGATGCAGGTAACGGCTACTATTACATTAAGTCTGCTTTGGGAAAATACCTCGACGTATCGGGCGCAGGAACAGCTAATGGTACGAATGTGCAAATATATGAAGGCAACAAAACCAATGCCCAGAAGTGGAAGCTTGTGAAGGTGGCAAATACTTCCTTGAATGTTACATCAACTACAAGCACCGTTACAGATTCCGGCTGGCAGTATCCTGTGAAGAGTTACAGCATTACACAGAAATGGAACAATTACAGCAGTTCCATGGCACAAAAAGGCAGACCCTATCATCTTGGCATTGATATTGTATCCTCAAATACTGCTATATATGCTGCAGCCGATGGTACGGTTGTGTACAAGGGTTACAGTAGCGGCAACGGCTACCATGTTATTTTGTCTCATAAAATTGGAAACACCACTGTGAAAACATTATATTCGCACTTGTCTTCTTATTCTGATTGTCCTGCTGAAGGGAAATCGGTAAGCAAAGGCGCGAAAATCGGTGTAATGGGCAACACGGGTAATTCTACCGGTACACATTTGCATTTTGCAATATTCCAGGGTAGTTCAAATGACCCCTATGGCTACGGGTCAATAAGTGGATCAAACAAGACAACTTACTCCGGTTGTACTTTCTATGATCCTGCTTATGTAATTAAATACAGCAAATTGCCCTAAGGTGTAAAAAACACCCCCGTTTGAAATGATTTTCAAGCGGGGGATTATAATTTGTCGATGTTTTCGGCGAGGATTTTGGTGATGGAATAGAATTTTTCAAACTGGTTTTTTTCAACATTGCCTAATGCGTTGAATATGCCTGATAATTTGTTGTCGGAGCTGTTTAAAACATCCAGTAACAGATAATCGGTGCTTACGTTTAACACCTTTGAGATTGATATAAGCGATTCAACGGACAGTGCCCGTGTACCGCGTTCAATGTGCCCGATGTGAGCGGTGGACAGTTCGCAGGCTTCGGCGAGCTGCTCTTGGGTTAAACCAAGGCTTTTTCTTGCCTTGCGAATTCGCTTACCCAGTGCGGTGTAATCAAACTCATTGTTCATTAAATCCCCTCCTTATAGTATTGATTATATACTAACAGTTAAGATTTTATAATGCACTAAACGAATTAAAAGTTGACTGACAGCATTATTGGTGATATTATGGAAGGGATGAAAGGGGGGAGCTATTATGGCGGAATTTACACAAAGTGATTTGGTAGAATACATAAAGTGTGTTAAAAAACTTGAAGTATCTTTATATGGTCAGAAACAAGCGCTAAAGAAAATGGAAAATGAGGCTAAAAGCTGCGAAAAAGACTCTGCAATAAAGATAATCCCATACGAGAAAGAAAGGTGGGTAGGAACAGATAAAACTACTGCGGAAATAGTTTGGGGTAAAATTCTCGCAGGGGCAGGAATCGGATTTTTGTGTGGGTTGTTTTTAACAATTCTTGGAGGCGATATGGGTAGCACAATAGTGTTGTGTATCCCAATAGGAGGTATAAGTGGTATTGCTTGGGGTGTTAGTGCTGCGAAGCAAAATCGTGAAAGTGACTTGATGGAACGCGCTATGGAAACGCATAGAGTAAAAAAAACAAACGAGAGAATTAGCATGCGAAACGAGGAGAATAAAAAATTTGCGTTAATTGCAGCCGATAAAAAGACTGTTGTTGATGCGGAAATCAAATTTCTCAAAAACAATATTGCGATTATGTCAGAACAGCTTCAAAAGTATTATGATCTTAACATTATTTATCCAAAATACAGAGGGCTTATATATGTGTGTTCTATATGTGAATATATGGAGGCGGGACGTTGTGACAGTTTGGTTGGTCCATATGGAGCATATAACATGTTGGAAAATGACATTAAGTTTGCCCGTGTTGTAGAAAAAATGGACAATATAATATCTAATCTTGAGCAGATAAAAGAAAATCAAAACGAGCTTTATTATGCCATCAGAGAAACAAATAATCAGTTGGCAGCTTTAGATGATTCAATTAAGAAAGTGGCAGAAAATATTAACCGAGGAAATGAAAGTCTCGATAGATTAAACAGTTATATTGATAATATTGAATATAACTCAAAAATCAGCGCAGAAAGTGAGCAGTTTACAGCTGCATATCGCTTTTTCAAAAATTGAGAAAGGGGATAAACAATGAGATTATTAAATTGGATTGCAGCTGTACTGACAGTTGTTGTGCTGTTGTCTTCTTGTGGAACAGAGCAGGCTGATTCTACAGAGCCGTCAACAGAAGCAACCGAGGTTGTGTCGGAAGAAGTCGAAAAGAAAGACAATTGTGATTCCGAAAATGAGGAAATTTCAGAAGTTCATACTGAATATGACAAAATTTTGGAGGGTGATTTTGTTGCTGTTGCAGGTATATATGAGTATCCAAGTGGAAACAGATTTGAACTTTTATCGAATGGTTTGAGCGATACGGATAAAGAGCAGGAGACAAGGTATCCTGGAATTAAATTTAATGTTGAAGATATAAAAAAAGAAAAAGATGGTTCGTACATTTGGAGTGTATTGTGCTACGATAACGGGGAATGCATGGACAGTGCGGCTTGCATTATTTGGCCGATCGGCATAGAAGTGGTGGCATATGACGGAAGAATACTTGATACTGATGTTTCAAGAATTCGTTTTTGGTCAGGACAGGATGTTGTAGCATATGAAGAATATATAGCTTATAAAATTGATTAAAATAATAAATTTTATTTAAAGAAAGGAAAATTATTATGAAAAAGAGGTTGCAGGGATTAGTGGCAGGACTTCTGGCGGGGGTATTGCTTACAACGGGTGTTTGTTATGCGGCAAATACAACAACACTTTATGACGTAATGACAAACGGAATTAGAATTGTGCTTGACGGAAAAGAATTGAAACCCACAGATGCTAACGGAAACAGTGTTGAACCGTTTATTTATAACGGCACTACATATTTGCCAGTTCGGGCGATTGCAACTGCTATGGGAAAGGCTGTTTATTGGGACGGTCCTGAGTTTACGGTTTATTTGGGTGATATGGACGGAAAACTGGAATATCCGACAAAAGAATTAACAGAAAAGGACAATATAGGAGACCGTTGGTATGAATCGGATAATCTAAAGGATAATTATGGAAATTTTTATACAAGAGCTATTACAACAAATGGCGATGACAAAACATTTGAAGCTTTATGCGGAATGAAATATTCAAGATTGACAGGTGTTGCATACGTAACAGAGGGCTACTCCGGAGACGAATCAACACGGATTCTCATAAAAGCAGATGGTAAAACCGTATACAAGTCTCCTGAGATAGATAAAAGATCTGCGCCTGTTTATTTTGATGTTGATATAACGGGTTGCAATGACTTGGAAATTGTATGCACATATAATTTAAGTGATTTTTGGGGAGATTATTCTTATATTAACTTAGGTGAACTTAGTTTGTATCAGTAATACGTATTCAATATCATGACAAAAACGAAGTAAGGAGTTTTAAAATTATGAAAAAGATGAATCAATTTAAAAGATTGTCAATTATGGCTTGTTTGCTTTTAGTATTATAATTGGCAGCGTGCGGAAACAATAGTACAAAAAAAGCTATTGTCGGCACCTGGGTACATGGTAATGACATTGTTGTTTTTGAAGAAGACGGTTCGTGTGTAGCACCATTTACATATAATGGCTCATGGATGGAAAGTGCAAATCGTTACACATTAACAGAAGATGAAACACTGGTTTTAAGTAGTAGAGACGGTCATGCGGGTGGCTCTTACAAAAGAGTAGAAACAGAGGAAGAGGCGCTTGAAAGCAGCTATAAATATTACCTTTCCGGGGATATTTTGATTATTGATAGGGATACTTATACTAAATCAAAATAAGGGAAGTTGAACAAAATTTTTATCGGCAGTCCCATGTGGTAAAATAAAACCCAACTTAAACAAAAACAGCACCAACTATGGTGCTGTTTTTTGTGTGGTTATTTCTTGATTGAAACAAGTGGTTTCAAAGTGTTCATATCCCAGATGTAGATTTCTTCGTTTTCGGAAAGAATGGGGACGGGTTCTGTGGTAAGAGGTGTTCTCTTAACCTTTGTTACAGTGTCACCATCACGGACAATCTGAATAATTGTGCCGGAGCTTCCCTCTTCATATTCAAAGTAGTAATTGCCATCTTCAATTGAAATGAATTTCATACAGCATACTTGAGTGTCGTAGTTTACAAAGGGGATAGAATCGGAAAGAGAGTAAATATTAATCTCGGCTACATTACAGTAGTCAGAGGGGTTCTGATATTTGATGTAACGGTATTCGCCGTTGTTTAAAAATTCGGTATATGTAACACGGGTTTCAATGCCGTATTCGGGAGTTTGGGTAATAACAAAAAGCTGTTCCCAATTTGCACCGTCAACTGAGCCGTAGAATGATGTGGAAACCATTCTTCCTGCCCAGCTTGAACGGGGGTAATAGCCGATGGCTCCGATAGGAGTAGGCTCACCTAAATCTACTGTAAGATAACCACCGGAGATACCATCGAAAAAAGTTGAAAGGTCCCCGTCGAAAGCATATTTTGCTTGGGTCGCGGGGTCGTTATTCCATGTTGCAGAGCCTGTTATTGAAAGGTTTGTTGTGTCAATTTTTTCCATGTGAGAAACGGCGGGAGCTTTACTTATTTTGATATAGCTCATCATAGGTCCGCCGTAGCCGTCAGAATCAAGCTTAAGATTTAATGTGGCATAGCCGCCCTCAACGGTAGCAATCTTTTTAATTATGTTGGGGTTGGAAGCATTGGTTGAGGGGATAATGCCACTTGCTAACACTTTGCCGTTCATTGTAAGGCTGGCTTTGCGGTTAACACTTGTTTGCCAGTGGCTGGGTGCATAGAAACAAACCTCAAATGCGTAGTCCCCATCATCGGGAAGTGCAAATTTATATGTTACACCATTTCCTGTTCTGTCGTCCTGGTCCTTTGCGTAACGGTAGGTGATAACCTTGTCTTCGCCATCTGTAAGGTCGTATTCATAGGGCCATGTTTCCGCACCTGTTAAAAGGTAGGGGTAGGTTGTGTTTGGAACATATTCGTCCACAATGCCCCATTCATAGCCTGTTACAGCATCTTCACCATAGAACTGTTCTGTGACGGAGTTGTACAAGCCGTATTTATCGCCCTCATTTATGGTAGTGGGGTCGATATCACCGCAGTCAACAAAGTAGAGAAGGTCGGGGGCAACCTGACCGATGTTAAGGGAGAAATCGTCAACGTAGGCAGGTAAGCCTATAACTCGTAAATTGATTTCGCCATCGGAATAGGTACGGACTGTGTAAGAATTCCAAGAGTCGGTAAGCTCCCATGAGAGGTTAGCATCTTCGGTTCTTATTGCTAAGGTGCCACCTGATTCCATTGCTTTTGCTTTAAAGGTGATGTCGTAATAACCTTCGGGGCAAGGAATTATCTGTCGCAAATAGCCTGCAACGTATGCATAGTGAATGCCGTTTTCTTCGATTACTTCACTTGTTCCGCGTTCTTCTTCCCAACCTGTGAAATCCCCTGTGCCAAAGGAGGAGTTTACAATGTAGTTGTCAAGGTTTTCGGGAATGATGAAACGAACTAAAAATTCTGTATCGGTTGTAGGTGTGTAGATGAGAGTATTATCAACTACCATGGAGGAAACATCTTCACCGTTGGCGAGAACCTCAATACCTCCCTCGTTGTATTCGGGAGTGAAGGTAAGTGTTACATTTTCGCCGGGTGTTACAGAAGCCTTGTCAAACTCAACCAAGCCGTTATCTGTTGCCATTACACTGATTTTGTAGTTTTCTTCAAGAGCGGAATTTTCCGCTACGGCAGGGTAGAATTCAAAAAGGTCAAGATTGGGTGCGAAATTCACCAAAGTCTGATAATTGATGTTGCCTGTCGTGCCTGTGCCGCACTGAATAAGCCGCCAGTTGTCGTTATAAATCTCTAAGGTGTTGTCGCCCTCGCTTAATTCAACCTCAAGGACTGTTGTGCGCCAGTTGTCGTCAGCATAGCTGTTTTTGAAGTAAAGACGTTCTGCCTCGTTGTCATTGAT